>CAZNDN010000305.1:0-2513 GCA_964571815.1 uncultured Fibrobacterota bacterium | reverse complement strand
ACGAAAAGCAGCTTTGAACAGAGAAGGCCCGAGGGCAGGGATGTCGTGAAACAAAATCGAATACGTTATTCGACAGACGGTTTCTGAATCGAGAACAGTTGTTGTCGAACGATGCTTATAATGGTACAATGTACTGGAAGCAATTCAGCTTCCAGGGCAGGGACCCACCTTTCCGAGGAATGGCTTCAACGAGGGGACGCGGCCCGAACCGGAAGGAACAAATGGGGAAGCGTATGGAACCCCGAAACGGCATGCATTCGCACAAAAGCACCGAAAACCATGCCCGCAAGCGGACCCGCGAAGAACAAGCGATGCTGTACCGCACCGTGCTGGAGACATCGCTGGACGGGTTCCTTCTGGTTGACCATGACGGACACATTATTGACGTCAACGACTCCTACCTGGGCATGAGCGGGTACACACGGGAAGAACTCTCCGGCATGCACATCGCTCCGCTTGACGCCCGTGAAGATGCCGCGGCAGTGACCGCTCACATCGAGCGGGTCGAACAAGCCGGCTCGGACACCTTCGAGACCGTGCACCGCCGCAAGGACGGCGGCGTTTTCGATGTTTCGGTCCGGACACGGTTTCTGGATACCGAAAAGGGCAGATACGCGGTCTTCGTACGGGACATCTCCGAAGAGAAACGGGCCGGGGAGCAACTGCTGGAAAGCGAGCTGAAATACCGCTCGCTGTTCGAGTCGGGCTCCGACGCGGCATTTCTGGTGGAAGAAGAGACTTTGAAGCTGCTTGACGCCAATCGTATGGCCGAAGCGCTCTACGGGTACACCCGGGAAGAATTCCTTGCGCTCTCGGCTCCGGATCTGTCGGCCGAGCCGGCCGAAACTGCTCATTCGATTCGCAATTCGGAACACTATCCGCCGGTACCGCACGCCACCGGCAGGCACCTGCGCGTCGGGACCCACCGCAAGAAGGATGGGACGGTGTTCCCCGTTGAGATTACCGCAAGCCGGTTTCGAATCGGCAACCGGAACCTCAATATCAGCTCGGTTCGCGATCTCAGCGAACGCCGGCATGCCGAGGAAGAGCTTCGGCTCTTGAGCTTCTGCGTCGACCACGCATCGGTGAGCGTGTTTCAAATCACGCCCGGGGGGGAGTTCACCTATGTCAACGACGCCGCCTGCCGGTCGCTGGGCAGGAGTCGCGACGAGCTGCTCGGCAACACGGTCGGCGGCCTCGACATCAACTATCCCGACCACGCCCGTGCCGCCCACTGGCGGAAGCTTAAGGAGCACAGTACGCTTACGTTCGAGTCCGAGCACCGGCACGCCGACGGCCGTGTGTTTCCGGTGGAAGTGACCAGTCACTGTGTGCGCTACGGCGAGGAAGAATACGAATTCGCCTTCGCCACCGACATCACCGAGCGCAAACGCGCGGAAGCAGCTCTGGTTGAAAGCCGCATGCGACTTTCGCAGGCCCTCGATGCCGTCAAACTCGGGACCTGGGACTGGCATGTGGTGAGTGGAGAAGCGGTGTACAACGAGCGGTGGGCACGCATGAAAGGGTACGACGCGTCCGAGATCCGGCCGCACATCAGCTCCCGAGAGAACCTCATCCATCCCGACGACCTGGCGGGGACACGAAAACGGCTGGCCGATCATCTGGCCGGCGCAAGCGACATGTACGAGGCCGAATTCCGCATGAAACACAAGTCGGGCAACTGGATCCGGGTTGCCGAAAAGGGCAAGGTCGTCGAACGGGACAGTGGCGGCAACGCACTGCGTGTGTGCGGAACGCAGCAGGATATCACGGAAACGAAGCAGCTCAACGAACGGCTTCGCCAGGCAGAACGCATGGAAGCGCTCGGTACGCTGGCGGGAGGCATTGCCCACGATTTCAACAATGTTCTCGGGAGCATTATCGGCTATGCCGATATGACTCTGGACGATGTGCCCGCGGGGAGCCGGTCCGCAAACAATCTCAAGCGCATTCTTCAGGGGGGAAACCGCGCGAAAGAGCTTGTCGGCCGGATCCTGAGTTTCAGCCGCGGCGCTCCGGAAGGAAGAACCCCGCAGTATATCCGCCCGGTGATCAAAGAAGTTGTGGAGCTGCTCCGCGCCGGCCTTCCTTCAAGCATAGAGATTCGAAGCACACTTGCCCGGGACACAAAACCCGTCATGGCCGATCCCACCAGAATCCACGAAATCGTCATGAATCTCTGCACCAACGCCGCGCAGGCGATGAAAGATGAAAAGGGAGTATTGGAGATTCTCCTCGAAGAATCCAACGTGGAAGAAGAAATTGTGGGGAGAGCCGGGACCGTCCCTCCGGCCGTGTATTCGGTGATTACCGTGCGTGACAACGGCAGCGGCATGGATGAGGAGACGCTTGCTCACGCGTTCGAACCGTTTTACACCACCAAGGCACACGGTGAAGGGACCGGCATGGGCCTGGCCGTGCTGTTCGGTATCGTCCAGAGCCACGGCGGCACGGTGACGGTTGAAAGCCGGCTCAACCAGGGTACTACGTTCCGTGTTTATCTGCCGAAATGC
>CAZNDN010000304.1:0-2530 GCA_964571815.1 uncultured Fibrobacterota bacterium | reverse complement strand
ATGTGTATGCAATCGACAAAGCGTACTGGGATTCGTTTATTTACAGCCCCGACAATGCTCCCACATCAATTACCTGGGGGGGGGGGCGGGAAGAAGGTGATTGTATCGATGCTGTAGAAAGATAGTCACACGGAGAACCACAGAACAGGCACAGTACACCGAGAAATAATGGGCACATCTGATCAAACCAAACTCAATACGAAATACACTCTAGTAATTGCACTTCTCTGTTGCCTCTCCGTGCCCCTTCAGTGGGGGGGGCTCTGCGTGATTGTCCGTATCATCCGTACACTTGAGTGTAGCATATACTGAATATTCAGAAAAAAAGGGAGAAAGTATGACGAGGATGAATTCTATTGCGGTAATAGTACTGCTTTCCATGAGCCTTTCTCATGCACAGAAGCATGTTATTTTCGAATCTAATTCCTACACTGTTTACAGCGACAGCGTGCGAGACGATGGGTACTATAAGGCTACCGCCTATTCGACCGACGGGATTTCGATCACCTCGCCGCTTCCTCCTCCACCGTACAAGGGCACCAATACCGTCCAATGTTATGTCGAGGGGACGTGGACACCTGAGTCGGACGGTGTGGAGCGAGAAGAACTGAGCATGTATCCCACTCTCAGCACGGGTCACAAGATTGTCGATGCAATCTATATCAATGCAATAACCATTTTTCATCGATCCACTTATGATCCGAACTGGACCAGGGGCGGGGAGCTTGAAGGATTGATTCAGGGCGGGTACCGTCAGTGCGAAGGATACAATGTCTGGCGCCGTGATGCCGTGTATAATGCATTGCTCATGGGAAATCTGTTTGATCCCACGGCTGCCCGCAAGACATTGAAATACGTTATTACCAAGGGGCTTAATCAAACCGGTGAAGACGGGTGGATTGTCCCTTCGGTCGGCGTCTGGGATTATTATCTTGCTACCGGTGACAAGACATTGATTGAAGAAGTCTATCAACTGAACAAGGAGCACAATGTCTCCAGGATACAATACGATCAAGACAAGAAACTCATCCATTGTGATCACCATAGTTTTGTGGACACTGAAACCAGTGAAGAGTCGGGCGGATATGCATTCAGTACGAATATCATTGCCCGGGAAATGTATCGGGTGCTTGCGAAAATGGGCGCCATGATGGGGGAGGAGCAGTCACAGATACAGGAATGGGAACGGATTGCAGCGGATATGAAAGCAGCACTTAATGATCTCTACTGGAATCCCGAGGCGGGTTACTATACTCCTGCTCCTCGGGGCAATGCGGCCTACGAGAAAAAATACTGGGAAAACCTGGGACAGTCGTTTGCCGTGTGGCCCCGTTTCGACATTGCCGATTCGGAAAAGAGAATGTCGGTACTGGCAAACAAGGATTCAGCATGGACCGAATGGGGATTCATGGAGCGGTTTTACAAGGGTGGACCTTGCAAGTATACAAATCCGGTATACAGTGACGGTATGCACGACAGACAGATTTGGCCTTTTACCGAGGTCGGCGAAGCCGTGGCGTGCGCCCGTACCCGGAATATGGACCTGCTTCTCCATATCTTTGCTTCGATCCTCAGGGATGCTGCCATGAACAAAACATTCATGGAGCTTATCTGTGGTGACACGGGCCATGGAAGCCGGTACCCGGGTCAGCTCTGGCATGCTCTCGGATGGATATCGATGATTTATTACGGCATGCTGGGAATGGAATACGACCTGGAGGGACTCCGCTTCGACCATCCCTGCGTGCCTGAACCGATGGCCAATATGAAGATTACCAATTTCAAGTACCGTAAAGGGGCGTTTGATATAAACGTCAATGGCTGGGGGTATCGCAAAGCACTGAAAATGGACGGCAATCCCATTGACGTGATTCAGCCCACCATTTCGGGAAACCATACCCTCGAGCTTGAAATGACAAGAAGCAGTGAAACCGGCTCTGCTAAGGAACAAACGCTTTTTGCAGGACAAAACCGCGGATTTAGATTGAGTACAATGAACGGCGGCACATACGAAATAACAGTAACCAAACCGGGATTTCACGAAATAGAGATTTATGCGGCAACAGGCCATTTTGTCTCGTCAATGAGCGGTATGGGGCCTTCAACCTATCATTTCGATCCGGCAATACTTCCCACGGGCATTTGGCTTGTCTTGATCAAGGATCAAGACAATATCAGGACATTGAAGCTCATGAACGCCGGCCACGTTTCACCGCATTCCAAATGAATCCAAATTGAGTAACCTGGCAATGAGCCGGATCCAAGGAAGCAAGGAGGTTTCCCCGAGCAAGACTTAGCCAAGTCACTTGGTAGCACTTGGGAGTTCCGAGGACTCGGAGCGCATGGACCAGGGCGAGTTCAGCGAGGTGAAGAGTGTAGAGCTCTGAATCAGAAACATAGCCCCGAAAGATTCGTAACGGCAAGAAAGCCGTTGGGATCGATGGTGTAACGAAGGAGGAGTATGGCAGGAATCTGGAAGCGCACCTATTCAGGTTCGCGGATGATTTTCTCTGTGCATTCCAATTCAAGG
>CAZNDN010000303.1:0-2545 GCA_964571815.1 uncultured Fibrobacterota bacterium | reverse complement strand
CAAGAACCCCGCGCTGCCTCTGGATAAGCGAGTCGAGGACATGGTGTCGCGCATGAGCAAGAGCGAACAGGTCTCTCTGCTGAGCACCGAGACTCCCCGTATCGAGCACCCGGGCATTCCCGAGGCGAACTGGTGGCAAGAGTGTCTGTGCGGCCCGCGGCGCAAGACCGCCACGGTGACCCCCACATCTCTTCATCTTGCCGCCACCTGGAACGAACACACCGTCAAGCGCGCCGATATCTCTCTCGAATCAGGCTGTGACCTTCAGCCGGGAGAGACACAACCGGTCTCCCTTACCATCACGCCGTATCAACTCACCGTTGTGAGGGAGGATGCCAAACGGTATATCGAGCCCGGAGCGTTCACGGTTTTCGTGGGAGGCGGCCAGCCCGTAGCCCGGACACCGTCGAATGTCCTGGAAGCCGGTTTCACGGTGACCGGACAGGAGAAGGAAATCACCCGGGGACACTTGTAGTCCCGAGTTGCGGGCGCGACGGAATACGGTACATCCGATCGATACGGAATGCGAGCACCGTTGCGCCGCGGCGCAAGCCCCTATCTCACGACAATTTTCTCCGTCACCGCACCCGCGGCGCCGCTCCGCATTCTCAGCAGAAACACACCGCCTGCCGATGGGGGCCGCGGCAGCGTGGCCGACGTCGTACATGCGGTGA
Organism: uncultured Fibrobacterota bacterium; assembly: GCA_964571815.1. Taxonomy (GTDB): domain Bacteria; phylum Fibrobacterota; class Chitinivibrionia; order Chitinivibrionales; family WJKA01; genus CAZNDN01. Next base: position 1,871 of record CAZNDN010000303.1, on the reverse strand, counting down.
CCGCCGTTGCAAGCACCCGACGGCCCGAGAGGTCAAGCACGTGAAGGGTGTACACCTTTGAAGGGTTCAGCCTCGACACCCTCACGAAATCACCCGCACAGCGTACCCTTGGTGTGATATCGTTCCCGGCTGCCGGGTTGGGGGCGCCGCGGCTGTGCTTTCGCGTTGCGGGCCCCGAATCGAAATCGCCCACGGCCACCGCCCAGTCGGATGAATGGTCGAACGTGATTGTCCGGTTTTCCGGCTGGAGCGTGCCCAGGTCGGTCTCCGCATAGTCGGCCTTGCAGTCCACGGCAATCGCGGGTTGGGAGGAGTTCATGCCGGAAAGGTCGACCGTCATGGAAGAAGTACTCTCCTTGTACAGGATCCAGTGGCTTTCGTCATTGGTCTTTGCCGTGATCACACCGTCGTGAACACCGTCGGGCTCAAGCTCGGGAAGAAAGCGGTGCTGCCAGAACCGTCGGTGCGTGCGAAGCTGTTCGGGGTTGGGGTAGTTGCCTTCCTTGTGCGCGGGGCATCCATCCGGATAGTGCCCCCAGATGGAACCAGCTCCGCCGGCAAGGGCGAATCCCCAGAAAGCCTCTCGAGTCGCATCCATTGTCCAGACATTGTCACGCAAGTAGGCGAATCGGCGGGAGTATTCAACAGGCTTGTTCCCACCGGCTTCGAAATTCCGGCGTGTGCCGCTGTACCAGTTTTCGCTGATTCGATCGTCGGTGCTATAGATGGGCAGGCTGGCCTCAAATGAGCCTTCCTTGCGCGCACCGAGCGGGTGGTACCATCCCAGCTTCCGCTGCAAGTGCTCGGCCCACGCTTCCACCTTGCTTTCGTCGGCCCACTCCATCAGATCGAATCCCAGGCTTGCATACCAGCCCGGCAGTGGGCCCAGGCGCGCGGCAATATAGCGGTTGAGCCGCTTGTCGGAATCGCTGTTGATCCCGTCGGGCGGGGTCCACCCGCGCCTCGTATCTCCCCACATGAAAAGATGCACGAACATGCCGCGCTTGTGCGCCGCGACAATGGCTTCCTCCATGGCCTGGAAATTCTCCAGATGCGGGTTGTTTTCGCCGCCCGGGTCCATCATGTCCCGTTGGGGCAGGACTTGCACGCCATTACAGCCGTGATCCCACGCCTGATCGAGAAGGCTGTTCCAACGACCACTGTTGCCCATCACATACTGAATGGGTGTCCATCCGCATGCTTTCTTTCCCTCGGGGCCGGCATACTCCTCGCGGTAGTTCATCCAGATGTTGGGAATGAACCCCTCCACGTCGTCTTCACCCGACTGGCGAACGAATTTGTGCCCCTGAATAAGCATGAACCCCCGCATATCGGCATTGTCGTTTGCCGCGATCTCCACGCTTCCGGTGTGACCGTCCAGATTGCCGTTTGAGCTTGAGGTGGTGAAATCCCAGACCCCGATCCTGGTTCCGGCGAAGCGGAATTTCCAACTGCTGCCGCCGCTGTAGAACATCTCCGTAGTCGTGGCGTGATCACTCCCCTGGTGCGAGAACGCAACCTCGGCAACAACGTCGAATGCATTCCCCGACCAGGAGACATTGTCGATACTCCACTCCACATACGGCGCCCATAAGGCGCCGCTTTTCGTGCCGAAATCCGTGGCCGTGGCCGAGACCGCGATGACACACACGGCCGTGATACATTGAGCCAAGGCCATGGTTTTCCGTGAGTTCATGCTCAACCCTCCCCCCTTCGTGTCCCATAAGATGTGGGTTCTGTCTCTTCCGTTCGTCTACAATTATAGTGCATGCGATAGCCAAATGCCACAGCAGATCCGCCTCTAAGTTTCTGTATATGGCAGGAATGGCAACAACTGTGCGAAATGTGTCTGTGGCTGTTTTTTTGTGCGA
>CAZNDN010000302.1:0-2556 GCA_964571815.1 uncultured Fibrobacterota bacterium | reverse complement strand
CCCCACGGGGGGGGTGAGTCCAGGGAGCTTTTTGAGCAAGGGGAGGTGGGGCTTCAATCGAGGAGTACTGATTTTGAGGATTTTGTGGTAGACGGATATTTGCGGAACGTGGAGAGGATGACAGGTGCGGGCGCACCGGCACCACGGCTCGCGGCCCTCTGCCGACAATCACCAGTTTGAAGAAAAGGAGTAGGTCATGCCGCGAGCTTCCATTCGTGTGTTTCTGATGACGATGATATCCGCCGTTTCCTGTTTTGGTTTGAGCGGGGAAGAGATACTGGAGAAGATGGATCACAACCGCGATTATGAGACCGTGACCGCGGATGCGAGCATGGAGATTCATATCGGGGATCAGGTGCGGACCAAGGGTATGCGGATCAAGAGTCTGGCGGGGGAGAAGAAGTCGATTGTGGAGTTTACCAATCCCGAGGATGAGGGGACGAGGTATTTGATGATCGAGGATAACCTGTGGATCTATTTCCCCGAAGAAGAGGATGTGGTCAAGATTTCGGGACACATGCTCAAAGAGGGGATGATGGGCAGTGATGTGTCGTACGAGGATGCGCTGGAGGCTGACAAGCTGACCGACAAGTACGATATCTCGGTTGCCGGTGAGGACACGCTTGACGGACGCGCATGCTACGTGGTCGAGCTGAACGCCGCGGTCAGGGACGCGCCGTATTTCCGGCGGAAGATGTGGGTCGACAAAGAGTGGTTCATTGCGTGGAAAGAAGAGATGTACGCCAAGAGCGGGATGCTGCTGAAAGAGGCGCGGGTGCTGGAAGTCAAGGAGATCGGCTCGCGGCACTTCCCGGTGAAATCGGTCATGGAAAACAAACTGCGCAAAGATAGCAAGACGGTTTTCAGCATGAGCGATATCAAACTCGACGCACCCGTTGACAAAGACGAATTCACGATGCGCAGACTGAGGCGGTAGGAGCGGGAATCGGAAGGCAGAGGGCGGAAGGCGGAAGGCTGCGGGCAGAGGGCGGCAAGAAAGAGGCGCGGATGTGCAGAGGAGCAGCGAGCAGTAGTGTGAGTTGTCCATTACGTGGCATCCAGGACCAGCATAAGGATCCCACAAACTCTATAACCTTCGCTTGCTACTCTCAATCCGCAATCCGCATTCCTCATTCCGAAATCGCCCAGCGCCGTAGGTGCGGCATGTCTGTAGAACTGCACCCACCCCGACACAACCAAGAGGTCCGTAGGACCGCCATTGTCTTCGGTGAGGTCCCCGTTTGCCCAGCCACTCACAACACCCCTCGCCACTGCAGATCCGAACTGGGTGAGTTCCGATGGATCGGGACGAAGACCGGGTGAGCGCTTTCTGTGAATAATCCGCAATGAAAAGGTCCGGCATCCACATCTCAACAGAAAGCGCGCTTACTATGGCGGATACCGCACGGAAAACGTCCATCGTAACTCCAGACCCGCGTAGACCGGCGCTGCTCGTGTGCGCCGCATTCGCGCTCGTCACGATGTGTGTCGTTGCGCGCGGTGCCGACTCCGGCCTGCGATTTCGGGGCTCGATGTGCGCCGACCTGGGGGCAATCCACACGGTGCGGGAGGGCGGATCGGACGATCTCGATTTCAACGGCATCTCCCGGTTCTCGCTGGATATGAAGAGTGTGGGCCGGCGGCACGGCAAGGTCGAAGGGCTGCTGGACCTGGTCATGCCTTACGGGGTCGCGGCTGCACGGTTCACCGATGCCGCCGGGGAGCTTGCGGACAGTGCTTCAGGCGGGATGTGGGAGCTTCTTTCAGCAGGCGGCGCGCCCGTGCTTGTGGACCTTCGCAAGCTCTACCTGTCCATCTATCTTCCGTTTGCCGATATCACCATGGGCCGCCGGATTGTGAATTTCGGCAAGGGCATGGTCTTCTCGCCCATCGATGTTTTCTCCACGGTCGAAGTGCTGGATATCACCTTCCGCCGCCGGGGAAGCGATATTGTCAATGCGCGCATACCGCTGGGACCGCTTTCCGGACTGGACCTCACCGCCGGTCTTCCGGGCCTCGACAACTCCTACGCGGCGGCTGCCAGGGCATTTGCAGTGCTGGGCGGCTGGGACATGAGCGCCGTGGCCATGTACCGCGACGCCGGCGAAAGTATGCGTGAAGACAAGGTATGCGGAGGCGTAAGCGCCAAGGGGGATATCGAGATCGGCGTGTACGGCGAAATGGTCGGACATCATGCCCTGGACTCTCGCGAAAACTCCTTGGAAGCAATGGCCGGAGCGGATTACTCCCTGAGACGCGAGTGGTTTTTCACTGTCGAGTACCTCTACCGCGACCCGGTTCCACAGGACGAATTGTGGGGAACGAACAATGCATTCGGTTCGCTGCGATACGTGATCAACGACCTGATGAATGTCTCCCTGAGCGCCATCGCCGCGTCCGAGCCCGACGCCGTGATCGGGAGCCTGCAGTACTTCTACAATGTTCTCCAGAATGTCGATGTCACCCTTTACGTGCAGGGCGTGGACAATGCCGCGGGCACGTATGTGAATTATGCGGTGCGGAGTGAGGTGAAGTTTTGACGTTTCGCGTTTCGGG
>CAZNDN010000301.1:0-2568 GCA_964571815.1 uncultured Fibrobacterota bacterium | reverse complement strand
CATTCCGAACTCGGTGAGTCCCGCTTTGCGGGACGAATACTCCGCGGGTCCAGCATCCACACAGCATCGCCTCCTGGCTCGTATCAGGGGGATTCCACGGTATCCGGCGCGTGCCGGGCGAAGTAGAGCTTGACGAACAGGCCGAGTGCCGTGCCGAACTTGCCGCTTCGATCTTTCCACCGGTCGCGTTTGCGGTTGCGCAACTCCCGTTTTTGCCATTGCCGCGCCTGGAATGCAAGTTCGTGGGCGGCAATACGCAGTCTGGTGACCAGCTCGGGGTTTGAACGCCAGATTTGGATACGTTCCCGCGATTCCAGGGAATTCCCGCGCTGGGCAAACAGCGTGTCCGGAGGGCACGCCTGGTTGGGGACCATGTCCGCGGAGCATCGCACGGCACGGACCAGGAAATAGAGCCCTTTGAGAAACTGCGGCAGGTACCGATCGTGGTACAGACATCGTCCCCAGCGGCCTCGTTGAAGGTCACGTTCGAGGATTTTCAGCGATTTCACGAGCCCGTCGAGCACCCGATTGAGCTGTTCGGCCTCAAATTCGGTGATTGCCCCGGCCAGGGCGCCCTGCTCCCGGTGATGGTGGTCACGGCGACTTCGTCGCGTAATCTTCACGTACCGGTCGTCACCATAGCTTATCCCCCACCCTTCGTTGGATTCAGGGTACGAAATGAATACTTCATCCAGCGATGAATCCTCGTTGAAAACGATGCTCAAATAGGGAAGCGGTACGTTGAAAGAGCGAGCTTCGATCCGCCCGTCGTCGGCCGCAACGACAGCCACGAACGCCACAAGAAGCCAGGCGGCATGCACAACAGCTCGTTTCACCGGGTAGTTCATCGCGTAAACCGGGAAAACACCGGTTGCATCGGTATTTTCGGAAGTGACGGCAGGGCACGTCCCGAAATCAAATTATATCGCGCTTGAATCAAGGGATGCAAGAGACTCCTTCAGCAGTCAGCCGGCTCATGGTGTTCCTCCCCCTCTGCCGAGTACTTCAGCCCTGCTCAGCCCCTCCCAAGGTCCCGCTCATGCTGAGTCGGGTCGAAGCATGACCGTGGGGTGAGTGTCGAAAAGAAGCTCAGGTGCACCCTTCGACTGTGCTCAGGATGAGCGTGTTCGGTTACGAAATCCTGGTCCGTCGGGATTCCACCGGGGGGCGGGCCGGCCCTGGAGTAAATTTAGTAGTGGAGCCAACCGTACTCAATCCGACTACACCATGAATAATCCCCGGACTTTCCTCATTGTGACGGCACTGGCTGCTCTGCCGCTGTATCATGTGTGCGGAAATCAGCACTGCGACAGCCTGCTGAAGGCTCATCGTGGATTCGTTGCGGCACTGAACCGCTGTGACACCGATGCGCTCGGCGGGATTAACCTCGACACACTCGACCTTGCGTGTACCGACACACTGGGACGAACCTACCTCACGCGGGCCGCGGCGACGGGCTGCTCATCGTTTGCGGAGTTGCTGATCTCCTGGGATGCACCGCTTGATCAGCCGGACGGGAGCGGACGCACGGCGCTGATTCTCGCGGCCGAGAATCGTTCTTTCGCCATTGCCGGCATGCTCTGCGGTAGCGGCGCACTGGTCAACCTCACCGACACCCTCGGGGAATCGGCACTGATCAAGGCGCTCCACGCACACGCCCCGCGCGTGGTGCGTCTCCTAATCCGCAACGGCGCCGACGTGACGGAAACGGACCGCAACGGCCTGCCTGCCCTGCTGATTGCAGTCAGCAGCTTTGACAGTACCCTCGTTGAAGGGCTCCTGATCGCGGGCGCCTACCCCGATGCGCGCGCGCCCGACGGCGGCACGGCCCTGCATACCGCCGTCAACAAGTCGGAACCGTCACTTGCACGGTTGCTCCTGAAATACGGTGCGAATCCCGATGAAATCGATACTTCAGGTGCTGCGCCCCTGCACAAAGCGGTCGTGCGCCGACGGCTCTCGATGGTGAAAGCCCTGGCCGAAGAGGGAGCGGATGTCAACCTTGAAGACGGGAGCGGGAAAACCGCTCTTCAGATTGCCATGCAGCGAGGATATCGGGAAATCGAAGAACTGCTGCTGGCCTTTGAGGCCGACGGGTATACCCGACTGATGGCCGCGTCGCGCACGGGCGATCTCGAAGCTGTACGGCGAATACTCTCGGAGGGATTCGTGGACCTGGGGCGGCGCAATCGCTACGGCAGCACCCCCCTTATCATAGCCGCCTCGCGCGGACACGCGGCGATTGTCCAGGAACTGTTGTTCCATGGGGCCGATGTCAACGCGGAGAACGATGTACTGGGTAGTGCCCTCATGTACGCCGCTGCGCAGGGGTTCACCGGTGTCGCGGTGCTGCTGCTTGAAGCGGGAGCGTACCCGGGTGCAGTCAACCACAAGGGCATGAGTGCTCTTGACTACGCCCGGGCCGGAGGCCATGCCGGGATTGTTCGCCTGCTTGAGAAGGCGGGGGCCGTGCCGTGAGTGCAGAGGTGAAACTCCAGGTACACCCTTCGACCGGGCTCAGGGTGAGCGGATTCGATGGGGAGCCCGACCAACGGGGAAGCATTCCGC
>CAZNDN010000300.1:0-2605 GCA_964571815.1 uncultured Fibrobacterota bacterium | reverse complement strand
GTATGGTAACCAGAGATATCCGCACGCTGCTTGAGCGTCTGGGGGATCAGTGTACGAGTGCACTGGAGTCGTCGGTAGGCTACTGCGTCAACCGCGGGCACTATGAGCTTCGCTGGGAACACCTGTTTCTGCAGTTTATCGACAACGAGTCTTCGGAGGTGCCGCGCATTCTTCGCCATTTCGGGATCGAACTCTCAACCCTGAAAAAAGAGGTTACCCGCGAGCTGGACTCTCTTCGTACAGGCAACACCGGCAAGCCTTCCTTCTCCCCCCCCCTTCTTGAGACCATGGAGCTTGCCTGGAGCATTGCCTCTTTGCAGCTTTCGCTGGAGCGCGTGCCCTCGGGCGCCATGCTCGCCGCGGCCGTGGAGCGCGGGATCACCGCCACCACCGCGTACGCCGATGTACTCCGGCCGCTGAATGTCGAGGTGCTGAAAAGCGAATACATTTCTATTGTCAAGGAAAGCGACGAGCGGCGGGGGGCGGTGGCCGATGAAGCCGCGAAGGGCAAGGGCGGCGAGGAGATCCTCGAGCGCTACTGCACCGATTTTACGCAGGAGGCGCGCGAGGGCAAGATCGACCCGATTCTGGGCAGGGACGATGAGATCAGGCAGTCGATCGACATTCTCAACCGGCGCAAGAAGAATAACCCGATCCTGGTGGGCGAGGCCGGCGTGGGCAAGACCGCAATCGTCGAAGGCATTGCGTTGCGGATCGTGAGCGGTGACGTGCCCGATCACCTCAAAGAAGTACGCCTGTGGGGCCTTGACCTGGGCCTTCTTCAGGCCGGAGCAAGTGTCAAGGGAGAGTTCGAGAAGCGTCTGAAGGGGGTGATCGACGCGGTCAAGGCGGCATCGGGCACCACCGTGCTTTTTATCGACGAAGCGCATACGCTGATCGGCGCGGGCGGCAATGCGGGGCAGGGCGATGCGGCCAACCTGCTGAAACCGGCCCTTGCCCGCGGAGAGCTTCGTACCATGGCCGCCACCACGTGGTCGGAGTATCGCAAGTATTTCGAGAAAGACCCCGCCCTGGCGCGTCGGTTTCAACTGGTGAAAGTCGACGAGCCCGACGAGGAGCGGTGCGCCACCATGCTCAGGGGTGTGGGCAAGGTATACGAAGGGCACCACGGGGTGCGGGTGACCTACGAGGGAATCAAGGCGGCGGTCAGCCTCTCACACCGCTACGTCTCCGGCAGACAGCTTCCGGACAAGGCGGTGGACGTGCTGGATACGGCCTGCGGCCGGGTGAAGATGAGCCGCGCGGTGAAACCGCCGGAGCTTGACAATACGGAACGTGCCCTGGCCAACGCCGAGCTGGAGCTTGCGACGCTGAGCAAGGATCGCGACGCCGGGATTATCACCACCGACGAGCCCCTGGAGGAGTGCCGCGGCCGGATCGAGACCACGCGCGCATCGATCGAGGAGTTGACCGCCAAATGGGAGAAGGAAAAGGAAGTTGCCGGCCGCGTGGCCGAGCTTCAGGACGCCTGCGCCACGGCCCGGGAAGCGGGGCGGGAGGAGGAAGCCGCGGGGCCGGCCGGCGAGCTGGAGAAGGCAATCGCGGAGCTTCGGGAGATCCAGGGCGAATCGCCCATGGTCTTCCCCTACGTCTCGGCCGGCGTCTGCGCACAGGTAATATCCGACTGGACCGGCATCCCGGTGGGGAGTATGGTCAGGGACGAAGCGCAGACGCTGCTTGAGCTGGAATCGCGGCTGACCGCCCGGGTAATCGGGCAGGATGAGGCGCTGGGGGAGGTGGCCAACACGATCAGGGCGGCCAAGACCGGCACGGGCAACCCCGATGCGCCCATGGGGGTATTCCTGTTTGTCGGACCTTCGGGCGTGGGTAAGACCGAGTGCGCCATGGCGCTTGCCGATCTTCTGTTCGGCGGCGAGAAGTTCGCCACGGTGATCAACATGTCGGAGTACCAGGAAAAACACACCACATCGCAGCTCAAGGGCTCGCCTCCGGGATACGTGGGCTACGGTGAAGGCGGCGTGCTGACCGAGGCCGTTCGGCGCAAACCGTACTCGATCGTGGTGCTCGACGAAGTCGAGAAGGCGCACCTTGAGGTGTTGAATCTTTTCTACCAGGTGTTTGACAAGGGAGTGATGCGCGACGGTGAGGGGCGGGAGATCAGTTTCCGCAACACGGTGATTGTGATGACTTCGAATCTGGCCTCCGACACGGTCATTGACATGTGCGGAGCTGAGGAGATCCCGTCGCTTCCGGAGATCACGGCCGCCATCCGTCCCGCGCTTTCATCGTACCTGCAGCCGGCGCTGCTGGGACGCTGCAAGATCGTGCCGTTCAAGCCGCTGAGTACCGAAGTGATGCGGGGTGTGGTGGCGCTGAAGCTGGACAAGATCGCCCAGAGAATCAGCCGTGCGCACGGCATGAGCCTGAGCTGCACGCCCGAGCTGGTCGACGGTATCGCGGAGCGCTGCACCACGGTGGAAGCCGGTGCGCGCAACGCGGACACGATTATCGATCAGGTCCTGCTCCCCGCCATCTCGCGGCAGTTGCTGGCGCTCATGGCCCGGGAGGAAGACGGCTACACGCGCATGCATATCGGCAAGGCCGAGGATGGAGAGTTCGAGAT
>CAZNDN010000299.1:0-2610 GCA_964571815.1 uncultured Fibrobacterota bacterium | reverse complement strand
ACTTTGCTCAGGGTGAGCATGTTCGATGGGGATCGGGATGAACGGGGATGAGTCGGAGTATGGAAGTGAGGGCATATAGAAGAAGGTATGTATATTGAGTAAGGAAGAAGGAGTGGGAGGAAGCCAAAGAAAGGAAAAGATTGTGCAGGCATCGGACGCTGAATCACGAAACGCAGGAAGCAGGCAGGACATCCGGCCAAAAGCTCTTCAGTGGACACTCGTGCCTCTCATTGCCGTCATTGCCGCGGTCTGCGCCTTGGCCCGCGCCGCGGAAACCGTCACTTCGACGGAGTACCTTCAGTCTCTCGACAAGCCGCACCTCAGGAAAGGCCATCGCCTTGTGCCCCTGTCGCTTGCACCGGGCTGGGGAAACACCGTTCCGTTTGATCTTCGCAGGGAACTGGCGGACAACTGGGGCTGGGGACTCTACTTCGGGCGCCTGACTGAGAAAAATGTCGACGCCGCTCTCAACGACCCGTCCAGCAGCTACTCGAAGGCTTTGCAGCTCGCGAAGAGTGATCCCGATCGCTACCCCCTCGATGTCATGCTCAACACCCAGAATTACTTCCGGAGCGAGAAGCATGTCGTGTCGCGGGAAAAGACCCCTGAAGCTTATCTGCGTGACTCAACCGGTGCGTTCCTGGGGAAGACCGGAAGTCCCGAAACACCGGATTCGGTCTGGGACAAGGTCGTTGCGGACCTGACAAGCCCCCTGAAGCGTCTGGGCGGCGAGAAGGTAAATTTCAACGTGATCCAGCACTGGGCGGAATGGTTCATTCCGGTGTGGGGATGGGGAGGGGACAAACTCAAGCAGGACCCGCGTGTCACGGCAGCCATGCAAGCAATCGATACTACCGAACTGCACGACCACCCCCACTACGGAAAATGGAACCTCTACCTTCACAAACGTCGTGCCTCCTACGAAGGCCGGCTTGCGGATACGGTGAAAGCGATTGCTCCCAATCGCAATTCCTACAATTGGTACGGCTTGTGCGGCGGCACCCATTACGGCCGGTACGGCGGTTACGACAACTGGGACTCCTTTCAATTCGGTGTCGGCGGCGCCGAGAATATAAACGATTATCCGGGAGCGAGCCTGTACCGCCCCGATAACGGCGGCATCCTTAACTCAGGTGGTACCGACAATAATGTCAACGATCTGCTTTCCCGGGCACTTGCAGCCAAAGGTGTGGAGATTGCGCATGGGAAGCCTCTCAACCAGAGCTGGGTGTGGGTCAGTGAGGAGAAGTTCAGCGTTTTTGATCGGTACATCGGCTACGTCAAATGCCTGTATACACTCGGCATGGTTGGGTGTATCAACTTCCTGATGCCCGACGGGGCACGGGATGGCACTAATTACAGTTATACCGACAACGAGCCGTTCGATCCCGCCAATCCTCCGACATGGCTCCGCCAGATCGAAGCCTTCTCCCGCGTGCATGCTCTGTTCACCCACCTGGACGATTTCATCCATGAAGGCGAACTCGTTGAGGGGCCGCACCGGCACATCTACTGGGCCCAGCACAAGTATTGGGGGGATCACAGACCGAATCCGGGTTACGTGCTGGACAATCCGTATGAAGTCATGCGGGATGCAGGCGGCGGGTTCGGCGATCCCCGACCGGGAAAGGTGCGGATCCTGGCGCGCCGGAAACCCGACGGAGAACTGCTGGTCTGTGCATGGGCCGCGGACGATACGACCAGAGAGGTTGAGGTCACGCTGCCCGACGGCGAAACGGTACTGCTGACCGCAACACCACAGGCAACCCTGTATCGCGGTTTCGGCGAAGAGCTTGCCGAGATTAACAATGAAAGCGTCTCGCGCGCGGATAATGATGCATTGGGGCCTGAGCCCTTCTCATCGAACATGCAAAAACCGCCGCGAATCACCGTCGGTCGAACGAACGCGATCGTTCGGGTTTCGGCGCGGTTGAGCGACGGCGCGCCCCTTCAGGTGTCGGTGTATTCTATTCGTGGTGAATGCCTGCGTACCGTGACATGCAACGACCCGCGCCCGTCGGCGCCTGTCCGGCTTGACCTTGCCGGATTGCCCGGCGGACGGTTCGTGATCCGCGTGCTCGGACGGGGAATCCGTTGGAGAGTCCCCTTTGTAGTCCCGTGACAGCCGGGCCGCGGCCGCTTCGGTGATCAGGTGCTCGTGAGCGCCCCGGTTTCCATCCCCTCGCAGTTTCGTGGAAACCTGTGCTCAGCCCAGACCATGCCCGGATGTGTCGTTGCCGGCTCACATGCCGCGGCGCCACCCCCTGCCCAGGAGCACCCTGCTCTACTTCCCGGCAACCACACATTTCTTTGACAGGACCTGGTCAACGTTGCGCGCGGTTATACGCAATACGTACGTTCCCCGGCCGGAGACGCGGCCGAAAGGAATGGTCAACGATGTTCCGGCCAAATCCCCCGCCCCGACATGCTTGTGCCACACGCGGCGTCCCGTCATCGAAGCTGCCCGGGGTGTAAAACCCGGCCCGGTCGATCTTGTGACCCATGATACCGTACTGATACTGGTTCTCCTTGAGCTTCTGCTCGAACCAGGACTTGAAATTCGCGTCGGTCCAATCGTAGCGGTTGTTGTTGGTTACACACATCTCGAAG
>CAZNDN010000298.1:0-2641 GCA_964571815.1 uncultured Fibrobacterota bacterium | reverse complement strand
GAAGCATAGACGAGGCGTTGGGGGCCGTAGTGACGGCAGCATTCCAGGACATTCAGGAATCCAACTATATTCGCGTTGATATAGGCATGCGGGTGATCCAGCGAATAGCGAACACCGGCCTGAGCGGCAAGATGACAGACAGCGTCGAAACGCTCCCCGCGAAATAACTTAGCCACGGCATCACCGTCTCCCAGATCCATCCGTTCGCACCGGAACCCCTTATGCGGTTCAAGCCGCGCGTTGCGGTCTTCCTTGAGGCGCGGAGAATAGTAATCGTTGAAATTGTCAAGCCCGATTACTTCATCGCCGCGCTCCAGCAGAGCGGAGGCAACGTGGTAGCCGATAAAGCCCGCGCTGCCGGTAACGAGTGTTTTCATGATTGCTGAGTCCGATTCGGCCTAAGGATACAGCCGGAGCCCTTCGTTATGGATCATTTCGCGGAATTTCCGGCCTTTCATTCGCTCCCACTCGTCTTCGGAGTATACCAGCAGATCGAGAGGGACCGGAAGCGTGGCTGCGTCACGGCTGAGAGCATTGCGCACGCTGTCGGGCGAGTCCTTGACAATAACAACAAGATCGAGGTCGCTTCCAACGCCCCAGCGGCTCTCGGAGGTAATCGAGCCGAAACAGACAACCTTGACAATGGTGTTATACTCGACAAGGCGGCGTCGCAACCACGAACGCAGCCGGTTCAGGACCTCAGTCCTGGCCGGCCATTTGAGCACGGACGAATGCAACGATCTTACCGGCATAGGTCAGGGCATCCTCGCTTTGGAGGGGACCGAAATGTTCGTACGGTGCACCCTCCGGATAGCTGTCGGGATATCGCGGGGGAATATAGGAGCTGTCGAGCACGCGGGCCTTGTCGATCAGCCCTGAAGGAACCTGGAGATCATCGGGAAGCTCGCCAAGCAGGCGTGCAATCACGTGGCCCCACGCTTCCTGGTTCCGGTTCAGGTGGAGCGCTTTGACAGCCTTTTCGGCTGCCTGCTGCGCGGCGAAACAGGCCCACTCGTGTCGCTGCGCATCCCTGCTGTCGCGAGCTTGCTCAAGATCCCGTTCAGCCTGCCGAAACCAGTCTCGGGAGCGGTTGGCCATTACGTTTTCGTTTTCTCCCGGTCCGCTTTGACCATGATCTCCACGAGTTCGTCGAAACTGATGCTGGGCGCCCATCCCAGCTCGCTCCGTGCCCGGGAGGCATCACCCTGAAGAATATCCACTTCAGTAGGACGGTAGTAGCGCGGATCGATCCTGACAACCACCTTTCCCCCGACCGCGTCAACACCGACTTCATCGGCCCCCTCGCCGCGCCACTGGATTTTCATATCAAGACAGGCAAACGCCTTTTCGACAAACTCCCGCACCGAGTGGGACTCTCCCGTCGCGATCACATAGTCGCCCGGCGTGTCCCGCTGCAGCATTATCCACATAGCCCGCACGTAGTCGGGGGCGTAGCCCCAGTCCCGCCTGGCTTCGAGATTGCCGATCCGAACGCACTCCTTTCTGCCGGCCTTGACCGCCGCTGCGCCGAGCGTGATTTTCCGGGTAACGAAATTCTCGCCCCGTCGCGGGGATTCGTGATTGAAAAGGATGCCGTTGCCGGCATGCAGCCCGTACGCTTCACGGTAGTTAATCGTGACCCAGTAGGCATACAGCTTGGCGGCCCCGTAAGGGGAACGTGGATAGAACGGTGTGGTTTCCTTCTGAGGCACCTCCGCTGCCTTGCCGAAGAGCTCGGAGGTCGAGGCCTGATAGAAACGGGTGCTGATTCCCGTCTCCTTGATCGCATCGAGGAGACGCAGCGTCCCCAGCCCGTCTACTTCGGCGGTGTACTCCGGCACCTCGAACGAGACTTTCACGTGCGACTGCGCCGCGAGGTTGTAGATCTCATCCGGCCGTATTCGCTCCAGCAGGCGATTGAGATTGCTGCTGTCGGCAACATCGCCGTAGTGAAGCAAGAACTCGGTATCCCGTTGTTGCCGTCGGAGATGTTCGATCCGCCCGCGGTTGAAACTGCTCGCCCGGCGGATCATGCCGTGAACATCGTACCCCTTCTCCAGAAGAAACTCTGCCAGATACGAACCGTCCTGGCCCGAGACACCGGTGATGAATGCTTTTTTGGGGCTCATTATGCTCCAGGGGATGAAGTTGAACGAACCAGGGGGCTGCAGTGCAGTTCTATTGCCTCCCGGATATTGGCGAGTGCTTCCTCCCTCGTGTCCCCCTCACTGATGCACCCCGGGAGGCTCGAAACGGTAACGGTGAAACCGCCTTCCTCGCCCGGCTCAAGAACGACACTGCATTTCATGCGCTGCCTGCCATGCCCACCTGTGTCGAGTTGTTTGCAGCCGATACAATCAGCCGTACGTTCACACCGGTTGCCCCACAATTCCCCTATCAATGAGGAAATCAACCACGGCCTGTGAGGATTCTTCGATTGAGAGCTTCGAGGTGTCCACCACGAGTTCCGCATTCTCCGGCTCTTCGTACGGCGCCGAGATGCCGGTGAATTCCTTGATCTCCCCGGCAAGCGCCTTCTTGTACAAACCCTTGGGATCGCGTTGCTTGCAGGTTTCGACGTCGGCCTTGACATACACTTCGATGAACTCCCCCTCGCCCATCAGCGCGCGGGCGGCATCCC
>CAZNDN010000297.1:0-2658 GCA_964571815.1 uncultured Fibrobacterota bacterium | reverse complement strand
GTCGGTGAGGGATCATCCGCCCCTCGCACCACAATGGATGCGGCGAGCAGTTGCAGCAGACAGATACCGGTGCAGGAACGAAAGCGCATCAGGTCAAACCTCCGGTTCGGTGGAGAAAGGACTCCACACGCGTTATCGACATTCTTGCCCGTCCGGGCCACCGTGCGGCTCGCACCCCGCCCGCTGCTCACCTGTTCCTGTGTATTTCGGGCTGTTCAAGGGACGGGATACTACGTGAGACGCGATGCCACATATTATTATGTCACTTCAATAAAGTAATATAAGGCCGCATGCAGGATCGATTAATGGAAAACTCATGCCTTCGTTGCTCTGATTTGTTATATACCTTATAGCTTTATCAATCTCTGAGGTGGGGAAACCAATGGCTCACCCGCGGGGAGTGGGCGTCTCGCCGCGCCGGTGAGCGTGGGTGTGGAGTGCCCCCTGGTAGTCAGCGCAGGAAGGTGAACCGCACGGAGGCCGGCGGTAGTCCATGCCGGCGTACACGCGCGATATAGGCACCGGGAGGAAGGTTGAAATCCCGCAGGTCGACGGCCGCGGCCGGCCGAATCATGATCGAAAGCCGCCGTACCCGGGTCCCGTCGGGCCGCTCAATGAGAATTTCTCCCCTGCCCTGACCCAAGCTGTCGCTCGGCAACCACAGAAAGCGGCCGCGAACCTCAAGCCCCGTGCTCCGCGCCGGCGCGGTCGAGCCGGCCGACCGTGTCCGCACCGGGACGAAATCCCGCCAGTCCTCGTGAGCCAGCGTGGCCGTATGCGCGCATACCGCCCGCGCCAACCCGTCCACATTGTACCCGCCCTCAAGCAGCGACAGAACCCGCCCCTCCGCATGCACGTCGGCAACCTCCATGATCATCCCGGTCAGTTCAGCAAAAGCCTTGTCGGTGATATCGAAGCAGCCGAGCGTATCGTTCATGCGGCTGTCGAAGCCGGCCGAGATAATAATGAAACCCGGTTTGAAATCGTCGATCCGCGGCAGCAGACTATCATTGAACGCGGTCTTGATATCCGTGTCGGTTGCGCCGCAGTCCAGATGCACATTGATGTTGTATCCCTCGCCGTCTCCCTCACCGGTACGGGCGGGATCGCCGCTGTACGGATACGTGGTATACTTGTGCGTCGAGAAAAACAGCACACTCGGATCGTCGTAGAAAAAGTGCTCGGTGCCGTTGCCGTGATGGAAATCCCAGTCGACGATCAACACCCGCGCAATACCAAGCTCACTGCGAACATACTCCGCCGCAAGCGCGGCGTTGCTGTAGAAGCAGAATCCCTGTCCCTGACAGAGGCCGTCACGATTGACACTCTCCTCAAAGGCGTGATGACCGGGAGGGCGGACGGCGCAGAAGGCGTTGGTAATGGTGCCCTCGCCGATGGCCCGGGCCGTACCCAGAATCCGTGCCACCGCCGCGTCCGCCGCTGCGTTGGTGTCACCGCAGTTCTGCATTGTATCGTACTGCTCCTCTGTGTGAAGCCTGAGGATATGCTCCCGTGCCTCCACCTCTTCATCGACCATGCGCAGCTTCTCCCCCAGCCCCGTTGCGGCCACATACTCCATGATCTTCTCCAGCCGCGCCGGCGATTCGGGATGGCCCGTGCCCAGTGTATGCCGCAGAAAGATATCGTCGTAGACCAGCCCCGTCGAAGAAGATCCGCGCGAGTCGAACGGAAGGCTTCTCGCAAGCGAGGGCGCCACCAGCGAGGCCGACAACGCCCGCACACCCCGCCGGCAGAAGTCGCGTCGAGTACACATCGAAGCACCACTCATGCAATCCTCCCATCACCCCCCGGAACAAAAATACGTAGATTCGCCGGCTCCACCGCAAGGCCCCCCGGTTTCCGAGTATCCCCCCGGGCGCTCCGCAATGGTATCGAGCCAAACGGGGCAGGTGCGTAGGTACTATCTTTAGAGGTACCGCCGCCGCACCGCGACCGGCATCCGTACCGGGAATTCATGAACGAACTGACGCTGCACACCGGAAACCGGACCGAGCTGCTCCTTGACGAGCTGGCCGAAACCCTTGCATCCTCGCCCCTCCCTCCTCTTGTCCCCGAAATCGTGGTCGTGCAGAGCCCCGGAATGGAACGCTACCTTTCCATGAGCCTTTCTCGTCTGCGCGGTATCAGCGCAAACATCGATTTCCCCTTCCCCAACAGTTTCATCACACGGCTTCTCCGTGCCTTCTTTCCCCAACTCCCCCAGCGGCCGCCGTGGGAGCCCGAAATACTCGCGTGGCGGCTGATGGAAGAGCTTCCCGCGCTGCTGCAACAGCCCGCATTCACCCGTCCGGCGTCATACGCCGGTGACGGAAGCGATCCGGTGCGTACGTATCGTCTGTGCGCGCGCCTGGCCGACCTTTTCGATCAGTATGCCGTGTTCCGTCCCGACATGATCGCGACCTGGAGTTCGGGCCGCGACGGGGGCGAGCCCGATGAGCGGTGGCAGGCCGAACTGTGGCGCCGCACCGCCGGCGCCGCGGCATGGGGCAACCGCGCAGCGCTGTTCGAGCGTCTCCTGGACGAGGTCCGCCGGGGCCGCCTGCCCGAAAACGGTCTCCCTCCACGCGTCTGTTTCTTCGGTATCCCCGCCCTCCCACCCCACTACCTCACCCTGCTGCAAGCCCTCGCGCCCTCGAT
>CAZNDN010000296.1:0-2670 GCA_964571815.1 uncultured Fibrobacterota bacterium | reverse complement strand
GGTGAAACTGGTCGGAACGACCAGCAACATCATCAACGTTCGCATGGTTGTATCCGTTCTCAATCTCTGCCGTTTTTCGTTCCAACATGGATAATCTTCGTGTCCCGTGCATTGTCCATACATCTTACTCGGCACGCCGCGGATCCGGAGAGCCCCCTTTTCTCGTGCTCGCTTTTAGAAGGCTGAGTAATCCTCCGGCCAAGAAGATCGTAGAGAATACTGAATTCCGTGACCGGCTGAGCATGCGCGGGTACTCCTCCTGGTCGTCCGCAACTGCCTCCCACAGAAATCACGGTATTCTTGTTTGTATATCTCCAGATACTTCCATTCCTTCCGGTAACAACAATATCCTTCTGTCCGACTGAATTCATATAGACCAGGTAGCGGCTGCCGTGCTGTGGAATTGCTGCGTAATTCCACTGTTTCCCACCGTTAGGGCTGTGAAGCACGCATCTTCTACAGAGCGCCCATACATCATTGGCGCCGGTCCCGACTATCCGAAGCACGCCGAGCTGCCGTCGCCAGTATGTTCCCGGAGTAATTGGTAACTCGAAATCAATGTTGGTTTGAGCACGCCACGTCACCCCACCGTCATTGCTTCGGAAGATTGCTGCCGTATCCGATTCAATACATTTGCCGCCGATCCATCCGTTCATGCTGTCCGCAAAGAAGACGGTTTCCATGGTATACAGCGGCTTTTCAGAAGCGTCACTAAGGGGCAAAGGAGCGCTGCAAAGATCCCATGATTTTGCACTATCGCGTGTTGCGTACACCGCCCCCCGGATTGTTGTTACCCACCCTCGGGAATCATCCATCATATATCCCTCGGCAACCGGTGCGTGGGAACCATCCGAAGGGATAGATCCTTGAAGATTCCATGTTGAGCCGGCGCTGTATGTCGTAAAAACCCGACCGTCACGCGTGAAGAGATATGCGCCGTTCGTGTATTCGGACGGGCAGATGTTGGTAGTACCGCCCATGCCGCCGTGACGCGTATAGTGCCACGACCGACCTTTGTCATCAGTATATTGCATTGTGTCTTCACCCCGGGCGAGTGCCGAAAGCAGATGCTCATCATAGCAATGCAGGATTCTCAACGTCCCTGCCGGTGTTTTTTTTCGCGACCAGTTCGCTCCACCGTCGTTCGTATGGAGTAGCGTACTATCCATTCCTGAAATCGCGTAACCCGTGTTCTCGTCACAGAAGCTGAACATGGTCACAGTCCGGGAGGTTCCCCGGGTAACCTCTGAAAACCGCGGCGGCCATGTTCTCGACACTTTGAAAATGGCGCCATTGTCAGCCACCGCGTGTCCACCGCTTTCAGCACCTATAGATAGTTCATGTACAAACGGATCGACAGTACTCGTGGTTCTGAGCCAGTCCCTGCCACCGTTAGGCGTATAGAATAAGGTTGAGGGATGTGCTCCTGCCATGACAAATCCGGTGTCGGTGGTTACAAAACCGACATTGCTGATTCCGCTGCCGGCAAAATAGACTACCGGCTCCCACGAATCACCCCCGTTAGTTGTTCTGAATACGGCACCGGCATCGCTACTACAAAACAGCGTGTCAACCGTAACCAGTGTAATCTTATCGAAACAGACACTTCGCAGCGGAATCCGGTCATGGAGAAAGCCCTCGTCAATCCGGCAATCGGTCCAATTGCGGCCGGTATCGGTCGTTTTTCCTATCCATCCTTTACCCGCGGCGAATCCCATTGTATCGTTGACAAAA
Organism: uncultured Fibrobacterota bacterium; assembly: GCA_964571815.1. GTDB lineage: Bacteria > Fibrobacterota > Chitinivibrionia > Chitinivibrionales > WJKA01 > CAZNDN01. The sequence continues at coordinate 936 of CAZNDN010000296.1, read as the reverse complement.
CGCAAGCTCATAACCTCGGCACACGGCATATCCAGGGGATCCCAATTGGTCCCGCCATCTTCCGTTCTAAACAGAGAACAGCCTTTTGTCTGCGAAGCACTTCCCGACATGATTCCCGTTCCAGCATCGAAGAAATGCAATCCGGTACATGTTACTTCACGAACGGCATCCGAGCTGATATCAATCCAGTCACTGCCGCCGGTCGATGTTCTCAGAACAAATCCGTTTCGGAACCGCTGTCCACATGCCCAACCGGTCATCGTATCGACGAAATGAATGGAATGAATCCATGTGTCTCGCGATGCGTGCTGCAGATTCCACGTTGCCCCTGAATCTGAAGTATGAACGATTGTCCCTTCCTGCCCGCCCGCCCAACCATGGCCGGCATTCAGGAAAAACACAGTCTGCAGCGAATTACACGTCAATGAAGGGTTTTGCAGCTTCCATGTGTCCACTGAGCTTCCCATAGAGGAAACTACCAGGAGAATCTGCAATGCGCGTTCCGCCGGCGGCATTACCGTTGTCCGGGAAGCCGGGTGAGTATCACCTTTGTGCATAGCATCTCCCAACGCATTGAGTACATGCCGGTCTTCACTTCTCTCTCCCGGCCGTCAACGATAACACAAGAGCGAACGGCATTGCCGAATTCAGTCACGGCTTTCATTCACATCCGAAGAATCGCCGTTCTGTATAAATTCAGACGCGATTATGCCATTCATTCCTGGATTATCAGCGGGAAGATTGATGAAGGCGGTAACGCTTCTCCCATCCTCCAACTCATTTCGTGTGACAAAGCTGAAATGCGGGATAAGTAAGCTCCCGGACTCATCCCGGAGTCTGAAACAGGAAGGATCGGCTCTCAAGAACGAAACCTTGTATGGCTCACCGTATCCCGTCAATATACTTTTCACGTAGCTCCTGTCGTTAACTATTTGG
>CAZNDN010000295.1:0-2729 GCA_964571815.1 uncultured Fibrobacterota bacterium | reverse complement strand
CGCTGGGTGCCGATGCTTCTGGGCATTGGCCCTAACAGGGCCTGTGGTTTGGAAAAACAAACCAATAGGTTGTTAAGCGGAGAGACATGCCATGAGCCGAGTGATCTACGCCTGTGACGTTGGCAGCGTTCGTACGGGAACATTCGCATGGGCCCGTGTTGTCCCGGGTGGAGCCTATCCGACCGCGTCAGTTGACATCAACGACCTCATCATTCATCTGTCACAGGATGTCGAGCGCGGCATGAGCATCGCGCTCGGCTTTGAGGCGCTTCTCTTCATGCCGGTCCCCAACGATAGTGCGAACCTGAGTTCCGGGCGCGATGGGGATGGAAACCGATCGATGTTCGCTCCTGCGGGCGCGGCTGTGGCCACCTTGGCAATCCACGAGGCAGCGTGGATACTCCGAGCGATCCATGCTCAAGCGGCTCGGCGGCTGACGTATACCCTCGACTGGCTGGAGTGGCCGCCGCAAGAAGATGTACGACGTCTCCTTCTCTGGGAAGCGTTTGTTTCGGGGGAGACGCATAGCACTTCGCACGAGCGGGACGCGGCAACCGCCGCCGTGTTCTTCCGGGAACATGAATCTCAAAGATCACAACGCCAACGCCTATGCAACAAATAATCCTCGATCTCCTGCAAACGACGCTGTAGGTGTCCCCAGCACGCAACACCTCAAATCTCTCATAAAACACGCTGAGACAGTGTGTTACATTATCTGCCGCTGGGGAAACTTCGGGTTAAGTAAATAGAAAGCCACCGTCCCTTTATCCCGGTTGCCTGCCATCCGTCTCAAACGAGAGTCTTGCCCGACCGTCAATTCTTGCGGGGCGGCGGTTACGGGTCGCAAGGCTTTGACTGGTATCACATTATGATGGGTTTTCGCCCCCGACTGTGGTGCCGACTTCCCACAATAGTATAAACGATTCTTCATCATATCACAAAAGGAGTATCGGACGGTTGGGGATTCCATGCGATTGCCGGTATCCCAAATGGAAGAGCGGCCTATCAACACTGATTGCCCGCCGGGCCACATTTCTCCATTTCTCGAATCGCGAGATGATGAGACCGCAGACAGCGAAGACTAGGATAATGCAAATGAAGGAGCCCTCGTTTTCATCTTGTTGTGTCTCGACCGGCATGAAGGCCGGTTCCTTAAGCGAAGCACTGTAGCGGCCCGGGTGAATTTGATGAGATCACTATCATTTCCACCTACTCAACTCGTTACTGTACCGGATGCTCTCTCCAGTATTTCAATTGCTTCTCGACGTCAATAGGTTCACCCTTCTTGCAAATGAACAGCAAGGTATCCGCCAGATGTGGGAATGTCTTCGCTATGAGGCGCGGCAATGGTTTGAACATTCTCGCAAAAGCGTGCACGCCGAGCGTGGTAAACCTGGTCGGGACCATGCGTTCTACTTCCAGCCCTACGAAATTGAGCGTCTTTTCCAGCGTCACCTGATCATAGGTCTGAAAATGGAAGTCACCCAGAACCGCGGGGTCGTAGAAGTTCAAACGCGCCCGGGGGTGAAACACGTACATCTTCAGCCTGCCGGGAGACGCGCAGTTGGGAGTATGGATTATCAACCGGCCGTCATCCACCAGAACTTTCCTCAGATTATGCAACGCCGCGACCGGATTACGAAAATGCTCTATGACATCGTTGAGAAAGATGGTGTCAAATACCTCACCCTTGAATTCGTCGATTCCCTGCTCCAGATCAGCCTTCACCGTTTCTATTGTTACTCCATGGGTGTGGGCCAGGGCTTCGGTCTGTCGAAGAAACGATTCCGAGATATCGACACCTGTTACCGAATGCCCACGCCTCGCGCATTCGACCACCAGTCTGCCTTCCGCACAGCCGATGTCGGCCACCCTCCTTTGCCCGCGATCCACCAGATTCGCGAAGAACGCCACCTCTTCATGGTCTGTCTGTTGGGCAATATCGGCGGCATTATCATACGCCGTCTCGTAGTCGGTATACAAGTCACCCATCGTATATCACACCCCTTTCATGTCTGATCACGGAGAAGGAGCAGGCAAAATAGTCCTTAACCCAATGTCCATTCTTGTGGTTGCGTAGTTCCAGGCAGTTGATTGGGGGTCGGAAACAAGGCGCCGTTTTGCATGCCACCAACTGCCCCCTCGAAACACCCGCCTCTGGTAACTTCCATAATTGTCATCAGTCCATTCCCACATGTTGCCGGCCATGTCGTAGAGCCCGAAGTCGTTCGGTAGTAGACCTCCCACGTCCAACGGCGAATCATGCCCACTGCCCTCGGAATGGCCGTACCGTGCATAAAGACTCGTCGTTGCATCGGAAGTGTCGTCGCCCCAATAGCACAAAGTTGTGGTGAATGCTCTGCACGCGAACTCCCATTCTTCCTCAGTGGGTAATCGATACCCGGGGTTGGTCGAGCCGTCGATCAACTCGACGCCGTCAAGAAACAGAGTGTCTCCTGCCATTCTGCGATCCGTATAGACGTAACTCGTATCCCTTCCTTCGCGTTTGGAAAGAGCGTTACAGTAGAGGACAGCTTCATACCACGTCACCAGATCGGCGGGGAGCTGATCTCCGGTAAACGTAAACGAAGGATCTGCCACAATACCTGCAGTGACATCCTTATACTTCGATTGGGTCACTTCCGTCGAGTCCATGAAGAAAGGCTCGTTCACGGTTACACCAGCCACCGAACCCGCCGGAATAAACCGCATGCCTTCAGTCCCTGCCG
>CAZNDN010000294.1:0-2776 GCA_964571815.1 uncultured Fibrobacterota bacterium | reverse complement strand
CGTCGGGCGAGAACTCGAGATTCGACAAGCTATTGGACGTGAAGGTATTGAATATACTGGTTGTATCCGTGATGAGTTCAAAAACACGCGAATCGGAAGCGACTTCCTGCCAGGAAAGCAGCCAAAGGGTTCTGCGGTTGTCGCTTGCCTCGGTGAGAAATCGGTTTAGCTCGCGAGCTGTGATATCGCTGAGGGTGCTGACTGAATCGATCACCTTTTTGGGAAGAGGACGACCCGTTTCCTGCATCAAGGCAAAGGGAAGGTCTGGGTGGACCAACAGCTTTGTCAATCTTCTGAACAAGTTTCGGTTCAGGTTGAACGCCTTTGATAATGGATGGTCAACGACCTCGAAGTCAAGATCTCTGGAGATCACCATTGTACTTTCTGGTCTGAACAAATGAATTGTTCCGTTTGCATAACCCCAAGGAGGAGTGTATGCAACGGAACTTGAACCTGCATCAAATAAAGACCGAGTGATAAGCGATTCCTCATCGAACTCAATTACTTTCAAGTATTCCCGCGCTCCTCTTGCTTTGGCGTGCTTGATTTGAAGCACAAAGACGGCACCTGGCGTATCAATAACGACGGTCCTTCTGATAGACTCACTGAAGTCGTTGCTTAACGTGAAATAGCGGTGCTTGTGCTTTGGAATGTCGAAAAGAAGCAGTCCCCTGCCATCGATATAGGCAATGGAATCAGAGGAGAACTTGGGAAAGAATTTGGTGGCTCCACCGCCCAGAGACCGAGGAATTACGGCTATCACTCGAAGGGAGAGACGACCGTTGTGGAAAGTGAGCAAGCTCAATGTCGGTTCAATATCGGCAGTCACGATGCTGTTGCCTTCTTCGACCGAGCCAATACTCCTCAGAGCATGATCAGAATGTGCTACTACACTGGGAAGCGTGAGACCCTCAGGACCGCGCGACAAACTTGGTGCGACTTCTCTGGAACATGTTACAAGGAAGCCAAGAATAATTGCAGCCACTAGGCGTATCGGCGTCAACACTTCATTCATTGTATCGACCCTTGACCTCGGCGATGTCCTGCCTTGCCAATTCGATGCTCTGGTACCCATCCTCGCGTGCTTCGTCATCCGCGCCAAGAGTCTCAAGTCCTATCGAAAGGTTCCTCAACCTCACCTCATTCCCCAAATCATAAAACTCAAACGGATTCACCAGCGTAAACCGCACCCAGAGCCTCTTATCGATTCGGTCGAGAAACTCTTTGATCTCTTCACAGAACTCCCGGTACTTCTTTCCCCACATGGTCGTGAGTGTAAGATACCAATCGGTTCCGAACAGGATTTTTCGCTTGACATCGTTGTAAGCGGGGTCCAGGAGAAACTCCTTGAACGCGGGGCCGTTTTCGGCAATGTTCCAGCAACTGATATCGGTGTAGACATTGGGGTAATGGCGAACGAGATGTATGATTTCCTGAATCCAGGAATGGTCCGGACCCTCTTGCCACAGATCCCCTCCGAAATGCGCGAGGCAGAGACGAAGTTTGTCCCTGCCGCGGAGGACCTCACGCCACCCTTGCGGGTGGCCGTAGTTGAGTTCGAAGTACTCATACGGATCCTGTTCGGTCACCACCGAGGTTGCGTCAGCCGATGAATGTGGACTATCGCTGCTTTCCACCCTTCTCATGCCGTCGGCATCAACATAGAACTTGTCCTCGTGCGTGGTCATGCCGCCGGGCGAGCAATGAGTCATTATGGGAACATCTTCCGCGACGCATTTGTCGTAGAAGTTGGCCAGGTAGGCGCACCGGCGATCAAGAGGCATGTATCCCAGCCTCGGGTACATTTTGAAACCGAGAAATACTCCTCCCTCTCCCGGTTTCACGCCACTGGCCACCTCGGTGAAGGGGAAGTCCCAGGGTCCTCTCGCGAGCTTTTCTCCGAGCTCGTGATGCCGAGGATAGTTCCACCGTCGAGGCTCATAGTGGTACAGCGGCAACAAGTCCCAGGGATTGTTTCTTACTGCTTCCTTGGTCTCAGAGACTTGTTGGTTCCAGTCTTGAAAGCGGTCCTTTTCTGATTCCTCGAAATTCTCCCTCGTGCCGTCCTCTTCCCGGTGGAAGGCATCTCGTCTCTTATAGTAGAACTTGCTACCTCGCTCGTCAGTATGGTAGATGGTCTTTCCCTCGAACCCCGCCAGGTGTGCATACTCCATGTCCATTGTCAAGACAATCATGGGAGTGTACAGAACCTTCTTCTCCGGACCGGGCGGAGGAGAAATTGTTGAGGAAGCATCTGCCGGATGAGATTCGTGAGGCATGATCTCACCCGTGTAAATACGGTCACGTCCGATAGCTGAATTCTCCGAAAAAGTCGCATTGTTTCGCCTGAGGGCACACTCTGCGATTGCATCGCTACTCAAGCTCTGCAGATCACCCAACCCCCCAAGCGCCTGATTCATCACTGCCCTTGCCAACGGCCCCTCCATTTCCGAACGGTCATCGAGGATGGGAGTCCGCAGGAGCCTTTTTTGCTTCCTCAACAACGGCAACGGCGCCGTAGTCCCACTCTGAATATGCATGTGCGAATCAATACCACAACTCACCGTAAACTCTTCCTCCGCCGGCGTAACCTGCACGGGGAGCATGCGCCGTATCACACGATTGCCGTACACCGGACACTCCGCCCCCGTCAACAGCTTGTTCCTGTCCGCGGGCTCAGTCAGCGTGGGCGTCTCGCCCTTCTCGAAAAACACAATCTCCACGCGTCGGTTTTCCGACGATCGATACTCGTCCCGGTGTGCCTGCTCCACGGGGA
>CAZNDN010000293.1:0-2793 GCA_964571815.1 uncultured Fibrobacterota bacterium | reverse complement strand
AAGGCGGCAGATCAGGCGATATGCCGCTCCATTTCATCGTATCGGGAGGTACTGCCATGAAGAGAGTCTATGCGGTAGTGTCTGTTTGTTGTTTCTCCGTCATCTCCGTCATCGCCGGGGCCGTGCACGCCGAAGAGGCGGCGCCGGGGCCGTGGCAGGTGGCGGTCAACTCGAATCTCACGCTGACCACCAACATGTACAGCGACAACTGGACGGGCGGGGAATTCAGTACGCTGTCGTGGATGGCGGCCGCGGATTTCCGTTTGCAGCGCCAGATTACGTCGAGCCTGCACAATCGGAACACCCTCAAACTCGCTTTCGGGCAGACGGCGGTGCAGGAGGAGGATTCGTCGGGTGAGCGAAGCTGGAACTCCCCCGAGAAATCATCGGACCTGGTCGATCTGGAATCCATGTTTCGCTTCACCCTGCAGGCGTTTGTCGACCCGTTTGCGGCGGCCCGCGCGGTCACGCAGTTCTGGGATGCCGGGCAGGAGGACAACGACCGGTATTTGAATCCGCTGGAGATTACGGAGAGTGCCGGAGCGGTTCGTGAGCTGGTGCAGCAGTCCCGAACGACCTGGAACGTTCGTCTCGGCGCCGCCGCCCGACAGATCATCGACCGGCACACCCGTACCATAGCCGAAGGCACGGGAAGGACAACCTACGAAGATGAATTCACGTATGACGGCGGCGTGGAGCTGGTAAGCGAGCTTGTGATGGCCAACAAAGATGAATGGATTACCTTTGAGAGTCTGTTGAGAGTGTACGAAGCGGTGGTCAGCTCCAAAAACGAAGAGGAGTCGTCGGAGGAGGACGGCATTGCCGACTGGCGCTATCCCGATATCAACTGGGAGAACACCCTGACCGTCAATCTCACCAGATATATCATGTTCAACCTCTACGTGCAGACTCTGTATGACCGGGAGATCGACCGCGATCCCCGTTTCAAGGAGACCCTGGCCCTGGGGCTGAGCTGGACGTTCAGGAACTACGAGCCGCCCGAAGGCGAGGACGAGTAGGGCGCCGCGGCCGGCGCGGAATGGGCTCTGTGATAAAGGGTGCCTGACGGTCCGGGGGGAATCAGGTGGGCGCCGGCCTCGACACACGGTCCGATTCGCCCCTGGTCGGCGGAATCATCGGGTTCTTTTTAAACGCCATCTTGAAAACGTTTCCGTCGGGGACGGTTTCCAGCCAGATGCGCCCCCCGTGCGCAAGAAGCACCATCTTGCAGAAGAAGAGTCCCAGGCCCTTGGAGTACTGGGACCTCCCTCCCATGCGACCGTATTTGTCGAACAGGGTCTCGTGGTGTTCCAGCGGTATGGGCCTGCCGGAGCTGAAAAAGCACACGTGGTGTTCGTCGGGATGTTCCTCCACGCTCACCGCGACCGTTCCATCCCGGGGTGTGTACTTGGCTGCATTGGTAAACAGATTGTGGAGCACGCGACCGAACAGATACGAATCGGCCACGATGCGGCACCCGTGTGCCGGCACGTGCACTTCGATGGAGATTCTCTTGTCGTCCATGATAATGTTCTTGCCGAACTTGTCGGCCATTGCCCGAATGTGCTCTTCGGTGAGTTCCTCGACATTCAGCTCCATCTTTCCTTCTTCGATCTTGCCGATATCCAGAAGGTTGCTTGAGAGGTTGGTGATGTCGGAGCAGGACTCCAGGACCAGCGTAATGGTACGGACAATCCGGTGATCTTCCTTCCGGCGGCGCCTCAGTATCTTGAGGTTGCCTTCCACACCCGCCAGGTAGTTTTTGATATCGTGCACGAGCGTCCCGCTGAGCAGCTCCCGCATCCGCTCGGCTTCGACCAGCTTGAGGTTGTTGTCTTCAAGACGCCGGTTCTTCTCCCGGATATCCGCGGTCTGCTCTTTGACTTTCTTCTCCAGTTTCAAATTGAGCCGCCGGTAGCCGTCCATGAGGTAGGCGTTTTCCACCAGTACACCGGCCTGGGCCGAGAGGATCTGCGCGGCTTTCCGGGCGCTCTCGGAAAAGAGCCCCTTGACCTTGTTGTTGGCAAGGTACACGTATCCGAGACGCCCTCCGGGTTTGGGCAAGGGCAGACAGAGCGCGGAACGTATGCGCTCGGTCTCTTCCCCCACCGGCATGTCGTCGCCCGCCCCGTCTCTGATCAGCACACTCCTGTTGGTCTCCCGCATGCGGGAGACGATCGCCTCGGACACCGGAATGTCGTCTCTGCACGGATGATTTCCCTCGAAATCCAGCACAAGCTCCTGAGCGTCGTGTTCCTCATCCCCGTCCAGCCGCAAGCACCCGGACTCGGCGCCCGTGGCCCGTATCATTCCCTCCAGAATGCGCCGCAGCAGCGTATCGATATCCTCGGCCCCGGCCAGCGAAGCGCTGACCTCGTACAGCGAGTCCACCCGCACCTTGTGCATCCCCGAGTCACCGAAAAAGGTCGTATCCTCGGTTGCCTCACGACGGCTCCCTTCCCCCGTGGAGGCCTCGCCCACATCCGAGGTTTCTCCGTATCCCAGGCGGTTCAATTCAAGCGCGGCCCCGCACTCCCTGAAAAGATCCACGGCCTTCTCGCGACAGTCTCGAGCCTCGCCCGGAAGGTGGCGGAACTCATCCAGGAACACCGCAAAGTCGCGCCGGCTCTTGCCCTCCTCGTATTTCATGCCCAGACCATGGTGCCGTCTGATCGCGCGCTTGAAGAACACGGAAGCAGCCCACCGTATTATGTTATGAAGCGCAAAATACCAGCCCAGACAACGGTTGAAAGCGCCCCGGTACGCGGGATAACTCCGGCAGAAAAACCATAA
>CAZNDN010000292.1:0-2797 GCA_964571815.1 uncultured Fibrobacterota bacterium | reverse complement strand
GACTACGTGACCGAGGAAGACCTGAAGCGGCGGGAGACTCAGTTCGAGCGCGAGGCCGAACAGTTCCGTCCCACGGGAGAGCGTATCAAAAGAAACGCGCTTCGTCGACCGACCAACCGCACGATCGAGGAGCGGGCTGAGCTGAAGTCGACCTACGATGAGTTCGCGCGGGAGAACGAAGAGTTTTTCGAGTACACACTTCTGGCCAAGTCGCACAAGAAGTTCCTGCGGCGGAAGAATCAGATACTCGAGGATGCGGAGTATGCGCTCGCGAAGGTGGCGAGCATGGAGCAGATGCAGGAGCAGGAACAGGTGCTTGAGAAGACCAGGGAAGAAAGCGAAGAGATCGACGAGAAGATGGAGAAGATCAGACAGCAGCTCGAAGGCATAGAAGAGTAGGCGAAACAGGCCCGAGACGTTCGTCCCCGCGAGCCGATGTGGTGCTTGCGGGGACGATGTCTACTTCTCACCCTACATCCCCCCGAACAGCGGAAACAGCCAGACGATAGCCGCGCCGGTGACAACCGGGACGGTGAGGTTGTCGTTGACGGTGACGGTTTTCCACTTCAGCGGAAACAGCTCCTGCACGGTCACCATCAGCGCGACAAGGACTCCCGGCACAACACCCATTTCGCCGCCCGGCCGATCCATCATCCCCGGAATGAACGGGAAAAGGCCGAACACCAGGGCAAGGCACAGAAGGAAGCAGGACAGGGACCCTTCCAGCGATTTCCCGGCAATACGGATTCTGCCTATGCTCTGACCGACAAGCGCGGCAACGGCGTCGCCCCAGATGAACATCCACAGGACCAGGGCCGCCACGTTGAGATGATTTCTGAGCACCAGCACACAAATCAATGCCGACGCGCTGATATAGGTGGCGCCGGTGGTGCGTTTCGCCTCTTCCTCGCGCATGAATGAGCCGAACATCGTTCGATACCAGTCGCGCGCCCAGCGCACTCTGAACCGGAGGAATTCCGCCCCCCCCAGCAGCAGCGTCGACACCGCGAATATACCGGCCGGCCAGACCCAGTCCGCACCGCCGGCGGGCAGCCCCGGGAACTCAACACACGCCGGCGCATAAAGAATCACCGCGGGAATCAACGCTCCGAACACCAGGTGCAAGCCCTTTCGACTGATCTCTTCCCTTCTGAGTTTCATGGTTTCCTTTCGGACAGCAGGCCCTCACCGGGCCGTGATCGGATAATCCCAGTGATAGTAGGTGTACGATGAGTACGTCGGTTTCAGGCGCAGGGTAAGCCGGGCGCCCGGACGAAGGGCCTTGCCGCGCCGTATGCTGATCGGCGATTCAGCCTTCCCCGCCGGAATACGGCGCTTGGTGATGTAGTACAATGTATCGGCGTTCTCCGCCTTGAACAGCGCCGCGTAGCTGAAAGCGGTAAGATTCGTATGAAGCACCCAGGTTCCCTTGTCGTTGCGCCGCAGGTGGGCCGATTTCTTGTCCGTACCCATCCAGTAGTACTGTGCCCCCTTCTCTTCGGCAACAAACGTCTGCCCGTAGCGCTTCCATATCGCGATTCCGCGCGGCTGCCGGAACTGAAAGTCACCGTCACCAAACGATCCGACCGTATCGAGCAGTTCGAGGTTGCGGTCGAACTTGAGAATACAGTGATTGGTGCGGTCGGTTACCCAGAAGTTATGGTAGTAGTCCACGGCTCCGTAGTATGCCGAGTGGCCCTCGGGCATGCGGACCCGTTTCCTGACCCTGCCGTCAAACGAAAGCTTCCACAACCGCCTCCCGTTCATGTCGGCGCAGAATATGGCGCGGTCCTCCTCGAAGTGGCTCCACGCCTCTCTGCCGTCGGCAACCCCCAGCGTCGTCGGCCCCTCCTCGAAAAGCTCCGTACCGTCGGCGGGAATCGTGCGAAGAACCTCGCCCGATGCGGCAAATGCAACGATGCGACGGTTCCCCGTATCCGTCACATACATTGAACCGCGAGCGGTAAGCCCGATCTGGGAGGGGTCGCGCAACGCCTCGCCGCCCTCGCCCCCCCCGAACGCCTTCACCCACCGCACCTTCCTTTGGGGATTGAACAGGTGCACGATACGGTTGTTACCCGAGTCAACCACGTAGACATTACCCCCGGGTTCGGTCGCAACGCCTCGGGGATACTTGAACTCACCAACACCGTCGCCCCTGGAGCCGTATCGGTCAAGCGTCCACATCGACGTATTGTAAATAATCTCATGACGGTCCGAATTGACCCCGTACACCACCAGTTCGTCGTCGTCCTTCTCCGTCGAAGGATCGTCGCGGGACTGCATCTTCGCCGTGGCCAGTCCCTGGGGGTCGGCAAAGGAGGTCAGCGGTCCGAAAAACATGAACAGGTGCTTGGGTGTCGCCTTGCGTATGCCGTAGGAATGTCCATACGGCGGGAACACGAGCGTTTCGGCAATTGAGGGTGCTGCCGCGACGGCAGCCAGCATCAGTGTCGGCAACTCAGGTAGTCTCATGCGCAAGTGGTGTGTGCGTGGTGTTCATGCCCAACGCCCCGATCTCACGATTCGAGGCATCAGGCCCAAAATACATCATCGAACCCCACCTCGAAAGCCGGCGCATAGAGTATTTTTTACCTTTGTGCCCGCTCAGGATCCCCGATGAGTTTTTCGCTCGTCATTGCGGTCCCGCCCCGCGGGACGCCACTAGTGTACCCAACCTGCCTGGGTTGGTGCGTTTCATGTTCCCCGCGGCCCGCCGCGGACCGGAGGTACCGTCCCGTATGAAACCAATCGTGCTCGCGATGGTAATCTGTGATTTCTACTACCGTGATGCTCA
>CAZNDN010000291.1:0-2856 GCA_964571815.1 uncultured Fibrobacterota bacterium | reverse complement strand
GCCCGAATCCCATTCACCATAGCCGGCGGCCACAAAACCGGTCTTTGCCTGATACGGCAGGAGGTGCAGGGCATAGTCATACTGCGAGTAATACCAGTCGCGGTCGAGCCACCAGGCGGGGAGACGGTCGTTTTGCCGGAGCGCGGCATTGTCGGCAAGACGTCCTACCGCGATGATATGGGTTTGCCCCCGCTCTGTGAAATCGCGCGCGTCGAACTCGGCACCGGGCACGAGATTGTTCCATGATTCGTAACCGTCAAGTGTGCGGATTTCATCGCGGACAAGGGTGGCGGCTTCGAGGCTCGTTGGCTCGGTGCCGTAGGCGACGACCACCCCGCCGCCGGTTTCCAGGAGGGTGCGGAGGAAAGGGTTTTGGGCGGATGCCCGGGCGAGGCAGCAGAGTACCAGGAATAGTCGGAGGAATGAAAGCGTGGATTTTTGCATAGGGTTACTCCTTTTGTTGTTGCTTATGGAATTATGAATCGTCGAACAATCGATGTAGTACCAACCGTGACTTCCGCGATATACATGCCCCGTGCGTAATCGTTGAGTGGGACAACAACCTGGTTTTGGGTGTGCGGGAATGTGCGTGCTATTGTCCTTCCCCGGCAGTCCAGTAGCTGAACCGTGGCTGGGCCAATCCCTGCTCCGCGAATCAGCAGGCCTCCGGGTACCGGTGATGCGGTGATGCGGTTGGCGGGGCGTGGTGTTTTTATGCCTGTGATATCACTATGAGCTTCAACGATCAATCTTGGACGGTGGATCGAATTGCCGGCTTCGCTGCTATAGATCGCGTTGTTGGGGCCAAAATCATCAAGCATTGAAGACACAACCAGGAAACCCGCATTGGCTGAGGGATTGTCGGCCCAGTCTTTAAGAAAGGATACAACGGAGAACTCGAGGCTTGTAACCGAGTCATCAGGCGCCATAGCCCCTGTAGCCAATGCGGGTGACAGATAAGCGACTGGCGTCATATCATTGCCCGAGTTCCAACTGTTGGTATTACTTTCCTGTTTCCACGTCGCTTCGCCTTCCACCCAAGCTTGATCAATTGAAGCGATCTTGTATACCTCAATGCCACCCGCTTTATCCTGTGTAGAGGTGGTTAGCTCCAGCCGGGCCGCGGACACACTTGCATACTCCGCCAACGCGCTCAGGTCGAATCGAAGCAAGGCATTGGCATCCTTGTTGCTCCGATTATAGACCTGCAGCGTTGCGCTGGTTCCGAAGTTCGTGCCGGACGATTCTTTCTGGATGAATGTATCGTCGCCCCCCTCGAATACTAGTTCTGTGCCACTTCCAGGTTCATAAACCCTTATGTTGACTGTATTTGAAATACTACTTTCGCCGGAATCATCGAAAGTTTTTGCATACAGGTCATAAGTGTCAGCAGGCGGATTTTTCCATAAATACTCGAAAGACCCTGTCGCATCTGAATCGATGAAGGAGTCATTGGCATAAAACGCGACGGAATCAATATTGCTTCTAAAATTGACATACGTCGCCTTCAGAAGAACGGAATCCGTCGTATAGTATGCACTGCCTTCACCGGGTGATGTGAGGGATAACTGCCTGTAGCCTGCATACAAGCCCACACTTCGTTTATCGGGTGCAGTATAAATGCGTTCTTCATCGCCCCGCACTTCACGAATATGATGCGTTCTTTTGTCCCCACTCGAACGAGGCCTGCTGGCGGCCATCGTAACATGAGAATTATCATTATTGATAAACAGTGAAATACCACCATCATTTATCCCATTGCGCGTTAACGAATATGCTCCGAACAATTCCAGTATCCCCCCCTCGATCACCTCGAAATTGTTTGAGCCGGCGAACTCCGTCTTATAGGACAGGCACACCACGCGCATGTTTTCATCGACTAAAGAGCTGCATTCACTGCCTTCATTGTTAAGGAACCTCGCATAGACCTCAAGCGGATGCGAACTGCTATTACCACTGGGTTGAAAGGTGGTTCCACTATTGGTATGAAGAACCGCGGGCTTATCGTACACACCTTCCGGTATTTCGTATTTCAAGCGTGAATGCCTCGCGCCTTCCACGACAACTGTTCGCGGCGCCCGGAACACGACGTCCCCAGCAGTAATGTTTTCAATAACTAACGGCGTATCACCAGGTTCAGTTATGACGAATCGGCCACTAACTCTTCGACCGAAGCATCTGATGCGCTTGACTGTGGCTGGTATGTTGTAGTCACCACCTTTGTATCCCTTCCTTGGACAATTGAGCGTGACATCCCAGCCCAATATATCGCCGGTATTCGCAGCTTCATCTTCGTAATACTCGTTGACATCCTCAAGCGGAGCGTATGGGAATACGACCATCGGCTTTCCCGAACTCAAGGCTGCATTTACGACACTGGCTGGATATTGCCCATTCGCATCCTTGCTTCCGTATTCGGCCGGCCGCGCCCATTCCGAGAAATCAGTGAACGACTCGATCACCGGAGCATCCTTGATGGGCAGGTCCAGACTTCTTTTTTCCTGTGAATCCCAGAGCGTGAGTGAAGGTGCGTCCGAGTAGTTGTATTCGTCAATGTGGGCTGCCGGAACATCGGGGCCCGATGGTACGTCCACGCCAATGTTGTAGTCCGAGATATCGATGTTGCGAGCAAATAGTGTGGCGTCGGAATTGGTAATCTCTATAGCCGCGCCCGCTCCCGTCCCGTTGAGTTCGCAATCAAGTAGCGCCGCCGTCGCATCGTCGATAGTGAGAGCAGGTACCGAGTTGTTGCTTCGCAGCTTTCGCAACGTGACGACCGCATCGGAAAAAATACGAATACCCGCCACATTTTGATTGGTAAGCGTTACGTGCGATAAACTAAGCACGCGATCCGGG
>CAZNDN010000290.1:0-2866 GCA_964571815.1 uncultured Fibrobacterota bacterium | reverse complement strand
CATGTCCGGCGCCTCGATCATCAACATCAACTCGCCCTCGTCGGCAAGCGCTCTGGATTTGGCGAGAAAACCGGCGGGAATCCGCGGCAAGTGGACTACCGCGCTGCCGTACTCCTCCTGCTGCATCGGCGAAGTCGGACCGAGCGTTTCCCGCTCACGACACCCGATGAAAACAACAAGCAATCCACCAAGACCCAGCAATCTCACTGTCTTCATACCAGCCTCCCTCCACGTGGTTTTTCATCCATAGGAACCATCATCGTCGGACACTTTACCCGTCATCAGCGTTTGTCAATAAGAACCATATACGTACACTATACTCTTAACTATCCCACTATCAGCCACCGCACCCACCCTCTCAAGCGGTAAGCCCGGTAACCCCCCGGCAGTCTTTCCGCCAAACCTTCCGTGCACAATAGGCGCCCCCTTTCCGGTTTGCTTGACTTGCAATACGCCGCTTCGAATACCACCACCGCGCACACCCGATCGTGGTCCTCAGTCTAAATATATTATGAATCCGCAAGGAGCGCAACACCATGCAATGTAGGAACATGGGGCCTTCCATGATTCTCGCACAGGGGCAGGCTACCCAACGTTCACTCCCGCCGGCGAGACCCTCCCTTGGCACGCTCGGTCTATGCCCGGTTCTGAACGCTCCAGGGGCGTCCGAAACGTGTTTGCCCCAAACGCGCGAAGCAACACTGAGTGTCTCGGACGCCCCTCGGGAGCCGAAACCGTACGAAGAAGGCCTGGGCCCTGGCATCGGGCTTGAAATTGTGAGTATTATGAGTTATATTAAGTGTAATTAATAAAATATGGGTTTTTTAACTATTATGACTCCAAATCTTTCGAAAATACTCATCCAGGCTCGCGAGGAACGGGACTACCTGTTGTCACGACCGTATGTTCCCCGAGAGGGCCTCGCGGAGTTCAGGGACAGTCTCCGAGGCAACATGGTTGCGGTCATCACGGGACCCCGCAGGGCAGGGAAATCCGTTTTCGCCCTGTCCGCGCTTTCCGGTGCCGAGTTCATCTATGTCAATTTCGAGGACGATCAGTTGGAAGGGGTTTCCGTCGAAAACATCCTTCAAGCGGCAATCTCGGTATACGGCCCTCTTCCGACCCTGTTCTTCGACGAAATTCATCGTTGCCCGGGATGGGAAACGTTCATCACCCGACTTCATCGCAGAGGCTACCGATGTGTTCTCACCGGCAGCAACGCCCATCTTCTGGGCAGGGAACTCGCAACAGCCCTGACCGGCAGGTACTTCACGCATCAGGTCCTGCCCTTCGGTTTCAAGGAGTACTGCACAGCCAGGGGCCTCGTGCTTGACGCTTCCCAACCGGGCACTGCAATGCATGCGTTGCGGGAGTATCTTGACACGGGTGGTTACCCCGAACCGGTCACATCCAACATGGACTCCCACGGCTATGTGGGGACCCTTTTCGATGCGGTCCTCTATAAGGATATCCTCGTCCGTCACCGAGTGAGATTTCCCCGACAGTTGTCCGACGTAGCGCTTCTGTTTGCGTCGGTGCCGGGAGGGGAGTACACGTACAACGCAATCAGCAGGCTCGGGGCCGGTATCAGCGTACCAACCGTCCAGAAATACGCCGGCTACCTCGAGGAAGCCAACCTGTTCTTTACTCTTCCAAGCTTTTCGTTCTCAGCCCGGAAACGACTCAAGTCGGCGAGAAAAGCCTATCCGGTTGATACCGCGTTTCTCTCCGCTCGCGGCGGTCGCTTCACTCATGAATGGGGAAGGCTGCTGGAAACGGCCGTATTCCTCGAACTTGTTCGGAGAGGGTATCAACCGGGACAGTCTCTGTTCTTCTACAAGACGAAACGCAATCGGGAAGTCGACTTCGTTCTCAAGCGAGGCCTCGAAGTCGAAAAAATCATTCAGGTATGCTGGGATTGCACCAGCGGCACAACGATGGACCGGGAGTGCCGGGCGCTGGTGGAGGCCTCCAATGAACTTGGCGGATCCCCGGCCGAAATCGTCACCATGGACCGGAACGAACCGATCACGGTCAAAGGCGCCGCCATTTCCTGCCGCCCTGCCTGGGAATGGCTCAGCAGACGCCCTGAGATTCAGGCGTAATCCCCCTGAACCGCGGCTGACGCCTCCTTCTCAACAACCCTCCCCCATCCCGAGCACTATGGAATGCGGATCGTGCCGGCGCTGGTGGAATATCCGGTCTCGCGCAGTTCCCAGTGAAGTCTGCCCGTGGGCAGGCCGGGTCCGCCGACTCGGTCGATTTCGATGCTGTGAGTGCCCGGACCCGGATGACCGATCGGGATCGAGCGCATGCATCGGCCCGCGCTGTTGTAGAGAGTGAGTACGGGTTCGCTCCCGCCCGTCATCCGCCCGGACGGAACCCGAATCCGGATGCAGGCTTTTACCGTGCCGGGGTTGACCGAAACGCCCAGCACCATCGTCGATCGATCGGCATCGCGTCCGCGCATCGGCGACCGCGGCGCGGCGGCGCTCGCATTGTCCCTGTCCCGCACGAAAGCCTCGATATTCAGCCTCTCCTGCTCTTCCCATTCACGCCGGAGGGCAATTCTGGCCTCCACGGCCAGTGAGTCGGCTTCACTGAATCCTTCGCCATAATGTCCGACACCGGGAATGCCAAGGTCGATCCAGCAGCGAATCTTATCCATTTCCTCTTGTGTCATATTTGTTTCCTTGTGCCCGTCCTCCAGGTGCTTCACCAACGGACTCCTGCACGATCCCGTTCGATACGGCGGCTGCAGCAGCGGTGAGTCTTCGGCGCATTGCCACCAGATATATTTGCCCCGTTAATCGTTACCATTCGACTGCACCGGATTCTGGTACGCCTGCGAGAATTGTCGTCCGCA
>CAZNDN010000289.1:0-2868 GCA_964571815.1 uncultured Fibrobacterota bacterium | reverse complement strand
ATGTCTGTAGAACTGAAATGCCCCCCAAAAGGTCCCGAGGCCCGTAGGGCCGGCATGGTCTTCCGTGAGGTCCCCATTTTGTCCAAACACTCACAACACCCACCCTGCTGCAAGTCCGAAACCGAAAAGGCAAAGTGAAATCAACCCATGTCTCACCCAACCTCCATTGACTGTTTCCTGCTGAACTACACCGGCCGTGACGAACGCGGAAGGTTCGTGCTGCGGCTCTATGCCGTGACGCCCGACCATCGCCCCGTGCGCATCACCGTCGACAACTACCGCCCGCTCTTCTTCGTTGCCCGTACGACATCTGCATCCCTCACGGCCGCCGCCGCGGAGCGCGCCCCCCTGCCGCTTCGGACCATGAGCGGCGAGGACGCCGACTGCCTGTATTTCCGGACAATCGACGCGCGACGCCGGGCCGCGCGCCTGCTCCGGGAGAAACTGTGCCGCGTGTTCGAAACCGATGTCTCCCCCGCGCAGCGCTATCTGATGGAGCGCATGATCAGGGGGGGCATGCGCGTGGAGGGAACCTGCACGGAACACGGCGGCAGGCTTGACTTTGTCAATCCGAAAGTCCGCGGCGCCGACATCGACGTTTCGCTGCGCGTCCTGTCGCTCGATATCGAAACCAATGCACGAAGCGGTGAGATCTACTCCATCGCCTGCACGGGAGACCGTGAAGCCGTGTTTGTACGGGGAGAGGGGGAGGCGACCGAGACAATTCAATTCTGCGACAGTGAACGAAGTATGCTGCAGTCCTTTTTCGACCATCTTGCTTCGGAGGACCCCGATATCCTGATCGGCTGGAACGTGGTGGACTTCGATCTGAGCGTTATCGCCGACCGGTGCCGACGCCTGCGCATCCCGCTGCGGCTGGGGCGCGACAAAGGTGCGGAGATACTGCCGGCGGACCCCGCATCGGGCCGCACAAGCACCCCGCGACTGCCCGGGCGGGTGGTGCTGGATGTGCCCACCATGCTCCGGGCCCTGGGCTACACCTTCGAGCAGTACTCCCTGGATCACGTGGCTTCGGTGATGCTTGGCCGGCACAAGGAAATCACGGCCCGGGGTCAGGAGAAGATCCGCGAGATAGACCGCCTGTATGCCCAAGACAAAGCAGGGCTTGCGCACTACAACCTCGAAGACACCCGTCTCACAATGGAGATCTTCACCAAAGCCGGGATCCTTCCCAACACCGTCGAGCGCACGAGGCGCTCGGGCCTGCTCCTGGGCCGCGCCGGGGCCAGTGTGGCGGCCTTCGATTTTCTCTACCTCCCCCGCCTGCATCGCGAAGGCTATGTTGCCGGCGATGTGGCCGATGTGCCCGCGCCGGTCTCGCCGCTCGCCGGCGGCTTCGTGATGGAACCCCGGCCGGGCCTGTACGAAAACGTGCTGGTGCTCGATTTCAAGAGCCTCTACCCGACCATCATCATGACCTTCAAGATCGACCCTCTCGGCCGTGTCGCCCCCTCCGACAACCGCATCCGGGGACCGGCCGGTCCCTCGTTCGCGCGTGAGCCCTCAATTCTACCGGCAATAATCGCGGAGCTTATGCAGGCGCGCGGTGAGGCGAAACGAGCGAAAAACCCGTATCTTTCACGGGCGATCAAACTCCTCATGAACAGCTTCTACGGTGTGATGGGGACCACGGGGTGCCGCTTTTTCGCTCCCGAACTTGCCGAAACGATCACGGCATCGGGCCGATACCTCTTCCGCGAGACAGTCGCGCATATCGAGTCCTCCACCGGGCACCGGGTGATCTACGGCGATACGGATTCGCTCTTCATTCTTCTCGGTCCCGGCGTGGAGGCTGAGGCGACCGAAACGGGGCAACGCATTGCCGGGGAAACGACCGCATGGCTGCGGGAGCATCTCCGTGAAGGCTTCGGCGTGGAATCGGCCCTGGAGCTTGAGTTCGAGACCCACTTTCGCCACTTCTTCGTACCGGCGCTTCGCGGAACCACCCAGGGGAGCAAGAAACGCTACTGCGGGGTGGTGGAGCGCGACGGCCGCCTCGAGCTTGCATTCAAGGGCCTGGAGTCGGCGCGCTCCGACTGGACCGAAGCGGCAAAGGAGTTTCAACGGGAGTTGTATCTGCGGATGTTCACCGGCAGGCCGGTGAAAGACTATGTGCGCGCCACGGTCGAGGAACTGCATTCGGGCACGTGCGACAAGAAGCTGGTCTATCGCAAACATCTTCGAAAGCAGCTCCACCAGTACACGGGCAGTCCGCCTCCGCACGTGCGCGCCGCGCGTATGCTGGACTCCCCGCCCCGGGTGGTCGCCTACTGCATGACCGCCGAGGGTCCCCAGCCGGTGGAAAAGCTGACCGCCCCGCTTGACTACGATCACTACGTGGAAACGCAGATCCGCCCGGTCGCGGAGCCGGTGCTGGCATGGCTGGACCTCGACTTCACCAGGATCGTCTCGGATCAGCAGGACCTGTTCGGAACCGGATGAATTTGATTATTCGTCCCGCCGCACAGCGGGACTCACCGAGCGCGGATTGAAAATAGTAGTGTCGGCAGGAGGTTTACGGGAGAAGTCGGGTCTTCGGTCGGCTGCCGCGGGCCTTATCTCCAGCGCCTTGCATTTCTTGTTTTGTGATGGTGGATGCTTGATTATTGGGCTTCTTTCCGGCTGTTTGTGGTCATTCAAGTTTGAATCTCGCCCTTCCCCGGTCGTGTCCTTTGGCCTTGCTCCCCTCGTGCGGCACGGTCGTCCTCCCGGCGAGGCGCAGCAGGAAGCGAAGGCCGGCGTCCGTGTGTCCCCACGACTACACCGGACTTCCCGCGCTCGCTGCCCCTCCGCACCCCTGATGTCCAGACGCTACGTACTGCACAACTCACCCTACTTCGCTGCCCC
>CAZNDN010000288.1:0-2886 GCA_964571815.1 uncultured Fibrobacterota bacterium | reverse complement strand
CCGCATGCCTCGCGCTCCTCAGCACCGCAATAACCGCATCTTCCTTCCGCTCCTCGGTAAATCCGCCGATCCCGGCGCCGCCGAAGCGCATGTCATAGATAAGGTTCACTTTCACCTGCCAGGTGGCGTATTTCCAGCGACCTTTCGCTTCGGCCGTCTCAACCGCGGCAATAGCCGCGGACTTCAGATCGTAATTCTCGTTCCTCTGCTTCAAAAAATAGTAGGTCGATTTCAGCAGCAGAAAATTGGCGTTGAAATGCTTGAAGCCCGAATAGCCGGGAATGAGTTCGTCAAACGTGTCGTCGACGGCTTTGAGCCCACCGAGCCCTCGCTCCGCCGCACTTGAAACATCATGCATTATCTCATCCATGGCAGTACTGAACTCTTCGTATGCTTCGGCGAAACTCTCGCCAACGGAGAAACAACAATACATCATCCCCTGGTAAGCTTCGTGAACATTTCGGTCAAGAACATGGCTCATGTGCTGCCAGTTCATTGCCCGGGCAATCGTCCATATCAGCCTGGCGCCGTTGACTGCATGCAGGCTTCCCTTCACATACGTTCCCCCACCCGCCTTGAGGACCAGCCCTATTTTCGACTGAAACCTGAACCTCTCCTCGGAATACCCGAGCTGGAATCCGGCCTCAAGACCGATACCAATTCCCGCCCATACTCCGTAGCTTACTTCGCCAAGGCCGGCCCATTCGGTGGAACCTGCTTCTTCGTCATCTTCCCTGAGGAGCTTCATCTTCATTGCCAGGGTGGAATCCGCTGCCGTTTTGGCGCCGGCAAACAGCTCCAATCCCGTCTCAAGTCCCCCCGATTGGTCCTTCTCCCGGACCGACACGCCCAGATCCATGGATACGGCGGCACACACCCCCACAAACGCGGAACCCGTGGTCGAAAGTTGCAGGAGCAAGAATATCTCTGTGCAGTTTTCATCCACAATCTTTGGATCAATCCTCCTGAGAAAAGCAATCAGATTGAAACCGTTCTCGGACGGAAGATTGACATCCATTTTCCCCTGTGCCCGGGCAAGGGCGAAACTACCCGCCGCTTTGGCGCCGATTTTCACGCTCCGCTCTTCTTTCCAGTTCACCGCAGCCTGCGCGGTCGCCTCTGCTGAATGGCGGAGGAACTGCGCACCGATGTCGCCGCTGAGGATCTCCGATTCTTCGAAGAAATTGATATTGCACCTGCTGTTGAAATCCTCAATCTCCGGCGACCAGGAGCCGTCGGCACTGAAAAGCTTCTTCTCAAGAAGCTTCAACTCGCCCTCCCTGGCCGGTCCCTTCTTCTTTTTGTTCTCGTCCCGGGTCTCGCGCTGTTCTTTTTTCAACTGTGCCAGGACCTGCTCCCTGCTCAACCAGCGGTTGTGAGAACGGATCTTCTTTCCTCGCACGCGCACCATCCGCTTTCCGGCAACCCGGAATACTTCACGGATATCTCCGGCCTTCATCTTGTGACCGGCGGCTGTCGTACGGTTGTAGCTCTCCTCGTCGTCGAGGATATCCTTCTTCACTTGCTTGATACGAGAATCCAGATTGTCGACAATACTCTGCGCTTCCTGGTTGCTCTCGGCGTCCACAAACTCCTTCATTACCTGCAGAACAGCCCTTGCCTCCGCGGAACGGTCCTTCTCCTCACGACCTTCTTCGCTTTCAAGAAAAACCTTCATGTACGGCGTGAAAGCATCCATCCATTCGATTTCACGTTTCACTTCCTGCATGCGTGAAGGCTTGATGAGCCCGATTTCATCCGCACCGGTGTCGTAGAAAACCTCTCCATCAACGGCCACGGAGCCGTCCGAGACTTCAATGGCTGTCCGGTCGGACTTCGAATCGTCGAAAACCGGGCATGCTTCCAGTTCGACAGGCTTTTCCGTATCTGAAGGCTCTTGCAGGACAGGAGGGGAAGCGCCGTCAACAAAGGCGATTTCCACACGACGGTTTGCCTGAGACGTGTATTCATCCCTGCCTTTCCCTTCAATAGGAAATGATTCTCCACACGCGAAGTAGCCGGTACCGTTGTGCCCGTAAGCAAGATCAGGAAGCGAAGCTTCTCCGTCCTCTGCGTAACGCTTCTTTATCAGGTCGCGATAGACGGTATGAACCGCCCCCCATGTTTGCGGCCCGATAATGCCGTCAACGGTAATTGCCTGGTCAAACCGCTCATTGAACCCTGCCTGGAATCCCTTCACCCCCTCTCTTGTTTTCGGACCGTCGGCATTGTCTATCGGGCCGGCATCGCAGTCCCAGCCGAAACTTTCGGTAAGGGAGCTGAGTGTTGCCTGGATATCTTCCACTTTCCCGTACTGCGCTGCCGTCTCCTTCCACCTATCAACATCATCGTCAAACAAAGACTTCACCGCCATCGCACGACTTCTTGACAACGTGTGATTGAACCCCGTTTTGCCGTCAGTGTCGGTGTGCCCGAAAATGACTATTTCCTTGTCCGGATGTTCCTCGGCGAACCTGTACGCCGCAGATACTGCCGACACCAGCACCCCGTCTTCATCAAGACACGGAACAGCACTTCCGGTGTTGAAAGTGATATCCGGTATTTCTACAAAATCGACGGCGTGTTTCTTTGATGCCGGCATCTCCAACTCCGGACTGTCAATGACATTCTCCCCCAGGGAATGGAAGATGCCCCTGATCGTGTATTTGCAGGGCGTATTCGGGTTGTCCAGCCACTCGTTGTAGTGGTCGTCGTCGATATACCACAGGGTCGGTATTTCCAGGCGGGCCACGCCGGTCTTGCGGTCGATGTAGCCGACCACCTCCTGAAGCATGTCGGTTTCCGTGCCGTTGCGAGTACCGAAAAGCTTGCCGCGGACTCGCAGGCGAATTGTCTTTTCCTTGCCGGGCAGGAACTCGGTGTGCA
>CAZNDN010000287.1:0-2889 GCA_964571815.1 uncultured Fibrobacterota bacterium | reverse complement strand
GCCTCTTTGTGCCGGATTCACCGCCGGAATCCTTCCGTCGCGTACCGCCGAAACCGGCAGGGAGGTTTCCACTTTTCATGCTCATGGTCCTTTGTGCAGGTTGCGCTTGATCACGGTTCAACAGCGTCAACAGGATGCGTAATGGAGTAGTTGCTTTCGAAGAACGTGTTCCGGAATCGAAAGAAGTTCTTCAGGTCCTCGCCCAGGGCCTGGACTTTTGCCGTTTCCCACATGCAGAAGTTTTCGACTATCAGTTGGACTATGCGTATTCGGTCCTGCTCAGAGAACCGATGAAGCTGCTCTTGATCCACCATCTTACCGAATTCCAGAATCCGGTCCCGATAGTCCGGGCTGATATCTCCCGGCTCCTGCCGGACCTCGGCGGGGATACGTTCGACGATGCGTGAAACAGTTGTCCCGGGCTCATAGCTCCCAAAAGCAATCGCCGTGACAATCTCCATCATAGTAAGATGGAAAAGAGTGTTGTTGTGGAGACGGGGATGCACATAGACCTTCACCTGTGATGCAATCAGCACGTCAAGCAGCCCGGATGCCGGAAACCGGCAATCCCAGAAATTGAGATCGCCGGGAGCGAGTACTTCCAGGTTATCGATGAATTCCATCGGGAGGTCCTCAAACGAAAAATACCGCCCTTTGTATCGGGCTCTGTTGGGCGAACCGGGGAGGGGCCAGAGTAAGTTGGATCCTGTCGTTATGTTCTTGTATTGATGCAGTTGGCGAGCTTCCCGCAGTGTGCTAAGCACCGAATCTTCGTCTTCAAAAGGGGTAATGATATAAAACACCTTGAATGTGGACTCCGGCAGAAGTGACGCCAGTTCGATAATGGCCTTTCGTTCCAGATCAAGACGCCGACGGTCACGGGGCTTTCCCCTGTAGTTTCTGCCCAGCGCTCGTGCTACTGCTTCGCTGGTGCATTCCCGGCCGAACTGAAACTGATGGGCATTCCCGCCGAGAGTCTGGAAAAACTCCCGGAGATCCTGACTATCGGACTCCGGAAGTATCGAGGGGTCCAGGAAAAAGTTCAGGAGTCGCGGAGGTCTTCCATGCTCACGGCCAAGAGCATGGATCAACTCAAATATTCTTGTCCTGTTGCCCCGCTCGAATGGGTGGTTATCGTTCGCCTGCAGGACACGAACCGTGTTCGGTGGAACGAATCGCTCAAGTTCCTCCAGATAGGTTCTGATAGGCAGATCGTAGCCGTGTTTGGGGCTGCCGCAGTAGCGGCACCTGTTGGCACACCGATTGGAGATGTTGAAATTCGCTCCGACACCGTCAGTGTATTTGATCGGAATGATATACGGATTTCCCCACGAGATGTAAGGTCGTTTGCCGTTTCCCCGGCCCTGGATGCAACCGGCGCCTTTTCTATAGTACATGCCGTCGGGAACCTCGCGGGCATCACACTCGAGCTGGAGTCGATCCCCGGTCTTCACAAACTTGAATGCGCCGTTGCCGAGTCCCTCCACGAGTTTTCGCAACACCCCGCCTTGCCCCACACAAACGACATCGGCAAGATTCTCCTTAAGCGCTTTCGCCGCGGTCGAATCATCAGCAACAACTCGCCGGTCGGCCTTGAACGAATGCACAAAATGCGCCCCGCCCGCCACCAGGGGAGTTGAAGGGGCATGCAAACGCACAAGTGCCGAGACCTTCCTGAAGAGGGGGTAATCGTTCGACATCACACTTACCGCCGGCAGCACACCCCCGCCTTCAATCTTCCCGACGTACTGCTGCAGCGACAGCAGAAACTCATCGACAGCCAGATCCCGCTGTGGCAGCATTTCGCAGACAGCGAGATCCTCTATTGATCGGCACAACACGCGGAACGTGATCCTCACGGTCGCCGCCTTGACGCTCGGACGGGATTCGTCCTGGATTTGCGAAAGCGAAATCAGTGCAATTTTGCGAATCGGTCCTGACATGAGCAAAGTCTTCTCCTCCTCAACCCCGGCGCCCAAGATTACCACCAAGGTAATCTTGCTTTGTAAAAAAAACGGTCTCAGTCGCGCCCTGAGCGACAGTCCCGCACTACTCCATCACATTCTTGCTTCCCGGCCCCATCGGTACAAAGGGGAAACCGCACGTCTTCGTTTCGCTCCCGGGAGCCAATACGGTGCTGCTACGACTATTCGGATCGCTCGCCAGACAGTCCGCAAGGGAATAGCTTTTCAGGGGCGCGAACATCCTCCGCTGAATCTCGTCCCAGTGGTGCTTCGCCGGGCACAGGCACGTGTCATTTGACGGCCTGAGGAGGCATCCCTTCTCGGACCAGCCTTCGAATGCATCCAACACCTCAAAAAGAGTGATTCGTGCAGGGTCGCGGATCATACGATACCCCTTTTCCCTACCGCCGTGGTGAGATTGCAGGATCCCGCGTTTGACCAGTCTGCCCAGTAACCGCGGCAGGTATGCGGACGGTATTCCCCTGGTTCGCGCAATCTCCTCCGCGGCGACGGTTCTGTCTTTGCCGTGCCGCGCAAGATACAGTGCCGCGCAGATTGCATGCCGAGTTGTCACTTTGAATATCATAGCACCACAACAACAGTATGCATATCTGCGCACGGGAATGCAAGTCTTGACTGGGCGAACCCGCGGAGCCCTTTCGATATGGGACACGAATGGTTGATGCGTGATGCCGACCGCTGGATGCACAGTGCCGGCTCCTTGACGCTGGTATCCGGATAGTCTTGTGGTTTGCCGTTTGTCCTTCGCCCGGCTCCGCTTCCCGTCAGCCACCTACTTCACAAACTCCATTCTCTCAACCAGCCGCTTCTCCTCCGTCTCCATGACCATCAGGTACAGCGTGCTTGCCACCCGCCTCCTGCAATTGCTCTCTCCTCTCCATACCACCCGATGGTATCCGGCCTT
>CAZNDN010000286.1:0-2963 GCA_964571815.1 uncultured Fibrobacterota bacterium | reverse complement strand
GGCGAATTTCGGGCCGGTGTCCTGTCGAAGGAGCGAGTGGAGTATACGAACTGAGTGTGGACCGGCGGCTGAGACGGTTACTCATGTGGTGGCGCCACGCCGGGGCGTCGGCAAAAGCGAATCACGCCGACCGACGCTTGTCGGCAAATGAAGACCGAGTCGGGCGGGCCACACTCTTTTTTTTCGGGGATGCTTTCGGTTCCCGCCGCTTGAAATCGCTTCTTACTCGACCTCGCCGGCTGTCTGCCCACGAAGAACGCAGCAGGGTTCATGCTTCACTGTATTCGATTCACCATCCCGCTATTCTCCCGAGGCAAGAGAATGCATTTCGGCAGCGCTGAGCGCTCTGTCCAAAATGATCAGGTCATCGATTCTGCCGTCGAAAAACCCGCGCTCCTCGAGCGGATGTTTTGCCAGTGTCAGGGGTTGGTCGGTGTTGACCGATTCGGTGGAGCCGTACCGGTGCACCATTTGCCCGTCGGCGTACAGAAATACGTTACCGCCGCCGCGAACCATTCCCACGTGATGCCACCGCCCGTCGCTGATCTCCCCTCCAACCGTCGCGCAGCCGTTCTCCGAAACCTCTCCGACAAAGGCGCACGGTTTGCCGCACTCCAGGGCCAGGGCGAAGCCTGAACCAGGCGGATTGCCTTTTGCGACGATCACGGCGGGAGCATCGTCGTCGCACGCGGAATCTGTCGTGAAGACCCATGCGCAGAGGGTAAAATCACGCGTGCCGAGTTGCAGCGTACCCGGTGAATGCGAAACCTCGACATAGTCGTCGGCCCCGTCGAACCGCAGGCATCCCTGCGGGGCACCGTTGCGATCCATGGCCGGCGTGGAGCCGTGCATGGTTCCGCGAGCGCCGCCCCGTGCTCTGTCGGCGGCATGCGGACCAAGGGGATACCATGCCAGGGCGCTGCTTCTGAAGTCGACAAATTCACCAACTTCCGCTCCTTCGGTGAGCGGGCGACCGCACGTTATCAGAACCGCACCAAGAGAGACAAGCAGAAGCCGACGGTACATCATTGTGCACCTCCGGGGGCAAGGGATGAGAGGGGGAGGGGTATATGCCAAAAATGTATTCCGCCCGGACCGTGCGCAACAGTATTCTTCGGCGGGTTCTGTGCGTACGGGTTTGGCGCGGAACGAAATGTTCGGCCTGTGCGCACATGTGGTGAGTTTTGTGCGGGAAAAAACGTTCGTGTTGTAACCTCACCGGCCGGCGAAGCTGCCGCGGAATTCATCGGAAAAGATCGAGACCGAAAAGGGCGAGGTCTGAAAAGGCCGGTTCGGAAGGGAGATCCCTGGCGGCAAGGATGGAGGACGAGGCAGTAAGTGCACACGGGAGAGCGATGAAAGAAGGGGGGATGAATGTGTAGTTGCGTAGTTTACATAATATGTATTATACGCAATTGTCCACTTTGGCCCCAAACACCACGTCATCGCTGATTTTTGCCGAATTTCGGCTTCTGAGGGCATTTTTCAATCAATGCGACGGGTGCGGTGGAGTGCGTCCTATCCAACCCGTGACCAACAACGCCCCCTCCGTACACAACCGAAGCCTTCACTGCCGCCAGTTCCGTCTGCCGGTTACCGCCGCGTTTGCTTCAGGAAACTACCCGCACCGGGCGTTCCGCGGCCTTCAGCCCCGTCTGAGACCAAAACAACGCCCGTCACCAATCCGGCACCACAGCCAGGCCGTAGCAGCATACCCGGTACCGAGCAACAGAGTTGTGCATGATGGCCAAAGGCACTACGGCAAACATGTTCGGGAACACACCCATCGTGCCCGATAACCCATTGTCGCTTCAATTTTTTCGCCTGCAAGCACCTATCACAACGGGGTTTGACCTCCACCATACCAGCCCACCGCAATGGTCGATATAATCTATTTGAAATCAATAACTTATGATGTACACTTGTGAGAATGCTTGTCCGGCGCGCGGTGAAACACGCCAATCCTCACCGGATACTTGGTATGGTAGCCTGTAACGCTCATAAAATCAGAGCTTTGGGTTTTGCGTCATCCTCGGACTTCCACAGCATAACCCCGCATCGACAGGACTTCTGCCTTATTTCCTGGTTAGGAGACCGGTATCGATGCTACGTATTGTACTTACTACGCGGATTGAAAAGTGAACAAGTTAATCGACTCAGGTCCACACCGAGGCGGAGAAGAATGGTTTCTGATCGATTGAAAAGTGCGTTTCTGCGGCTGGAGAGCGACTGTAGTTTACATAATGTTGTGCTACATGCTTCTTTTCAGGAATCCTTGCATCTCACCGATCATCAGTACCTTATCCTTTGTCGTTACACAGCTTTGTCCCAGTAGATCGCTTTCTTCACTGGACACCCGCAATCTGCGTCGGGCTCGGGTACCTCTCAATCGCTCATCATCTCCTTCGAACTTCAGTGGGCGGACCGCGGGATGAATTTCCGAAGCCGTGCAAGCGTGCGAACCCGCCGGAAACCTGACGCCCCCCCTCCCCTGCCCCTCGTGCCGGCACCGCGCCCAACCCCGATACCTCTTTTCGACCGGTCCCCAACCTGTCTGCACCGCTTTTGCCCACGTCTCATCCGACGAGAACCCTGCACCATCCGGGTCGGCCACTGCCCTGTCCGAATATATCTTCTCTGTTGCGCGTGCGACACGCTTCGGAATCGGATTTGCAAGCCTCGTGAAGCGGAATCGATTAGTCTTTGTCAATGAACAACGCAGGAGCCTTCCCGCAATGGTGCACTGCAAAGATTCCTTTGTCAACGTTCGGAGTCGGGGCGCCGACGGTAGCGGGGATTCGGACTGCACGGAACAACTGCAGCAGGCTGTCGATGAAGCCGCGGCTCTGGGGGCAACCCTGTTCTTCCCACGCAGCGTGTACGTGGCGGGTACGCTGGTTGCTTGGTGTCGGGCCTACGCAACCGCCTGACAATTAAGGCGTTGCGACACATCTGGCCAAAAA
>CAZNDN010000285.1:0-2963 GCA_964571815.1 uncultured Fibrobacterota bacterium | reverse complement strand
CTGCTGCAGGTGGCGCGGGATTTCGGTCCCGACGGGCTGGTGTTCCGCAAGCCGGTCACGCTGACCCTCAGCTATACCGACGCCGATCTTGACAAGGACCAGGACGGTGAGCGTGAGGTGCACCCCGCGGAGCTGACGGTGGTATACTGGGACGGGGGAAGCTGGGTTCGGGCCGGCACGCCCGTGATTGACACGGGACTGGTGAGCGTTGAAGTGAATCACTTCACGATCTTCGATCTTGCCCGGGACTCGCAGGCGGTGCCGACCAGGCTTCGGGGGTACTGGGAAGCCAACCCGGTCAACTACGCCGACGGGGGCGCGGACTTTGTGATGGAGCTTTCCGACGACGGGACGGCGTCGCTGCGCATTCTGGATCTGGCCGGCGATGTGGTCTGCACGGTCGTTGACCGGGATTACGATGCGGGCGAGCATCGTGTGCGCTGGAAAGGACAGAATGTCTCGGGTGCGTTTGCCGGGGCGGGCCTGTACGTATACCTGTTCACGTTCACATCGGACTCCACCAACAAAACGACAGTCATCCGCAAGCCCGTGGGGCTGCTGCGGCGCTGACCGGGGAGGTGCACATGAGACGATCACTGATTGGAACGACGCTTGTCATTGTGGTGGTGGCCGCAGGGGTTCATGCCTCGCCGGTTGATCTGATGATCGGAGCGCGGGGCTACGGCATGGGCGGTGGCTACGTTGCCGTGGTGGACGACCCGTCGGCGGCGTACTGGAATCCCTCTGCGCTGTCGCGGGTCGAGGAGCTTTCGCTGATGGAGTCCAACTGGATACTGCAGGATGTCGAGGGTTTGAATATCAACTACGCCTCACTTGCGGTACCCATCGAGAACATCGGGACGGTGAGCGGGAGCTGGCTTGCGGCGTTTGCTTCGCTGGAGGAGGGTTCCGAAGCGGAGAGCAATCATGCGGGGGAGCACACGTTTTCGCTCTCGATCGGTCGTGCGTTGTGGGATGAGCTGCTGATATTCCGGGAGACGTCGGTTGGTTTCAGTATCAACCGGTATTCGTTTCTGACCTCCGAGGGCAACGGGTCGGGCCTCGGCTTTGATGTGGGTCTTCAGACGGGTTTCCCGTACGGATTGAGCCTGGGTTTCACGGCGCGGACGCTTGCCACGGACGTGATGGGGGACAAGGTGGATCCCGAGCTGCGGCTGGGGGTTGGCTACCGGCGGACGTTTTCGGAGATGCACCGGTTGACGGTGGATGTTGACGGCGCCTGGAAACGTCACCGGGATTATCAGGACGTGGAGACGTTTGAGCCGGCGGGTAACAACATGAAGGCGTTCGGGGGGCTTGAGTACGCGCTTCTGATCCAGGACTGGGAGATTGCGGTTCGTGGCGGCGGCAACGGGATGATGCTGTACAACACGCGTGAGACATACGGTTACGCGGCGGGACTGGGTGTGAAGTACCTGGGTTACTCGGTACAGTATGCGTTCAGGGGCGACACCGATCCCGACGCAACGCTGGGATACGGTCACCGGGTCGACCTTATCCTGCAATTGATGAATCTGGGAAAGTGACCTCTGTGCTGGAGTCTGTCCGGATACACACAATGAACACCGGGGAACAGAAAGGGGTATTATTTAATAATGGTTAACTTGTCGCACTACAAAGTCGTGATCCTCTGTGGAGGTGAGGGAACAAGGATTCGCTCGGTCACCGAGGCAATGCCCAAGCCCATGATCGATATCGGCGGACGGCCGATTCTGTGGCACATAATGAAAACGTATTCTTTCTACGGGATCAGGAAGTTCGTCTTGTGTCTGGGATATAAGGGGGAAGCGATTATCGACTACTTTGAGAACTATCATGCGCGTACGCACGATTTTACGATGAAGGTGAAGGACAAGAATCGCAAGCTGTTTCACATGGACGGGGCTGAAGACCGGGATATTGACGAATGGGAGATAACTTTTGCACTGACGGGCGAGCGGACCATGACCGGCGGGCGGATCAAGCGGATCGAGAAGTATATCGATGAAGACCTGTTTTTCTGCACGTACGGCGACGGGGTCAGTGATATCGATATCAATGCTCTGTTCAAATATCACTGGGAAAAGGGCAAAACCGCTACCTTGACCGGCGTGCATCTGCCGACCACGTTCGGGATCGTGGAAAGCGGTGACGATGGTATTGTCATGTCGTTTCGCGAAAAACCCGTTCTTGGAGGGATGATCAACGGCGGCTTCTTCGTTTTCAACAAGGAACTGTTTGATTTTATCGATGATGATCGGACGGTCCTGGAGAACAAGCCGTTCAAGCGGCTCGTGCGCGCAAACGAGATCGCCATGTTCGGTCATGAGGGGTTCTGGCACTGCATGGATACCTACAAGGATTATGCGGGGCTGAACAGAATGTGGGGCGAGGGAAGTGCGCCGTGGAAGATCTGGTAGCAGTCGGGCGCTGAGGGGCAGAGAACGCGGAAAAGAACACCGAGGGACTTTCCGGTCGGCGTCCCTTTTCTTTCCATATTGTGGATACACCGTGGCTTCGGGCAAAACCCGGGGAGGGAGCTGTGACGATGCACAACTTTTTCGGTGGCGCATACAAGAACAAGACCGTCATGGTTACGGGCCATACCGGTTTCAAGGGTTCGTGGCTTGCTCTGTGGCTTCGGAACATGGGCGCCCATGTCGTAGGGGTGGCCCGGGCGCCCGCAACGGAACCCAGTCATCATGAGCTTCTCGGGCTTGATTACAAATCTTTCCTGACCGACATACGCAATGCCGACTCACTTGCCAGGATTGTTGCGTTGGCCCGACCGGAGATCGTCTTTCACCTTGCCGCGCAGCCGCTGGTGCGACGTTCCTACCGTGACCCCGCGGAAACGTACGCCACGAATGTCATGGGCACCCTGAATGTGTGCGAAGCCTGCCGGGCGTGTGATTCGGTGAGGGCAATCGTGGCCGTTACCACCGACAAGGTGTACGAAAACC
>CAZNDN010000284.1:0-2987 GCA_964571815.1 uncultured Fibrobacterota bacterium | reverse complement strand
ATCGTCACCGTGGGAAGAGCACCCAGGGCCTCGCTGGAGGTAAAGGATACGGTCACTGTGTTGCCCGCCGAGGCTACGCTGGGATCGCTGTTGTCCGAACTGATAGTAACCGTGGTCAGCGTAGGCGCCGTCCCGTCAAAGACCACCTCCGAGGCGTCTGTCGTGGTGCTCACCTGCGTGCCGGCGTTGCCCGCCGAGTCGGCAAAGTCTATGGTGAAGGCCACCGAGCCTTCCGTGTCGCCGCTCTGCATCACCCGCGTGGCCTCGAATGCGTTGGAGCCAAGGTCCGTTACCGCATCGGCCGTGTTACCGTCAATAGTGACTGCGGGAAGCGATTTCAGGGGCTCGCTCGACGTGAACGACACAGTCACCGTGTCGCCCACGGCCGCGGCGCTCGGGTCACTGTTGTCGGATATGACGGAGACGGGCGACAGCGTGGGCACTGTGCCGTCGAAAATCACGTTCGAGCCGTCGGTGACCGCACTCACCTGCGTACCCGCGTTGCCCGCAGAGTCGCTGAAATCTATGGTGAACGTCACCGACCCTTCGGTGTCTCCCACCTGCATCACCCGTGTGGCCTCGAATGAGTTTGAACCAAGGTCCGTGACCGCATCGGCCGTGTTGCCGTCGATGGTCACCGTGGGAAGAGACCCGAGTGCTTCACTGGACGTAAAGGATACGGTCACGGTATTGCCCGCGGCAGCCTTGGTCGGCCAACTGTTGTCCGAGGTCATTGACACCGGCGAAAGTGTGGGCGCCTGGTTGTCAACCGCAAACGCCGTGCTTGTCTGCACCGTACCCGCAACCGTCCCGTCGTGGGGCTGCGCCCGCAGGTACACCGTTGCATCATACCCCGCGAATGCCCCGTTCCCGTTGGAAGTGCTTTTTGAGTCCCATATCAGGGTTCCGTTGACGACATCGGTGGTGATACCGGAAACATATCCGGTCGCCGGCGTGCCTGTGGAAGCGCCGGTGATATGTGCCGTATACCACGTAGCGTTGTCCATGGAGTAATCAACGGAGAGGCTGCAGAGGTCAAGATCGCTGTCGATGAGGTCGTAGTAAAGTGTCACCTGGCCGGTACCGTCGGCGGAAGTCTGTTGAGCGCTGTCGATTGTCAAGACAGGGGCCGTGTTGATCGTCCAGTTCACGTTCCCGCCCGCATCGCGGCTGTTGGTTGCCGTTCCGGCCGAGACCCAGGCAACGTTATTAGCGATAACGGCATAGTCGGCGCTCAACGTACCGGTGACCGCCAGGGTGCAGGTGGTAGCCGCATTGAGATTGAGTGAATCGCCGAGTTGGCCGTTCAGTGAAGCATTCCCGCCCGCATCGATCATTGCCCCGTCAATGTTCATCAACGTTGTGGCGGTCCCGGTTTGAATGGTGAAATCCCCCTGGGTGTGGATACCGTAGCCGTTAAGGTCCAGTATCCCCGCGCTGTTGACAAAGCTCTTGCACGACAGATCGCCCATGTACAGCCACAGAGTCCCGCTGCCGTCGTGGTAGACCGGGGGCAGGGTATCGTTGGGTGCTCCCGCGAGCGTGTCGAGACCGCTTGTTTCGGAGAAATACAGTGCGGCACCGGTCTGGAAGCTGCAACTGTCTATCATCTCAAAACGCGCTTCATTTTTGAGCCTGATACGGTTGTTGCCGAAATCCACGAAACATCCCGAAGGAAACTGAAGATTGTCGATCGTATGCGTGGTGTCAAGGTTTTCGAACACCACCTTGTCCGCCACCATGCAGTTAAGCTCCCTGGTCCACAACGGCTCAAACGCTACAGTCAGCGACCCCTTTTCGAATTGGATCGTTGGAAGCTCCACTCCTCCCTTGGGAATAAACGTCACGCTTCGCGGATCCATGTTGTACAGCCAAATCGTACCGGTATCGACAAACGTCCCGCCCGAGCGAAAGTCGATAAGCGTTCCCCGGGCTTCGAGCATGTTGCCGTTAAAATCGAGGGTGCCGGTATATCCGCCGGTGAAAACCAGATCGCCGGCGGTGGCGCCGGCGGAGAGTGCGCAGTTGACGCCTCCGTTGTCGAACACAACCGAATCGGAGGTAGTCGGCACCGCGCCCGTGCTCCAGTTGCCCGCGGTAGACCAGTCCGAGTTCACCGCGCCGGTCCATTTG
This sequence comes from uncultured Fibrobacterota bacterium, assembly GCA_964571815.1. Taxonomy (GTDB): domain Bacteria; phylum Fibrobacterota; class Chitinivibrionia; order Chitinivibrionales; family WJKA01; genus CAZNDN01. Next base: position 854 of record CAZNDN010000284.1, on the reverse strand, counting down.
ACCGGGAACCTTCTGGTATAGGCCGTGTCGGAGGCCGAGGAGGTCGTGTCGGACCAGTTGCCCGAAGAATCGCGGACGCACAGGCCATAGTAATAAATGGTATGGTTGTTGAGGCCGGTAATTGTGTCGACCGACTGCGCAAGGGGGTGCATAACCCAACCCAATGCCGACATATCCCGGGCACTGTCGGGATAGTCCCCGGTTTTATACCAGATGCCCACGCTGTCGGCGTCGGCGGAGTCAATTGCCGAGGGGTTCCAGGACAGGGCCACTTTGCCGGTATCGATGGCCGTTGCCGTCAGAGTGACATCGTTGTCCGGGGGCAGGATATCTCCGATTGCCCAATTGACATTGCCGCCCATATCCACGCAGGTCTCGGTGCCGACACCGCCTGATCCTCCTGATGCGTCACAGTTGCCGATGCTCGCATAGTCCGCATTCAGTGTACCGGTCGCGTTGATATACCATGTCGTGGCCGGATCCATGTTCAGCAGATTCCCGCTCTGGCCGGTGAACGATGCGTTCCCTCCGACCGTCAGGGTGACAGCGTCATGGCCGGAGAAGGTGGTGGGCGTACCGTTGGTAACCGTGAAATCAGAGTTGGTCGTCAGGTTCAAGGCGTTGAAATTGAGTGCTCCCGCGGAATTGCTGAATGATTCCGCGGAGAGACTGTTGGTTGAAAGCTGCAGGGTTCCCGAGTTTGAGTGGAGTATCTCGGGATGGGTCGTACCGGAGAGAGGCGTGAAGTTCTGCGCGGCAGCTCCGGTGAACTCCAGCGTTCCGGTGCCGGCCGCCATTGAGCCGAGAGAACCGAAGTCGACATCGCCACTGACCTGTAGTGTCGAGGAGTTGAA
>CAZNDN010000283.1:0-2995 GCA_964571815.1 uncultured Fibrobacterota bacterium | reverse complement strand
ATGGATACGTCGGATGTCGCGAATATGCACGCGGTGATCCGGTCGGATGATCGCCATCCCCTCGATGTCCTGCTTCGTCGAACCAAGGCACTCTTCCTGGCTATCGATTCCATTGATTCGGACCACGGAATCGACTCGCTCTACCTGAAGGTCCAGTCAATCGAGAAACTCGTGGATACCGTATCACCCGAGTTGCGCAAGGAGCTTTTCTTCGAGACCTGTCGACTCCGCCGCGCTATTGCCTTCGGCAACCCGCTGCTCGATTTTTCGGACATAGTCTTTGTGGAAAAAGTCCGGACCGAGATTTCCGACATCACGCGACAGTACGGCGGGGCGCATGCGCAGGCCGGCGGGGGGCTTTACCTTCTGCGCGATGCATTCGGGGAAAGCCCGCGGAAAGTCGATCTGACGGCTGATGTCGGTGTCTGGGACGGCGCGCGGAATGATGAAAAGCTTGCAGGGGGAGCGTTCGCTGCGCCCGAGCTGTCCTTCGATGGAGATACCGTGTATTTCTCCTGGTGCGCGCAACCGGGATCGCCCTGGAGCGCCGACGACGAGGATGGGAAGTTCCACATTTACTGCGTCGACAGTGCCGGGAAAATGATTCACCGCCTGACCGATGGTTCCTCCAACGACATGGACCCCTGTGTCCTTCCCAACGGCCGGATCGCGTTTATTTCGGAGCGCAACACCGGCTTCTGCCGGGGGTTCGACGATCCCGTGCCGGTTCACAGTCTGTTTTCGATGAAAGCCGACGGGAGTGACATTCTTCGGCTCAGTTATCACCTCTCGCACGAGTGGAAGCCCTGTGTCGACAACAACGGCCAGATCGTCTACACCCGCTGGGACAATGTTGACCGGGACCGTTTCTGCGGCATGCATTTATGGGCCTGCTATCCTGACGGCAGGGACCCTCGGGCTTTGAGCGGAAACTATCCGCACCCTTACACCACACTGAGGTATCTGCCCGAGTGGCTTTCGTACACACCGATGGTGAAGGGGGGGGCGCAGGACGGGCGACGGTTCAGGCCTATGTGCTACATGGATATTCACGCAATACCGGGATGTGCCTCCTACACGGCAACGGCCGCTCCCATACATGGCCCGGAGAAGGGGACGCTGGTCCTCATCAATCCCCGGGTGGAGGACGACGGCGCGCAGGCGCAGATCAAGAGAATTAACCCGCATGTTCCTTTCCCGGAATCGGAAACCGGCGTGGACCTGCCGACGCGTGAATCGGTTTGTCTTTATGGCTTCGCCTGTCCTCTCAGCGAGGAGTTCTTTCTGTGCGTGTACTGCAAAACCATCTCCCTCGTAGACTGCTTCGGAAACACGGAGATTGTCTACACTTCGCCCGAGGGGTTCCTTCCCGCCGATCCCATCCCACTTCGGTCGAGACCGAGACCGCCGGTTTTTGCAAATCGGGTATATGAGGGAGAAGAGGGGGGTAATTCTGTACCTCGCAGGGCGACGGTGGCCGTTGTGAACGTGTATTTGACATCGCCGTTTGCATTTCCCGACTCCATTGTTGAAAACGCCGAAGCGAAATGGCTCCGGGTTGTTGCTCTTCATGCGGACAGCTCATCGGCCGGAGACCAATCTCCGATCGACTACGGGCACGAGGGCATTGCCCGCAAGGTGCTCGGGGTTGTGCCGGTCGAAAAAGACGGAAGCGCGAACTTCCATGCCCCTCTTCACACGCCGCTTCTGTTCCAGTTGCTCGATGAGAACCACATGGCGATTCACTCCATGCGCTCGGCAACGTACCTGCACGAGGGAGAACAGCTTATCTGCCTCGGGTGCCATGAGAGCAAGTGGGAGGCCGTGCCGCCTCCGGAATCGATACCCCTGGCGTTCGACCGCGAGCCGTCCGATATCGAGCCGGAGATCGAGGATTACGGGAAGCCGTTTGATTTCACCAATCTGGTTGAACCGGTCTTCACCACCACGTGTCTTCCGTGCCACCACGATACCGGCAGGGGCCTGATGAACATGACGTACGAATCCCTTCGACATTACGCGTTCTATTACGACAACGGTGAGAACACCCTGACACAGCCCGATCACGGCGGCTCCCGCTCGGTCCCCGGCGGGGTGGGGGCGCACGCGTCGGTAATGGGAAAAAGACTGCTGAAATCCCATTTGCCCCGGTTGACCGATGAAGAGTGGAACCGGGTCATGCTGTGGCTGGACAACAACTCACTGGGCAGCAGCGCCGACCGCGTGGGCGCGGGCGATCGAATTGCGGATTCGCGGCCTCAACCGCGTCGGTCATCGGCGGTCCTGTCGATTGACGGCGGCCACGTCGAGACCGTCAATACCACGAGCGCACCGGCGCGGCTCTCGCTTTTCTCTTTCGATGGTCGTCTTGTGCGCACGCGCCTGGTGGCGCCCCGTACCACCGCGGTTCACGCGCATTTCCTCAGCGGTGACCTGCCGGCGGGAGCATTCGTCGTAAGGTATACCACCGCGAATCGTTCCTTTTCGGCACGGGTAACGCCGGCACGGTGATGTCGGGATAGTCAAAATCCTCGGGAGTGAGTGAGCGCGCGGTCAGCAAAACCGTGCTTTCGTCAAGCCCGAATTCGCCGCCGGCTCCGTGACGAAGCTACGGTTTTTTCCGGTAGCAAGAAATCACGCAATGACCTGTAAGGTGCTTCCTTGAAGCAAACCCGGGAGGGTTCGCCGGCGCCGGCGGTTGGCTTGACACGGCTGCGCGAAGAAGCTATCTTCTCTGCTGAGCGTTTTTCCTGCTGTCACGGACGATGAGAAGGTCAGTTTTGCAAAGGAAGGCATGATTTGTGAGCATGCGGCTGCAATTTCGTGTGCATCAGGGAATTCCACCGTGCCTCGGAAATGTGTGGTGATGCGCCGGACGAGGGTGAGTTCCGGGATGCTCGACGAAGCGCAGAGCAGGGCGAGGAGGCGCCTGCTGTGTGTCTGGACTGTCTTGACCTTCGCATGGGTGTCCTGCGCCGATCCGGTTGTGAAGGGC
>CAZNDN010000282.1:0-3016 GCA_964571815.1 uncultured Fibrobacterota bacterium | reverse complement strand
GGGCTGTCGTTTTTTCGGGGTCCACCTCATTCTGTTACTCCACCGATAATGCGAAAGGACAGCGCGGTATTGCAGCTCAAGAATGGTCTACAGGGTACATGCAGGACATCATGGCGATCCTATTCATCGGCAATCGGGCGCTGAAGTACAAATCCATTCGTCCGAGATCATCAGTGATCTTCTTCGAACTCAGGAAACGCCTCCTGCGCAAACCCCCTCATGTTGACACCTTCAGGAGCATCTGGCCTCTCCCACCCCGCCTCACCGAGCAGTTCGCGATAGACGGTCAGGTATTTGGGCGCTTCATACCGCCATTCAAGTTGCTCCTTGATGCGTTTGTAGCCATACGATCCCATTCGTTGGCGTTCCTTGGGATGATCTAGAAGCCATACGATCTTCTCTGCGAGGTCTACTGAATCATTGGGTTTTGCGTAGAGAGATGCCTCCTGCGCAGAATAGCGGCCCTCCGTCAGATCGAACTGAACCTGCGCTTTGCCCATGGCCATGTATTCCATGACCTTATTCATTGTAGATTTGTCGTTCATCTCGTTGTATTCATCCGGGTTTACACAGATATCGATTGTCGAAAGAACGCTCCGAACAGTTTGGTTAGGCACTCGGCCTGTGAACTCGAAGATATCACCGAGCCCCATCTCAACCGCCTTCTGAGCCATTAGGGGCTGATCGGTGCCCCCCCCCATTATAGTATAAGCGATATCGTCACGTTTGAGTTTGTTACGGATGTACTTGGCGGCATCCAAGAGGTGTGGAATACCTTCCTGCTGACCGATTGTCCCCAAGTATCCAACCAGGTATTTTCTTCCCCTTTTCAGGCGTGGGTCTGGATCTACGGGGTACAGATTCTCCGTCTTCGGTCCGCTTCGAACAACGTGAACTCTTTCGGGTTCCATGCCTCCCCGTTCCACTGCTATTTCACGATACGACTCGTTGGTGGCAATAGAATAGTCCGCCAGTTCAAAGGTCTTTCGCTCGAAATAGAGCATCAGGTAGTAAAATAAGTCCCGCTGGCCAAATTTGGCAATGTAGAGCTCGGGATTAACGTCGTGATGATCGAACACGAATCTCACACCATGTCGCTGTTTGTAGCGCTTAGCAAGAAGGTAGATCAGGTCTGGTGGGTTGCAGGCCTGTATGACCTGGAACCCATGCCTTCGGTGGATTCGTCGAGCCAAAACAAACCACCAGAAGATCGCCGACCCATACTCCAGCAGGTAACCGATTGGCCCCTTAGCTTCACCCAAAATTCGGTGGCGATAAACGTGTATGCCTTCAATACATTCGTAGCTCTTCCGGTCGATCTTCCTCCCTTTGATCGAGATCACACACACACTGTATCCCGCCGCTTTGAGTGTGGTGGCTTCCTGCCACACCCTGCGGTCCGTTGGGACATGAAGGTTCTCTACGACAATGAGAACGCCTTTACCATGAAATGCCAATGTAATTCCCTCCAGACTTCCGATTCGAATCTACACGAGCCAGATCGATGAAGAGCTTGTCAGGATGAGCATCGACAAGATCTGCGAATCCACGCGACGCATACGAAATAACCACGACCTCCGAATGTGCGACCACCGCCTCGAGATCATCGCTTATCAAAGAACTGATATGAGGAATACGCCGTTCAACCTCCTCCTTATTTGTCCCGGTAAGGTTAGACAAATGCACGTTCCTGTCGTAGACTCTGATATCGTAGCCCTTGCCAAGAAGTCGCTCCACAAGCTCCACAGCCGGACTGTTACGCAAATCATCCGTGCCTGCCTTAAAACTGAGGCCTAGCACGCCCACCTTCCTCTTTGCTTGCTCCATGACCAGATCAAGCACAATATCTTTGTGATACCCGTTACTCTTTTCAATCCCCTCGATAATAGGCGATTCGAGATAGGAATCATGGGAGAGCGCCCGCAATCCTTTAAGATCCTTAGGTAAACAAGAGCCACCGTATGCAAAGCCGGGCATGAAGTACTTAGGTGAAATGTTCAGTTTGCTGTCGGCGCAGAAAAGACGCATGACCTCATGCGAATCGAGACCGATCTTCTTGCAGACGTTTCCCACTTCATTAGCAAATGCAATCTTGAGGGCGTGGTACGAGTTGTTTATGTACTTGATGATCTCGGCAGTCTCAATGGTAACCACCTCTTTGGTGCCTGGCAGCGGGGCATAGAGCTCCAGGAGAGTCTCCCGGGCCTTGTCCGAATCGGTTCCAATCACCGTCAACTCGGGATTGAAGTAGTCCCTGACGGCAGTGCCTTCCCGAAGAAATTCTGGATTGGAGACGACGGCGAAATCTCTACCCTGCACTTTGCCCGAGCGGTTCGCCAGGATCTCTGCCACACGCGCGTTGGTACCGGGAAACACGGTGCTCCTGATGACCACGACATGAAATGAGTCGTTGCTCCGAAGAGCACCCCCGATTTGTTCGGCGACTCGGTAAACGTACTTGAGATCCAGATGGCCGTTTGGCCCATTCGGAGTTCCCACGCATATGAAAGAAATATCGGAGCTGTTCACGGCATCTGCGACATCGGTTGTCGCTCGTATCATCCCACCTTCGTTCCCAGCACGAATAAGACCTTCGATTTCTGCTTCTATGATAGTCGGTTTCCCCGAATTGATCTGATCGACCTTCGTTTGGTTCACATCCACACCGATGCAAGAGTGGCCTTGCTTGGCGAGGCAGCCTATTCCCACACATCCGACATAGCCAAGACCAAAGACTGAAATACGCAAATCCGACTCCTTCTCAGTTGTTGGTTGTCCCAAGAAACTTCACTGTCTTCTGCAACCGAATTCTGTTGCCCTCAAAAAGCTTCCCGACCTCAAATTCGCCACTGGTCCTCAGAATGTTGATAGGGCGCTCCAGATTGAGGCCGGTTCTCTTCTGGATGCGACTTAGTTGTCGGATGGGATCGTCACGGAGATGCTCAAGGGTAAGCGAGGTCACTTGATCGCGCCCAATACGTAGAGTAGCCATGCAGCAAAAGGCGGTGATCACGAA
>CAZNDN010000281.1:0-3023 GCA_964571815.1 uncultured Fibrobacterota bacterium | reverse complement strand
CTTGTCTACCTGCACGGGGTCGGTCAGCGGGGCGACGACAACAAGGCGCAGGTCCGTGATTTCGCGGAGGTGCCTACGCTCTTTACCGGCGATTCTCTGCAGAGCGAGTATCCCTGCTTCGTCCTGGTCCCCCAGTGTCCATCGGGACGGCAATGGGTCGATGTGCCGTGGGGTGAGGGCTCGTATTCGCTGGAGGATGTCGAGATTTCGCCGGCACTGAAGAGTGTTGTCGGCATCCTCAACGGTGTGTGCGATTCCTTGTCCATTGACGCGGACCGCATCTACATGTCGGGCGGCTCCATGGGAGGGTTCGGCGCGTGGGACATTGTCATGCGCTATCCCGACCTGTTCGCCGCGGCCATGCCCATGTGCGGCGGCGGCGATCCGTCCATGGCGCCTGCACTGAAAGATGTCGCTTTCTGGATATGGCACGGTACCAACGACGGCGTGGTACCGATTGCGGCAAGCCGGGAGATGTTTGACGCCCTCGAAGAGGCCGGGGCGGATGTTCGGCTTACCGAGAGAAACTACGGCCATTTCATCTGGGAGCTTGCGGCAGAGGAGCCGGGGCTGGCCGACTGGCTCTTCTCGGTCAGCAGAGGCGAAGCGGTCGCGACAGGGCGAGAGCCTTTCGCAGCGGCGCGTTCCCTGCTCACGCGGGAGCAGGATTTGACCCGGGAGAACGTATATGATGCCCGCGGACGGTGCACGAGCCGGTGGAGAAGACCGGGAGTGCAGTTCGAGATTTGCAGGGATGGCGCCGTTTGTCTGCCCGTCGCGCGAGTGGAGGTGCATTTACAAAAAAGGCCGTTTACTCATGAGTAAGTCATACGTTGAACGAGGATTCCCTTGTGCGGCGATGGTGCTTTCGGGTGTCATTGCGGTGGTATCGGCGGAGACCGCGGATTGGACCCCGATCGATGTCGACACCGACAAACCCTCCCGAAGCTTTGGCCTTGTTGCGGGTGACGTGACGGGCGACGGGAGACCGGACATTGCCTGCGGGAGATATTTCTATCGGAATCCGGGCGAAAACCTGGAGGGAGTCTGGCAGCGGAGTACGTTCCCGGAGGAGGCGGAGGCGGTGGCGATATTCGACCTGGACGGCGACACGTGCGGTGATGTCGTTGCCGTGGGATGCGGCGGGGTATGGTGGTTCGAGGCGACCGACCGCCGTGCCGACCAGTGGGAGGCGGTGCTGCTCAACGACCTGGTCGATTGCGAGCACGGAATCGGACCGCAGGGATACGCCGTTGCGGATCTTGTCCCCGGCGCACTTCCGGAGATAATTATCGGACATCCGGACAAAGGTGTCATCTACTTTGCGAAGTCCGACGAGCCCGATGCCGTTTCATGGGAGTGGACTGTTGTGTCGTCGCACTACTCCGAGGGAGTGGAGACCGGTGATATCGATTCCGACGGTGACCTCGATATTGCCTGCAGCGGAAAGGACGGCAATCTTGCCCGTGTGATGTGGCTTGAGAACCCGGCACTCGGCAACAACACATCCTGGGAAGTTCATGCTGTTGGAGAGACCGATGCCGTGGTCGATCGAATCGAAGTGGCTGAACTTGACGGTGACGACCGTCAGGATATCGTGTGCACCGAAGAGGGCCGGACCACGACGATCTGGTGGTTCGAGCAGCACGCTCCGGACTTCTGGCGGCGTACTGCCGTGGGAGAGGGAGACCGGCATCTGAGCATGCACACCGCGGATTTTGACCGGGACGGAGATATCGATATCATTACCGGAGAGGAGATCGAAGCTCGGCGCATTCAGATCTGGGACAACGCAGGCAACGGGACCTTTGATCCGTATACCGTCGACCGGGACAAGTCCACCCATATCGGTCTCCTCCCCGTTGATCTTGACAACGACGGCGATCTTGACCTGGTGAGCCCATCGTGGAGGAGCCCCGGAGCAGTGTGGGTCTGGCGGTGTGATGCGCCGGTGACGGTATCACCCTGTTCGGGAATAGGGAGGCGGTCGTCTCCCGTGGTCCACGATCATCGGCTGTTCGATGCTCGCGGAAGAAGACTCGATGGTGTGCGGGAGAAACCCCTGCGTATCAGGGCCGGAGACAAGGTATGGATCAGATGACCGGAGGAGCACGACCAACGAAAACGATGCGCTTGATTACCGTTGTCGTGTGCATTCTCGGGTGCTTTCCTTTGCCGGCTGCACGGGCCCGGGACAACTGGACCTTTATTTCGCTGGACCGCAACCACGGGAAGGCGCGCTACGGTATCGCGGTCGGTGACGTTGACAGAGACGGGAGTGTCGATGTAGTATCAGGTAAGTACTGTTACCTGAATCCCGGCGTAGATATGGAGGGTGAATGGGAACGCAGTACTATGCCGGTCGACGGGAATCCGGTGGCGGTGCTTGATCTTGACGGGGATGAACGGCACGATGTTGTGACGATTGCCGATGACGGTGTGTATGTGCTTCAGCGCGCCGCTTCGTCGTGGACATCGACGAAGGTCCGCTCACACAGCAACGGCATGTGTCATGTCTGCGCGCAGGGATATGTGGTGGGCGATATCGACGGACAGGGAAAAGCGGAGATTATCGTCAATCTCAACGGTGTAACCTGCTTTCGAATACCCGCCGATCCTTTGGAAAGCGAGTGGGAAGCGGTGAGCCTGAGTGCGGATGCGTGTGTCGGTATCGCACTGGGTGATATCGACGGTGACGACGATCTTGATGTGGTGACGGGGAAAAGCGGCGCATGGTGGCTGGAGAATCCGGGGAGTGTGACTTCCGGGTGGACCAGGCATGCCGTGGGAGAGGCGTCGGTTCTCGACCGCGTGGCTGCCGCGGATATGGATGGGGATGAGCGGTGCGATGTGGTGGTGGCCGAGGAAGGCGACGGGCGGATGCTGGTTTACCGGAACAACGACAAGGGCGTTGAGTGGGAACAGCATGAACTAGCAGAGGTTGGGTTCGGGTATCTCAGTATGCACTGTGCCGACTTCGACTCCGACGGTGACATGGACATCGTGACCGGGGAGTCAACGGG
>CAZNDN010000280.1:0-3080 GCA_964571815.1 uncultured Fibrobacterota bacterium | reverse complement strand
ATCACATTCCGTGTCCCCTCCGGTGCCGACTCGCCTGTGCAGCGTACCCGCGGCATGCACCGTCACCCTCGAAGTACGCAACGTGAAATCATGAAAAAATACCCTGCTGCACCACCTCCACGCACAACAGCTTCCCCCCGCACCATCAATCGAGCGCCAATCGCGCCGAAGACTCCGTTCCCCGTGTCACGGGACATGCAAAAACCGCGCCCATTACGATCGTTTGACAGTCGTGCGAGTCATTTCACCCGATGTTCATGCCGGCACGGGGATTGCATTCCAATGGAGCGGCGCCATCCCGGGGTTGGCAACGGCTATTTTGTGGTCAGCCCCGGGAACACGGAATCACCGAGGTATGCACAGGAGGATTCGATGACACGAGTAGTGGTGGTGGGTGGTGGTCTGGCGGGTGTATCCGCGGTTCGCACGCTGACCCGGAGCGAGACCGCGGTTGCGGTCACCCTGATCTCCGATCGTCCGGACATGCAGTTCCGTCCCAATATCCCCGACGTTATCAGCACTACGATTCCCTCCAAACACCTGCTCACCGGCCTGGATACCCTGGCGCACCGCTCGGGGGTGCGGTTGCTTCAGGACGAAGCGGTCGGAGTGGACTTTGACAACTGCGTCGTTCATCCGGCCGGCGGAAGTGAAGTCGAGTTCGACTACCTCATCATCGCGGTGGGATCCCGCACCAATTTCCACGGCAATTCCTCCTTTGAAGCATCGGCTTTGACCGTGGATTCGGTTGATGCCGGCGTGTCAATAGCCGAAGCGATCCAAAGCGGCACACCCCGGCGCTACGTTATCAGCGGAGGCGGCTACACGGGCATGGAAGCCGCCGCGCACATCCGCGCGGCCCTGCGGCGCTGGCGGGAGCAGCGCGACATACTCGTGGTCGAACTCAGCAACACTATCCTTCCGGGACTTCCGGACTGGATGAAACACTACACCCGCAAGAATCTCCGCGCAATGAATATCGACGTGGCCATCGGCACGAGCGTCAAGGAGATCGATGAGGGACGGGTGGTGTTGTCCGACGGTTCCCGGCTCGACGACGCCCTTGTGGTGTGGAGCGCGGGCATGAAAGCCGCACCCCTGGCCGCTCGTCTCGGGCTTCCCACGGGCGCTCAGGGAAGAATCACCACCGGGCCCGACCTCCGCGTGCGGGAGAATTGCTTCGCGGCAGGCGATGTCGCCTGCACCGGCACGGGGACCGCCTGCCCGCGGATGTCGGTGCAGGCCTCGATCGGCGGGGGCGCGACCGCGGCCCGCAATGTACTGCGGCTTATCGACGGGCGGCCGACACGGAAATTCAAGCTGATTGATCTGGGCTTGATCATACCCATGGCCAACGGCAGATCATGCGGCACGGCACTGGGACATCCGGTCAAGGGAATGACCGCGACCTTCCTGCACTACTTCATGAGCGCCTACCGCTCTATCGGCATCCGCAACACCCTGGGAGTCGCTTCATCGGCGGCACGGGCCGTTCCGCGCATGCTGCTCTCGCCGCGGCGGTGATCCGGCGACAGGACCTGGCTCCTGTGTGGCGCGGAAGCGGCAAGCCTGCACCCACGGCTTTCGCCGGTTGCCCGGAGCCGGTTGTTGCTCCCCCTTCTGCCGGCATCGCCTGTCCTCGCACTGCGCCTCGGTGATGACCCTTTCACGGGGCAGGGCAGGTTTTTTCACGATCTCGGAATCCCTTTCAAGCAGCAGCGCAGGCGTTTCATGGGGCCGGGGAACAGCCTTCGGGAGCCGTATCCGAAGATTCGGGCAATCCGACCCGCCTCCCCCGGCGCCCCCCCCCCTTCCCTGCAATCAGGAGCCGGGCAGCGTGCCGTCCGCCATCTTCCGCTCCATGGTGCTGAGGAAATCCGCGATGTACGGAAGGTCATCGATTCGCTCACATCCGATTCCGATTCGCCCGGCGATACCCTCGAAAACATCGGCGAAAGGTGATTCATCCCTGAGCAGAACCGTCCGGGGCTTTGCCCCTCTGGAGAGAAATGCCTGCGCAAGCTCGTCGCAGCCCTCCTGAAAATAGTCGTTGAACGGAGCAAAGACTCCGTACTGGTTCGCGAACTGCTCTTCGTTGATGCCGATGAGCAGGAGCCCGTGATAGGGCAGTTCATGGTCGGTGATCGCGCCGGGCAGGTGCACCAGATCGATCTCCTCCTTCGGACCGTTATCAGGCAGTTTCAGCAGGCGACGGGCGGTGATATCATCCAGGCGAATCTCCGGAGTCTCCTCCTTTGCGGGATAGCAGATACGAGCGCTGTGGGAATTCCATGTACCGCCTTCTTTGGACCGCACAAGCATGTGCTCCGGCTCGTTGTTCCTGATATCGTCAAGAGATTGCTCACCTCTCTTGTGCAGCACAAGGGTCTGCTCCAGGCAATCACACAAAGACTCGATTTCCTGCTCGGTAAGGTACCACGGGTGATAGTGGGGCCGGAAACTGCGGAACAGAGGCCATTTCCCGCCCGGAAAGGTCATCATCAGCTTCCTGGTCACCTTCAGATCGTTGTCGTCCAGGAATTCCCGGGAAGAAAGCGAGAATGAGAGCATATCGATTTCGTACTTGAGATCTCTGTCGCGCTGCCCGGCTTCCTCGTGGCCGACTATCTCGTAGAAATTTCTCATTCCCTGCGTTCCACGGAAAGCATTCAGGCCGAACTCCCGGCCGACGTTGCCCATGACAGCACAGAGATACAACTGATCGTCCGAAGAGCCCTGCACAACGAAAACATCTTCATTCTCAAACAGATTCCACGGCTCCGCCCGCACGAACTCCCGCCCGAGGGAGTACAGCTTCTTCCACAAGGGAGAGTAGGCAGGCGCTGTATCAATTTTCTTCATACTGCAGGTCCTTTCCGGATATTCATGCGATACACCCTTGCATTCGTGTTCGGCCCGCGGGGCAGGAGTCGCGGGGGTTTCTAAAATACAAACGGAGACGGTCCTCGTCACTTCCCGTGCGACAGGTGTCGGCCAGGTTTCGCGGGCGCTCAGTTTCCCGGCAGTTTCCGGGTCGGACCAACCAGAATGCCGAAATTGAGCCCCAATCGCCGATTTAG
>CAZNDN010000279.1:0-3109 GCA_964571815.1 uncultured Fibrobacterota bacterium | reverse complement strand
CGGCTTTTCACCTTTTCTGAAGGCAATCCGCGAAACAAAAATACATCGAGGGGAAATCAGGCGCAAAAAAGAAGGATCATAATCCGGGGGACCTCGCGGCAGAGCGCTCTCCGTGCATTCGGGTATCATTTGACGCCAAGGCCGATTCGCAGACGAAACATCGGTGAAAAATCGATGACTTGCCGCACCCGGGAAGGAGAGAGGGCTGGCAAGGTCAATCACCGGGGCCAATTCTGTTCCGGCCGGATAGCGACTGCTCGGCCTCTTGCATTCACAGAACGTCGCTCAACCACGTCTGCTGACGGGCATTCCCTCCCGCTGGTCGGCCGGAACAAAAACGCATGACAACAAAGAAAAATCTGACAATTTGATCTTTTTATACTATTATAGTATTTTGCAGGAACGGAATTGCGTTAGAGTTCAGGAGTCCTTGGTGCGTTGCCACTTCGGCAAGTCAGATTCGCAATGGGTCTACGGGGTCTCCTCTACTTAAGTAATTCCTTTTTATTCAGTGAGTTACATGTGTCGCCCGACCGACGCGACAAAGCCGTCGGAACCGAATTCGCACCTTGGAGAGGCCCTTGCGCCTGCCGTGACATGGTCCGGGAGATCAACGACAGGGGTGATGGAATGGGTGGAACATACGGGCGATAGTGTCAGTGGAGGGCGCTATTTTCGGGGCTCCATGCATCCGCTGGATGAGCGCGGGGGGAAGAACGACCATACACTAACCTACGCGGCCTCCGCGGGTGAAAACCCCATATTCAGGGGGGGTTACCTGAGGGCGCCTCAACGTTTTGCAGTCGGGACAAGAACAACCGGAAGGCCACTGGCCCCATTGACGGGAATATCCGGAGCATGTCGCCGGTCCGGGTTGTCGTCATTGAGTAGTCCTTACAACACAAATGATCGAGGAGGTACGATGGTGTCAAATCAGCGCGGTTTTATCGGACGGTGTTCAGCGTTGCTTCTGGGGGGCCTTATCATGGTAGGGTCGGGAACAGGTGGAACGGTTCATGCGGATCCGCTCCAGGGGCTGGGTTTGGTCAATCCCGGCGGCTCAATCAAGATCGAAGCCGAGGCCATGGAAACATGGAACGGGTGTATGGAAGCGAAGAATGAGCTGTGCGGCAGAATCTGTAACCCTTATGTAGAGGGCGATTGCTGGGACAAAACAGACAAGGACTATTGTTCCCCGCCGAGTTCCGGTCTCATGGGAGTCGGCATGTGCGGAACATTCAGTTTCGTTGATTTCATGCCCGTGCCGCGGGCCACATCGTTCTCCGTGCGGTATGCCAAGGCCGAGACCGGCTTCACGTGGAGCATCTTCATCAACGGCGAGCCGTATCAGACTAATATCACGTTTCCCGCGCCCACCGAGGACGATTCCGGAAAATATGTTTGGGAGTGGCAGGATACGCTGTTTCAGGATGTCCCGCTGGATCGAGACATGAACTTCATCCGAATCCAGCGCACGGGAACCGGGATTCCAACCATTGACTATATCACCGTTTTTCCCGAGGGTGTGGGTACTGCCCGCAACACACCCGCGATGTCGCTGCCGAACGTCGATGCTCTGCACTTTCGGGGAGACAGGGTGGTTTTCTCCCTTGAGAAACCGCAGGAAGTAACACTCGAACTTATCGACGCATCAGGGCGCGTGGTGCGACGAGTTGCGCACGGCACGCGCGAGGCGGGAACACACGCACTTTCCCTGGACAATCGCCTGAGGCGGGGCGTGTTCTTCGTGAGAATGCGCGCCGGGCACGCACGGACAACGAAACGACGAGTTGCGCTGGATTAGGGCATACTATTCACCGTCTGGAAAATGAAAACTATCACACAGCATACAAGGAGCCGAACACGATGAAACTGAACCAGACCAGCAGACGGGGTTTTCTGAAGCTTTCTTCCCTGAGTGTCGCCGCGGCGTCGATGCACGGCATGGTGCCGAAACGGACGAAGGCGGCGTGGACGGAGGGGACACAGATCAACCCGGCTATCCCCAACGACCGGATTGTCTGTTGTCACGACAATGCCGTATTCCCAGGCTTTCCGGCGGACAAGGACGGGGCATATGATGACGTCTGCAATGAGGGAAGCTGTGTCACGGTAACGAAGGGCCTGGGCGCCGAGCCCATTGATATCCCTTTGAACAAGGCGCGTTTCCAGGAACAGAACACAACCCTGGATGCCGCTCGAATCGAGTCCGACCTCGATGCCTGCGCGAAGGCGCTTTCCGGAGCGGGTTCGGCCTCCGAGGCATGGAGCACGATATTCATGAACGGCGCAAAGGACTGGTCGGAGATAAATGTTGCCCTGACCATGGATACGCAGAGCCTCTTCCCCGTGCACGTGCCGGTTATCGGGAAAATCTGCAAGGTGCTTATCGGGCTTGGGGTGCCGGCGGGAAATATCACGCTCTACGACGGACAGGGGTATCTCTGGGACTACGAGAACAGTGAGGTCGTGCACGGAGTTTCCTACCTGTATCAGGACTATGTCGGCAACGGTATCCCCGAAGGGGTTGTGCTGAGCAGCGGCTTTGAATCCCTCGGCGGCCTGACCGCGGCGCCGGTCCCCGAGCCGTTCGAGGGTGAGTACCTGTGCGCCAAGTCCATTGCCGACGGCGACATCGATATCATTGTCAACCTGGCCACCAACAAGTCCCATAGCGACTTGCTCAACGGTGCGGCCCTGTGCCTGTACAATCATTACGGGGCCACCTTTGTGCGGCAGCCCCGCGATGTGTTCGAGGGGATCGACATTCTCAACTACATGATGGCGATCAACAAGAGCGAAGCGGTGATCGGCACGTCGCCGGCGCGGCAGCAACTCTGTATCATTGATTCGATCTGGGGTAATCACTGCTGCGGCCCGTACGGTACCCACTTAGGCAAATATACCCTCGACCGCCAGCCGAACCGGCTTATCATGGGAACCTGCGCTCCCTTGGTGGATGCCGTCACCATTGAAAAGCTCAGAAGGAAAATGTCCGCCCATGTTGAAGGATTCTCAGAGCCATTCATGCGTGCATTCGGCTATCCGGCCGAGAAGTGGGATGAGCTGGAGTTTACCATGGTCAGTGTGTAGCACGAAGTTTCACCCG
>CAZNDN010000278.1:0-3209 GCA_964571815.1 uncultured Fibrobacterota bacterium | reverse complement strand
AATTTTATTACTTTAACGCCGTCCGCAGCCGGCGCACCGGCCCCGACCGGGAGGCGCCCTGAAAAGGCCTGATTCCGCGGGCGATATTCAACTTCACCTCAGCACGCAAGCCGGCGGAAGCGGCACTTCTTCCGCGGCTCGGCGGGTCCGGTGCACTTCCGGCCCGGAAATCCTTTTCTGAATCAGTGAGAGCATAGTATATTTTGCAGTCCACCGAATGAGCACAAATACGTACCGAAGGTCGTGGAAAGGACGTTGAGATGGAAAAGATCGTATTGGCCTACTCAGGAGGACTGGACACGTCGATCATGATCCCGTGGCTGAAGGAGAACTACGGCTGCGAGGTGATTGCCATGGCGGCGGACCTGGGGCAGGAAGAGGAGTTGTCCGGTCTGGAAGAGAAGGGGATGAAGACGGGCGCATCGAAGGTGTATGTCGAAGACCTCCGCGAGGAGTTTATCACCGACTATGTCTATCCCTCGCTCAAGGCCGGAGCGGTCTACGAATCGGGCTACCTTCTGGGCACGAGTTTCGCACGCCCCCTCATTGCCAGGCGCCAGGTGGAGATTGCCCACAAGGAAGATGCTACCATGGTTGCGCACGGCGCCACGGGCAAGGGCAACGACCAGGTCCGTTTCGAGCTGACCTACATGGCGCTGGACCCCTCGCTGAAGGTGATCGCCCCCTGGAAAGATCCCCTGTGGACCCTTCGTTCCCGCGAAGAGTGTATCGAGTATGCGCGGGAGCGCGAAGTGCCGGTCAATCAGTCGAAGAAACGAATCTACTCCGAAGACCGTAATATCTGGCATATCAGCCACGAAGGCGGCGTGCTGGAAGACCCCGGGCAGGAGCCGCCCGATGATGTCTATACGCTCACACGCACCGTCGAGAATGCGCCGGAAAAGGGTGAGTACGTGGAAATCACCTTCGAGAAAGGCGTGCCGGTTGCAGTCAACGGCAAGGAGCTTCCGCCGGTTGAGCTGGTAACCCAGCTCAACAGCAGGGGTGCGGTGCATGCGGTCGGGCATTGCGACATGGTGGAAAACCGGCTGGTAGGGATCAAGTCGCGAGGGGTATACGAGACCCCCGGCGGCTCGATTCTGGTCACGGCGCACCGTGAAATCGAACGCCTGGTGCTCGATCGCGCGACCATGCACTACAAGGAGCTGGTGGCCGCAAAATACGCTGAGATGGTGTATGACGGGCAGTGGTTTTCGCCCCTGCGGGAAGCACTCGATGCGTTCGTAGAGGTTACACAGCAAAACGTGACCGGCACGGTGCGGGTCAAGCTTTACAAGGGAAACGTTATTCCCGCCGGCAGCAAGGCCGAGGCATCCATGTATAATCAGGACCTTGCCTCCTTCGCCGACAGCGCCGTGTACGATCAGAAAGACGCTTCGGGGTTCATACGTCTGTTCGGGCTGCCGATGAAGGTGGCGGGGATGGTCAAGAGGGGGCGCTGAGTCACGTTTCCACAGGGTCCTCGGAAGGAGTTGGAGCAGGTCCGGCTTGCGGGGGATACCGGTGGTTCCCATACCTCCCGATGGGCTTGTTTCACTGCTCGCTGCGCCGGGCTGCTCCCGGAAGCCTCCACTGTCGGGTGGCCCTCGGCCCGGAAGGTCGCGGCCGATGGGGAAGGACTGCAATGCAACACGGATCACACCTCGAGAGCGATGGCGTCGGTGCAGTAGTCGTAGCGGCGGGCGCCGGCAGCAGGCTGGGTGGTGATATTCCCAAGGGCTTCGTGCCGCTGGGCGACACACCCCTCTTTGTCCATTCACTTCGGGTGCTCACGAAGCATCCGATGGTCGGCTCCACAGTCCTGGTCGTGCCCGGTGCGTTGCTGGACCGGGCTCGCGGAATCTGTGCCGATCTCAGGTTTGATACTATCGTGATGGAAGGCGGCGATGTCCGCTGGATTTCGGCCCGCAACGGGGTCCGCGCATGCCCCGATACGTGCCGCTGGGTGCTGATTCACGATGCCGCACGGCCGTTTGTGACGCCGGTGATTATCGACAATCTGCTTACCATGCGCACGACGTACGCCTGCGCGTTCACCGCGACCCCCGAAGTGGATACCGTGCGGAGAGTGCAGGGGGACCGGGCCGGAGAAACCGTGGATCGGAGTAGTCTGGTACGAGTGGGAACCCCTCAGCTTTTCGATCGTGCGATGCTGCTGGAGGCCTTCGAGCTTGCCGGGAGTCTTGAGAGGCCGCCCACCGATGAGATTATGCTGATGCAACGGCACGGACATGCCGCGGGTGCGGCATGGGGCGATCCCCTGAATTTCAAGATCACCACCGGAGAGGATTTCAAGATTGCCGAAGCGATCGTCAGGCACCATCCGGAGATGCTCCTGGGCGGGAACTGATCCGGACTATATCGCCTATCACGACAACGAGTGGGGCGTGCCGGTTCACGATGACCGCAAGCTGTTCGAGATGCTGATTCTCGAAGGGTTTCAGGCCGGATTGAGCTGGCTGACCATTCTGAAACGACGCGAGCATTTCCGAAAGGCCTTCAGCAACTGGGACTGGGAGAAGATCGCTCGCTACGACGACAAAGATGTGCAACGCCTTCTGTCCGACCGGGGGATTATCCGCAACCGGCTCAAGATCAAGGCGGCGATCACCAACGCCCGGGCATTCATCGAGGTGCGCCGCGAATTCGGGACCTTCGACAAGTACATGTGGCAATTCACCGGCAACAGAACGCTTCGTCCCGAAAAGCCTCCGCGAGACTGGGAATCGATTCCCTGCCGTACCAGGGAGTCGGATACGATGAGCAAGGACCTGAAGAAGCGGGGTTTCTCATTTGTCGGCTCGGTCATCTGCTATGCCCACATGCAGGCCGTAGGCATGGTCGACGATCATATAGAAGGGTGTTTCAAGTGTAAAGCCTCTCGATAAGCACGGCCGTTGATCGCGACGTGACGCCCTCCGCCGTTTCGAACCTCCAATTGTCAATAGATTCCCCTTTCGATTCGCACAAACGGAAAAAACGCTTCCGATTCGAAGCAACCCGCACTTTTTCAGAGACTTACGTCGCGGTTTACGACCGCGCCTTTCCCCACGAAACTACAATTCCGAAAACCGGAAACCGCCGGCTTGTTTTTGGATACCGTGCGGCCTGTAATGAAGCCGTGATCAAGCGCAACCTGCACAAAGGACCATCAGCATGAAAAGTGGAAACCTCCCTGCCGGTTTCGG
>CAZNDN010000277.1:0-3234 GCA_964571815.1 uncultured Fibrobacterota bacterium | reverse complement strand
GCACCGAAGAATTCCCCCTCGAAATCCAATCCGGTTTCTTCCTTTACCTCACGAACGACCGCATCCGCGGCCGTCTCGTTGGGGTCGATATGCCCGCCCGGCACACACCATTGCCCCTTGAACGGCGGTACGTTCCGGAGTGTGAGCAGTACGGATTGGTCGACGCCCCGCCCCGACAGAATAAGCGCTCCCACGGTTGCCTCGGGCATGAATTGCCCCCTTTTCACTATGAAGTGGACAGTCTCAGGTGAGCTCCGACAGGCGTCGTTTGATCTCTTTGAGCATGGTCGACTCTTTCATCACGTACCCGTCGAGCAAGGCCGTCCGCCGCAGCCCTTCCTCGTGCTTGTGTACCACCAGCTCGGTGAACCACGCGCCATGCTTCGCGGCTTCTTTAAGCAGCCCGATCGCTTCATCGAGATGCTCCCGCGCGCTCCACGAGGCCAACGCGGGATCCTCAAGTACGCTTCGGACCTCGGCGGCGACATCCCCCCCGGCCGTCTTGTTGACCCCGAGGATATCGAGCACCTTGCGGCCGGCGCGCGCCAGGCCCGGCGCTTTCAGGATCTCCTGCCGCGAAACGATCCCGTCGGCCTTGGCAATGGCCGCGTACAGATGGGCTTCGCCGCGTGTGGTCAATTTGTGCGCATCGTGGGAATCCATAGAAAGTAACCCGGTGTTGGTTTACACGCTCGTCAATCCGGCGATAGTCGGACCTTGCCTGCCCGGGCAGGCTACGGGAGAAAATAGTGTACACCACCGGTCACGGTCGGCCGGCGTCGGCCGACCGTGCCGACTGCCGGCGCGCGGATGAGGTATTTTTCGATCACACGGCGCGCATCCTCCGTAAACTACGCGGCACGGTCGATCGGAATATCACCCATGGACACAACCACGAAAGACCAACAGCCGGCTCCTGAAGTAACGTTTCCTTTCTGGAAGACTATCTGGGAGTATGCCCGCCCCTACCGCGGGAAGGTCATATTCGCGTCGGTGTGCTCGCTGGTAGTGGGCGGGGCTGTAGCCCTGCAGCCCATGATGATCAAATTCGTGGTCGATCAGGGTATCAATCGGCCCGACAGCTCGGCGCGAACCCGGATGCTGTGGGCGTTGCTGTTCTCGGGGCTTTACATCCTGCTGAGTGGGTCGCGTATCAGTATCTGGATGCTCGGCTTCCGTCGCCTGATACGATTTGTCGAGGGGTTCCTCTTCGAAGTCCGCTCGCGATTCTTCCGCCACGTACAGGGATTGTGCTACCGTTTCCACGACCAGGTGTCAAGCGGCGAGCTGTTCAACTACATGATGGGCTCGCCGGTGAACCACTTGAAGATGTTCCTGCGGCAGTTCACCATGACGGTCCCCTACCAGATAGTCTCCTGGGTCGTCTCCCTGGCCGTGCTGGTTACCTTCGACATCGGGATGAGTGTCATTCTTCTTGCAACCGTTGTGGCTATCGTGCTGGTCAACCGTCGTTCCCGCCGACGAATGAGGGCGATCACCTCCGATTTCATGCGGGAAGAGTCGACGGTGAGCAAGTACGTCGCCGACATGCTTCGCGGATGCCGGGAGATCAAGATCCACGCTATCGAAAACGAGGTGAGCAATTCGTTCGACCACCAGATCGACCGGATTCGCACATTCGGCGAGCTGCTGTCGATCCGGCAGAATATCGAAGGGGTGAAGCCGGAGGGGATCCGGTACGCGGGTGTCGCCGTGGTGTATATCGCGGGCGCCTGGTCCTGCATCTATCGTGACCTGAGTGTCGGGACGCTCTTTGCTTTTGTCAATAGCATGGGCCTTCTCCTTCAGCCCCTTATCATGCTGACCCAGCTCAACCTGATCAAGGCCAACGCGGAGGCCGGGCTGGAGCGTATTCTCCGCGTGCTGCAGACCGAGACGTCGGTGAACGAGAAGCCGCACGACAGGCGGGTGGCGATTACCGAGCAGGAGCACCGTGCGCGGGAGAAGGGGCTTCCGCTTGTCGAGTTTCGCAATGTCTCCTTCGCTTACTCGGGCAAACCGGTATTGCGGAACGTCTCCTGCACCATACCGCACGACCGGAGCGTGGCGCTGGTGGGTCCCAGCGGCTCGGGCAAAAGCACCTTCGTGCGTCTCATTCTGCGGCTCTACGATATCCAGGAAGGTAACATTTATGTTAACGGTCGCGAAATCGGCGACTTCTCCCTTCAGGAGCTTCGCTCCAGCTTCGGCGTGGTCTCCCAGGATACCTTTCTGTTTCAGACCAACCTTCTGGAGAACGTGCGGGTGGCCTATCCGGACGCGCCCGAGGAAGAGGTTCATCGTGCGATGATCATGGCGTATGTAACGGAGTTTGTCAACGAGTTGCCCAGGGGAGTGATGACCGACGTGGGCGAAAACGGGTACAGTCTCTCGGGAGGACAACGGCAGCGCATCGCCATCGCCCGCGCAATTCTGGGCAATCCGCACTACTATATATTCGACGAGGCGACGTCGTCGCTGGACAATCAGTCCGAGAAGCGAATCCAGCAGGCCATGACCGACCTTGGCACCCGACACACGCTGATCATCATCGCGCACCGGCTTTCCACTATCCGCAATGTCGACAAGATTCTCGTTTTTGATAAGGGGCGTATCGTCCAGGAGGGGACGTACGATCGGCTCGCGGAAGAAGAGGGGCTTTTCCGGACGCTGCTGAAGCATGGGATGGAGGAGTGAAGCGAAGGGCAAAGGACAAGAATCGGAGGAGCAGGGGAGCAGCAAGCGTGGGCTGGAGTCCAGTAGTCGTGGTGCAAACACGGTCGGGGACGACCGTGCCACACAAAGTGGAAAAAAACAAAGGGCAAGGAGCAGAGGTGCACGGGTGCAGCGAGCGCGGGGGCAGTCCATTGGTCGTGGGACAAGCATGGTCTCCGGTCTTCGCTTTCAACTCCGGCTCGCCGGGAGCATGTCCGTGCCGCATGAAAGGAAGAAGTGCAAGGATCGGGAGACAAGAACGCCGGCCGGGTCTCGGGAGCTTGCGGCATGTGCTCGGCAAACCGTACAGCAATGCTTTGAGGCCCGTAGGGCCGGCATGTCTGTAGAAAACGCAAATCGACCACCACCCCCCCCCGAGGTCCATCGGACCGGCATGGTCTTCGGTGAGGTCCCGGTTCGGGAGTGACAGTCTGGTGAATGGCGGGACAAACACGGTCGGGAACGTCCGTGCCGCATGAAAGGAAGAAGTGCAAGGATCGGGAGACAAGAACGCCGGCC
>CAZNDN010000276.1:0-3259 GCA_964571815.1 uncultured Fibrobacterota bacterium | reverse complement strand
AGTAGAAGCATTTGAGGAAGTTGTGGCTCACGGGGGACTGAGGTACACCTCGATTTCATTGGGCGCTGCTCTTCGGGTTCTTGTCCTTTGACCTTTGAACCTTGTCCTTTCTCACCCCGGGTGGCACTGTCATCCCTGACGGTGTTTGCTGCATCACGGGGAAAATACCTCCACTTGCAGGCCCCTGCTTTTCTTGTCCTTAGATCTTTGAACTTAGAACTTCGCTCCGCCTACCGGGTGGAAAAATGTTCCCCTACCAGGCAAGAAAAAGCCGGTCTGGAACGGTTCTCCGGTGTGGGTTTGTGTACTATCTCGCTGAATCTCAGTGCTTTGTAATCAAGAGGGAAACCGGCATGAAATATGCTGGTGGTACTGTGATCTCATTATTTGATGCGGGAGGGTACATGATTCAGGGGATATATCTGGCATCGCAGGGCATGTCCATGCTCATGCAGAAGCAGGATCAGATCGCCAACAACCTGGCCAACGTGAACACCACCGGGTACAAGCAGAGCAGCCTGTTCGCGAAAGTTTACGAGAAGTACGTTGCCGACGATGAGCTTCAGCCGTTTGTGAACCGTGAGATCAAGAGCGACCGGACGCATATCGATTTCAGGGAAGGGGCCGTGAAGAAGACGGGGAATCCGCTGGACATGATGATTCGCGGGTCGGGGTTTTTTACGGTCATGGCGCCCGATGGAGTCGGTTACACGCGGAATGGGAACTTCTCGCTCGATGCCGAGGGGTTTCTGGTGACCTCCGACGGCTACCGGGTGGTGGGGCGCGACGGCTACATTCGTGTCGACTCGGAGTCGCCCCTGCCCGTGAGAGTCACCGACCGCGGCGAAGTGCTTCAGGGGCAGGAAGAGAGAGGAACCCTCCGTATTGTCGATTTCAAGAAGCCCTACCGGCTTCTTCGTGAAGGAAACAGCCTGTTCCGGCCTCAATTTCCGGACAACCCGGCCGTGGAGTCGCCGGGGTACACGATCAGGCAGGGGTTTCTCGAAGGTTCCAATGTCAATATCGTTAAGAACATGGTAGAGATGATTTCCGCGTTTCGGACCTACGAAGCGGACCAGCGGGCGCTGCTCGCCCAGGACGAGACACTGGACAAGGCAGTCAACCAGGTCGGCAGGGTTCAGTAGGGGTTTCGCGGGTGGCTGAGTAAGTTGTATCATTTGCTAATTCAATTGGTTATGAGTAGTAGTTGGCTGGTCCTTTCACACCTGTGAGGTGCTTCTATGCTTCGCTCCATGTACACCGCAGCCACGGGAATGGAATCCCAGCAGCTTTACATGGATACGATATCCAACAACCTTTCCAATGTGAACACATCGGGGTTCAAGCGCCAGAAGATCGAGTTCCACGACCTGATGTACCAGACGCTTCGTCGCCCCGGCGTACGTAACTTCGAAGGCGGCATGGCGCCCTCGGGCATCGAAGTCGGCCTCGGAGTGCGGCCGGCAGCCACTCAACGGATTTTCGAGCAGGGCAGCCTCAACAATACGGGCAACGACCTTGACCTGGCAATCCAGGGGCAGGGGTTCTACCAGGTGCTGCTGCCCGACGGCGGCACGGCGTACAGCAGGGACGGCTCGTTCAAGCTCTCCTCCGACGGGACCGTCGTGACCTCATCGGGATATATTGTCGAGCCGCAGATCGTGATCCCTGAAGGTTCCAAGAACCTGGAAGTGGATGAGCGGGGGAGGGTTACGGTGGTGCTGTCCGGTGATGACATCTCGACGGAGATCGGGCAGTTCGACCTGGCCAGGTTTGTCAACCCCTCGGGACTGAGCGCGGTCGGCAAAAACCTGTTCGTGGAAACCGAAGCATCGGGCCGGCCGATTATCGATCTGCCCGGCGAGCAGAATACCGGCGTAATCATGCAGGGTTACACCGAAGCTTCGAATGTGCAAGTCGTTGAAGAAATGGTGAATATGATCACCGCTCAACGTGCTTTCGAGATAGTTTCCAAGTCGATTCAGGTTTCGGAAGAGATGCTGCAGGTGGCCAACAACCTCAAGCGATAAGCTCAACAAGGTTGATCACTGGAATGCGTAACATACTACCTGACAGCGATTTAATGCAATGACTGCGATCCCCGGCACGGTACGTTGGCCGGCACCGGTCGCTTCCATGATCGTGGTCGCGGCTTTCGCGCTCACGGCAGAGCCGACATGCACCGTTGCTCTGCGTTTCCATGCCCGTGCCGCGGTGGCATCATCATGCATTGCGATGGAGGATATTGCCGAAGTCGTTGTTGTTGAAGGGGATGCAGCGTGCGGCGACGAACTCGCGGGAGTGGAGATTGGTCGTGCGGCGCCCCCGGGATATAGCCGGTATGTCGATACACAGCAACTCCTTGATTTTATTCTTGCTCCACGGTTTCCTTCAGTCGCTTTCACTGTGCCGGACAATCCGGGTCGCCTGACGGTGCGGACCACGTGTCGCGTGCTTGCGGGATCATCGTTCCACGGCGCGGTGCGAAGCTGGTGCAGGGAGCACCTTCACTGGGATGACTACACACTCGAGTTTGCGGATCGGGCCGACTCAATTCGTTGTTTTGATGAGGATTACACCTTCGAGGTAAAAGGCCCGGCATCTTCGCGTGCCAGAGGTCCGACTCAGTTTGAAGTGCAGATCGCGCAAGGCGAGCATACCTGGAGAGTGCCCGTTGACACCAGGATCACGGTCAAAGCCCGGGTGCTTGTTGCCCGGAATGATATCAAGCGCGGCACTTCCCTGGACAGGCACAAGGTAGTATCGGAGGTCAGAGACATAACGCATTTCAGATACACGCCTTACGATGATTTGTCCGATCTTGCGGATACCAGGGCCGCCCGTACGCTTCGGGCGGGCACGATCATTCACGACTCCGCGGTTCGTCGGATACCGCTGGTGGAGTCCGGGGACCGGCTTCGGCTCAGCATTCGGTGCGGGGCGGCGAAGGTGAGTGTGCCGGTTCGCGCGCGGGAGCGGGGCGGGAAGGGAGATCGGATATGGGTGGAGAACACGTTGTCTCACAAGCTGTTGCGGGTGGTGGTCAGGGGGCGGGGAGTGGTTGTCCCGATTTCGGAGGAGGATGTATGAGCGGATGCATGAAACGAGTTGCAAAGGCGGTCATAAGTGCCGTTCTGGTTATGAGTTGCACGGCCGGGGGGGCATCGGTACACAGCCTCTACACGGATCATCGTGCGATGCGGGTCGATGATATCCTTACGGTGCTGATCATGGAGTCGGCCAAGGCGGGAAGCGAAAG
>CAZNDN010000275.1:0-3274 GCA_964571815.1 uncultured Fibrobacterota bacterium | reverse complement strand
GAGGCCACGACTGGGACGCCTGGAGAGCAGGTTGGAGCACGTTTATCGAGACCGACGCCGCTCGGTTGGCCTCTGCCGGCGGCATCTCCGAATAGTCCCTGCTTTCGTGACCGCCGGCGTCCCGCAGCGCGGGCACGAGTCCCGGCCGGGCAAGGCTGCACAAAGCATCATCTCCCCGCGCAGGCATCGTCCCGCACACCACGCCAGTGCGCCAAGCCGTCAATCACCGCCTCGATAAACCGGGGATGGTACGTATCGAAGTTGCGGCCCGGGGCGTTGCGGGTCATGCAGATGAGCAGGTTGTACTCGGGTGAGATGAACGTGGTCGCGCCGGATGCCGCCCCGTGCGTGAATGCGCCTTCACCGAGCGGATAGTGCTCAACCCATGTCAGGCCGATTCCATACTCCTTCGAGACATCATCGGCCGGCGTCTTTGTCAACTTCCGCGGAAGCATCTTCTCAAACGTCTTCCCGCCGAAAAAGCGTCTGTCGCCGTAGGCGCCGCGATTGAGCATCATCCGGGCGATCCGTGCCATATCCAGCGGCACCGAGCGGCCGTCGTACGATGCCGTGGTCGCGGTAGTATGTGAGCATCCCAGCGGGTCGAACAGGTGGTTCTTGTACAGATTCGGCAGGCTCTCACCGCCGATATTCTCCAGCATGGCGCAGACCAGTTCCATGCCGGTTCCGTTGTAGGCGTAGCGCCGGCCCACTTTGTAGAACGGGAAGAGCTGCACGATACGCTCTTCCAGATCGGCGGTGAAATCGATCCAGTGTCCCTCGGTTCCGGCCGTGTGGGTGTAGCAATGACGGATCGTGACCGGCGTGTTGGTTTCGATGTGCTCGAACCGCGGATCCATGCCGGGCGCGATTACCGCCTGAAGCGCGCTTTTGTCACCCCTGGTCGGCGCAACAAACATCTCGATACAGTCACGCGACCAGAGCCTTTCGATATTCTCGTGCTCCACGAACCGATCATCGTGAACCTCGGCCGCTATGAGCAGTCCCTGCTTGTCCCAGCCCGGGCGCACGGTGACGTCGAAATCCTCCGGCGCCCGTGTCGATCCGTCTTTGGACGCCGGCAGATCAACGGCAAAGCCGGTGTTTTTCCAGTCGGAACGGTTACCGTCGATCGTAATCCCGTCACGATACGGAATAGCATACACCGGAGGTTCACACTGCCCGGCAAGGATCAGCCGGGCCGGTACCAGGAGTGAAGCGAGCATGAGGTACGGACGTTTCATGGTCAACTCCCCGCGATCAGAGCACATGTGGGAAATTCAGCGTAGTGAAAATAGACCATTGGTGCTGTGGGGTGCAGCCGAGAAGGAGGGAGGGAGAGCAGAGGTTCAGGTTGAGGTTGAGGTTGGGGTTGAGGTTGAGGGCGGATCAGAGGCACAGAGGGCAGATGTGCAGCAAGCAGTAGTGTGAGTTGTTCAGTACACGGTATCGGGAGGACCGCGGTGCAGCATGCCGCGCCGTAGTCCCGCAACGCGGGACGAAGGCGGGAGGGCAGCGAGTAGTTTCAAGTACGAGGGACAAGAAAAGCGAAGACCGGTTTCAGGTAGAAGTATTCCGGTATACCAATCTCAACGTTGAATGGACGAGAACGGCATTATCCTCCACATTTTGAAGGGTTCAGCCTTTTGTTGCCCGGATTCAGTGAGTTGGGTGCGACACGGAGGGGAGGCCCCCCTATCAGCAGGTTCGCCATGTGGGGGCGTGGGTGAGCCTGCAACTGCCGCGGGCAAAATATGGCTATTTTGTCCTGGACACGGAGCAAAATATGTATATTTTATACTGTAACGACCATGCGTCCGTGGTGTCGTCATCTGATTGCCGCCGTGGGTTAGAGGCAGGGAGAAGACCGTGCTCTATTTTCGAAGAAGTCTCGAGAATGAACTGAAATCATTTATTGAATCAGATGAACCTTACAAGCATGTCCTGCTCGTTGAAGGCGCCCGACAGGTGGGTAAGACGACGCTTGTGGAGCGCATGCTCGAAAATCTCGATTGGCCGGTGATTGCCGTGAATCTGGAGCGGGAGGCAGTGATGCGTGCCCGGATCGACACCTGCGCCGAATTCCCGGAATTCCAGGATCTTATGGTGGACCGGTATGGATTCGACCCCGGCCGGCGGACGATCGTGTTCATCGACGAGTGCCAGGAAAGCACGCGGCTTGGTGGATTCGTCCGTTTCATGAAGGAGTCGTGGGCTCACGCGACGGTCATTCTCACGGGATCTACCCTCTCACGCCTTTTCAGGAACACGACACGCTATCCCGTCGGCCGTGTCCGGCGCCTCCACGTAACCCCGTTTTCGTTCGGGGAATTCCTGGAAGCCGGCGGCGAAAGTGCAATTGCCGCGCTGCTCAACGGTGACCTTGCCGCGATTTCGGCCGCCAGGCACCGGCATCTGCTTGAGAGGCTCGATGTCTACCTCACCGCCGGCGGACTGCCCGCGGCGGTGCTGGTCGGGCTTCGCGGCGGTGATCTACAAAGTTGTCATCAGAACATCCGGGCCGACTACGAGCAGGATTTTATTCGCCTGTTCGGTGAAGAGAAGATGCATATCGTCGACGGGTGTTTCCGCGGCGTTGCCAACTTCGTTGGCGGCGCCTCCAAGCACACATCGATTATTCCCTCCCCGACAAACAGAGAGCATCATCTCATCAGCCAGGTTTTCGCCCGCCTTGAAAGCTGGATGCTTGTCCTGAAATCCTCCCAGTCCGGCCCCTCTCCCGAGCGCTCCCATCGTTATCTGCCGAAACGGTATCTGTTCGACACCGGTCTGCTGAAACACATCAGAGAAGCGGCCCTGCCCTCTCTTGCTGTTGTTCACAGCATCGACAGCGAAACGCGAAAGGTCCTGGGAGGCATCGTTGAGAATCAGGTCGCTATCGAGATACGGAAACAGTTTGGTGAGCTGACCGGCTGGAAACGGTCTCCATCGGGAGGAGAAATCGATTTTCTGATCAAGCGCCACGGCGCAATGATACCCGTGGAATGCAAAGCGGCAGTCAGGGTCAAGGGTACCCACATCAAAGGTATCAAGCAATACCTGGAACAGTACCATCAAGAAACGGGAGCGATAGTGAGCCTGGCCCCCTTTTCAATCAACGAGGTCGGCGAGAATACGAAGATCGTCAACATACCCCTCTACGCCGCGGAGCATATCGGCCGGATTCTGCAAGGTCTCGGATAGAGCAGGTGAAAGTGGAGAGGTTTACTATGTTTAGGTTGTTGAAGTCGACGGGGGGTTGACGTTGGAAGTC
>CAZNDN010000274.1:0-3297 GCA_964571815.1 uncultured Fibrobacterota bacterium | reverse complement strand
GGTCGGGAGCCAACGGCCGCGGCGCCGGGTCCGGCTACCGGCTCTTCACTCTTCGTTCGACGCTCAGGGCATGGTGGATAAATCCCTCGGCACGCGCGAGAACAGCCACGTGTGGAGCGGCTTTCCGAAGGCCCGCGGCGCTCGCCTCGGCAACCGGAATTCGTTTCAGGAAGTCTTCCACGCCGAGGGCCGATGCGAACCGGGCGGCCGTGCCGGTAGGAAGAACGTGGTTGGTTCCGATGAAGTAGTCTCCGAGGGCGACCGGACTGTGGCGCCCGACGAAAATCGCTCCGGCGTTGCGCACCCCTGCCATGTCGCGTCGTGCGCTGGACGTCATCAGTTGAAGATGCTCGGGAGCAATTCGGTTCACGAGCCGAATGCTTGAGGCGCGATCCGGAGTAACGATTATCGCAAGCGCCCCTTTTCTTAGTTTCTCCAGCACCTGTCTCACCGGCGACCTCCGAATCTCCGCGGCCAGGTGCTCACCTACTTTTCGAGCCGTCTCCCGGCTCTCCGTTATGCACACGGCCGTCTCCTCACCGGTTCCGTGCTCGGCCTGAGCCAGCATGTCCAGAGCCACCCATGCGGGATCGGCACGCTCATCGGCCACAATCACTACCTCGCTGGGACCGGCCACCATGTCGATATCAACGTCGCCGTAGACCGTCCTCTTTGCCTCAGAGACGTAGGCGTTGCCGGGACCTACAATTTTGTCGACCGCCTTGACCGTCGAAGTGCCCAGCGCCAGAGCGGCAACGGCCTGGGCCCCTCCGATACGATACACCTCCTTTACCCCCAGCATCCGCAGCGCGGCGGCAACGCCCGGGTCGAGGGTCTCCTTGACCGGTGTTACCGCGGCTATCTCCTTCACTCCCGCGATACGTGCGGGAATGACATCCATGAGAATAGTCGAAGGATATGCCGTGTAGCCGCCGGGAATGTAGACCCCCACGCGCCGGAGAGGACGGATAACCCGCTGAAGAGTACCCTCGTCGGTCTTCATCCGGTACGACCGCGGCATCTGCCTGCGGTGATAGGCTCGAATGCGCGTTGCCGCTTTTCCAAGTGCGACAGTCAGCTCCCGAGATGCCTTGTCCGCCGCCCGCCCGATCTCTTCATCGCCCAGACGCATCATCCCGCGTGTGAGTCTGTACCCGTCGAACCTCCGGGTGTATTCACAGACTGCCGTGTCTCCCCGCACCCGCACGTCCTCAACAATAGCCCGAACACGCTCGGCAACCTTTCTTCCGCCGCGATTCGTTCCGCGAAGAAAACGATCGGCGGCCTTCCCGGGATAGTCAATCATCAGAACAGCGGCTCTCCGGCTCATTGCGTACTCCTCCACCTGGTTCGAATTCCGTTCGGCCGCCCCGCCGGCCTCTCCTTTGCCGGTCGCTTCACTCCGGAGGGCGTCGCCCCCTGCGCTGCCCGGCAACCGAAATGCCGGGGTAAGACAAAGGGCACCAACAAGCCCATTTAGCGGCGATTCACGGACCAGGGACACACGAATGAGACATTTCAACCTGTTCCGCGGCCGAACCGATTGCATGTACTGCAATAAAATATGTATCTTTCAGTGTCGTTTCTGTGTCAGCTACGCAACGGCGGGGAGGCGAAACGCCGATGCTGTGGGGTATCGTGCCGTACGAAAAGGCCACATGCCTAAAAGGAATCGCATTCTGCTGGTAGATGATGAGCCGGGAATCCGCAAGATTCTGAGGCTCTTCCTGGAATTGGACGGCTTCGAGGTTTTCGAAGCAATCACGGCCAACCAGGCAATGCAGCTTATTCAGAAGGAAAAGCCCGATCTCGTTATCCTTGATGTGATCCTGTGCGGCCAGACGGGGTTTGATGTATGCGAGTGGATGAAAGGCGATCCGGCTCTCAAAGACATTATCGTCTTTCTTTTCACGGCGCTCAATCAGGACCAGGACTATCGTGAAGGACAGCGAGTGGGCTGTGATCTCTATCTGACGAAGCCTCAAAATCCCAAGAGTATCGTTGAAAAGGTTCACGAGTACCTTGAACCCGGGCAGCACACCCCTTCTTCCGAGTAGCACGATCTCTCCTTGTCGCACTTAACACCTACTGCTTGAAAGGACGTAGTCGAAAACATGAAGAAAGTCAGCCCGATCAGTCTGCTGGTGATCTTTGCGGCAGTGGCTTTGGCGTTGTTCTTTTTGAAGGACTCGTTTGTCTTCTACATGAAATCTCCCGAGCAGCGTCAGGCCTATCAGCAAACTCACCCGAACATAACCAAGCGTATCTTCAACCTCGGCCTGGACCTTCAGGGCGGCATGCGTCTGGTGTTGGAAATCGACCGCTCGTCGCTCGACAAGGAGATGCAAAAGGATGTCCTGGATCGTGCCTACACGATCATCGAGAACCGGATCAACGGGTTGGGCGTGGCCGAGCCCAACATCCAGAAGCAGGGCAAAGACAGGATTGTCGTTGAGCTTCCGGGACTGAAGGATCAGGGGACGGCAAAAAGGGTTATCGGATCGACGGCCCAATTGGAATTCAAGCTTCTCAGGGAACCCACGGAGCTTTCCCGAGCGGTGCAGATAATCGACCGTGTGGTTACGGGCAAGGCACGGATCGATACCGCCGAAATCGATACGGGAGACACTACCGCACAGGAGGGTGAGGAAGCGCAGGAGCAGGCTCGGCAGCTCTTCGAAGGGACCGAGGGTGAAGATGACGCGTCGATGACGGATACAGCCGGGATCGCCGAAGAGGAGATTACGTCGTTCACGAGCCTCCTGATGGCGGCCGATGAGCAGATAGCGGTCAGGGAGGAAAACAAAGCGAAGGTGGATTCCATTCTGGCGCGCAGGGACGTGCGTGACGCGCTTCAGAGGGCCGGTCTGGGCAACAGCCTGTTTCTGTGGGGCCGCGAGAACGAGCAGCCGGACGGAACAACCTATCGGGTGCTATACTACGTGAAACGCCGGGCGGAACTCAAGGGTGACGCTATCAAGGATGCATCGGCGGTGCTCTCACAGGGCGGACTGAATCAGGGCCAGCCGATCGTCTCCCTGGAACTCAACCGCCGCGGCGCCCGAATCTTTTCACGCGTTACCGCGGCAAACGTGAACAAGTACCTGGCCATTATCCTCGACAGCACGGTCTATTCGGCCCCGGTAATTCGCCAGAAGATATCTCATGGAAGAGCCCAGATAGAAGGGCGATTCACCATGGACGAAGCGAAGAACCTGGCGGTCGTGCTCCAGGCCGGCGCACTTCCCGCCCCCGTCACGATCATCGAAGAACGGACGGTGGGTCCTTCGCTGGGCC
>CAZNDN010000273.1:0-3308 GCA_964571815.1 uncultured Fibrobacterota bacterium | reverse complement strand
GGTGCGAAATCATTGGCTGCTCCGTCCGGCAGTGTAGAGCGTTTTTCCGTTCTCCAGTCTGGATGTTCCAGCTCTCCCGGCATTCATCGATTCGCGAATCAGGCTCTTTCGCCAAGGGGATGGCCAATCCGGTGGGCCAGAAGCTTCCTTTTTGCCGCAGCCGCGTGGCCCGCGCCATTGCGCCGGATCACCAACGCCATACTGGTTGCTCCACCAATATAAAACTCTTCGTGCGAACCCGCGAGTCCGGCCTCGACAAGGACGGCTTTCAGGTCCATTTCGGGCGCGGTACGCAGCCACGGGTTTTCCGCGTGCATCCCGTGCCCAGTCGAGGCTGATCGGAGCATACGTCTGCTCTCCCGAATCATCCCACCCCTGGAACCGGCTGGTAACGCTCAGAACACCGGTCTGCGCGCTGCTTGTGCCGGCGAGCGCATTGAGATGGTTCATGTCGGCGGCGGACGGCAGATAGCACTTCGCCCGAGGATACCACACGGAGCGTTGGTCAAGGAATTGCCGCAGACGGGGCATCAACCAGTTGCCCGGTGAACCGCCGGCATTGCCCCTTGCATCAAGTGAAAGGTATCCCGGGTGCAGGCCGTCGAGTGAAATGTAGATGAGCTTCCGCGAAGGCTTACCCATTGACCAGCCCCGTGTAAGCGTCCGGATCGCTTGTGCAGGGTTTTCTTGAGGGTAGGAGTGATGTAAGCCATTGCCTGTTCGCGCGTTGGGACGTTCAGCCTGTAGTCTTTTCTTCTTTTTCATTGCCGGAATCGGCGGCGTTGGGTTATAATAGATGAAAGGCCTGAGGAACACCGGTCCTTTCTTCGCGGACAGCGAAAGAATCGATTATGCACTCGATCTACGAGTACGACGATCATCGCCGGTTTCTTCTGGATGCGTTCCAGGAGAAAAAGCGGCGGGACAGTTCCTGGTCGCACCGGAAATGTGCCCGGGCGGCCGGGATCGCCAATCCGGGGTATCTCAACGATGTCGTCAAAGGTCGCCGCCCGCTCAGCCGGGTCGCGGACGGGAAGATGGGCAAAGGGTTCGTGATTACCCTTGTTCAGATCGTCCCGGCATTCGCGGTTGTAGCGGAGGGCTTGGTGCTGCTGAGAATGCAGGCTCCTTGTGCTCTCCTGCCTGGCGCAATCGCTTCGGCAACAGTCCCCGGGGTAACCGGGCGGTGGTGCAATCGCTTCGTGCAGAAGGACTGTTTGACGACCGTCTCTGCTGTGTGGCGGCATGGGAACCGACGGCTTTGACATGAAAGCACTTACTTTCAACGGCGCCGACCTGCTGCTCAATGAGATCCCGTTGCCTGATCGCCGTCCCGGCGATGTGCTCATCCAGGTTCACTATGCCGGTATCTGCAATACCGACCATGAAATTCTGCGAGGCTATACGCCCGGCTTCACGGGCGTGCCTGGTCATGAGTTTGTCGGCTGGATACGGGAAGCCGACAACGACAGGCTTGTCGGAAGCCGGGCAACCGCGGAAATAAACATCGGATGCGAATCGGATTCATGTGCGTGGTGCAACAGCGGCATGCAGCGTCACTGTCCGAATCGGGCTGTCCTGGGAATACAGGGACGAGACGGGGTCATGGCGCAATACGTTGCCGTGCCCGAGCGCAATGTCGTACCCATTCCCGATTCCATTCCCGACAACCAGGCGATATTTATCGAACCCCTTGCCGCGGCGTGCGAGATTCTTGAGCAGATTTCCGTCGGCAAGGAGCAGACCGTACTTGTTCTGGGCGACGGTAAACTGGCACAGCTTATTGCCCGGGTGCTGGGTACGCATGCGGGGAGAGACCAGGTGGTTGTATGCGGCAAGCATTCGGCAAAGAAGGCGTTGTTTCCTCGCGATCTGGTTACTGTCGTCGACCTGGAAACCTGTACCAGTGACTCAACGCGCTTTGATATTGTTGTTGAAGCAACGGGCAGTCCGTCGGGTCTTGACACGGCTGTCACGAAAGTCAGGCCGCGTGGATGTGTCGTTCTCAAGAGTACCTGTGCAGCCTCGGCCGGATTCAACCCCGCTCCCCTGGTGGTGAATGAGATAACCTGTGTCGGCTCGCGTTGCGGACGGTTTGCCGAGGCGCTGGACTTTCTCGTTTCAACCGGACTCGATCTTTCTCCACTTATCTCGGCAATCCGGCCTCTTGTCCAGGGGCAGGAGGCATTTGCTCTGAGCGCGCAGCCCGATGTCATGAAAGTTGTCCTCGACTGCTCCGGGTGAAGCCTCTACTTTCGACCGGTATCCATTCCCCGCTCAGGCGACGGCACAACCCTGGATGGTGGAGTGTCCGGTTGTCCGGAATCCGTCAACCGCAGCACTACCGGCCGGGCCGTCGTATCCGCGGGATACCCTGGACTTCAGTACCTTCGACCCGGATTTCGAAGTCGCGGAGGAAGGGTGGATCACGTTGGAGACCACGGTCGCCGGAAATACGATCGCTGCAACAATTGAATGAGCTTCGGAAAATGGTCACAAAGGGCGATGAACAGGGTCACAATCGAGGCGCAATCACAGGCACCCGGGACAATACCGAAACAGGAATACAACCACCTGCTCACGTCTTTTCAAAAGCGGAGAGCATTCCCTTGGGCCCGGAGCGTCAATACCGCCGGCAGACATTGTGCAGGAGTACAAGGCAATCGTCCGGCACAACGCAACCGTGGTCACTTTCTTTGGCGGCGCCGGGCTTTGTGCACACGCCTTAAGTATATAACTAGCCACCGACCCTTTGAGAATTCCTGCACCACTTCTTATATTAATCTGTTAACCATTAAGTGCACTTCCCCTGCAAGGAAGACCACCGAGATGCACCTGCCCAGAAAATCGAAGCCGCTGGAGAAAGCACTCAATTTTATCTTCTCGTTGCTCAATACCGGTGATTTGCTTCCCGGCGACCCGCTTCCGTCCAAAGACGAGCTTGCGGAGCGAGCCGGTGTGTCGCCGCACACCATTCTCAAAGCCTTTGCCCTGCTGAAGCAGGAGGGAACGCTGGAGGGCTCACGTGGGCACCGCTACCGGCTGAGCGCGGCAGGTGATTCCCGCCGTCTCATCACGCCGTCGGTTCTGTGGTCCGCCGCCGGGAACGCTTCATCACAGACCTGGCTCAAAACCCGGCAGGAGTTGGAAAAGGACATCCTCAACAACATTTTCAGACCCGGAGTTCCGCTTCCTTCGCTCAAAGAACTTCAGGTACGCTACGGGGTTTCCTACCCGACAATCAAGAAAGCGCTGGAGGCGCTCTACCACGACCATCTCCTCGTACCGTATCATCGGGGATACATGGT
>CAZNDN010000272.1:0-3441 GCA_964571815.1 uncultured Fibrobacterota bacterium | reverse complement strand
CACCCCCCCCCGAGGTCCATCGGACCGGCATGGTCTTCGGTGAGGTCCCGGTTCGAAAGGAAAGACCCGGGAATCCAAATGCAAACGGAGGAACCCGGGGATTTGAAACGGCAGACACCCATGCGCAGGCGCCGTAGCGCGACAGGCGTACCAATACAAAGGAGAACCGGAATCCCATGCCTCTTTCCGGTGGAATAGTCGGTCTTCCCAATGTCGGCAAGTCAACCGTGTTCAATGCCCTCACCGCGGGGCATGCTCAGGTACAGAACTATCCCTTCTGCACGATCGATCCGAATCACGGGATTGTGGCGGTGCCTGACGAGCGTCTGGAGTTGATTGCCTCGTTCAGCCCGGCCGAGAAGGTAGTGCCGGCCATGCTGGAGCTGGTCGATATCGCCGGGCTTGTCAAAGGGGCGTCACACGGCGAAGGCCTGGGCAACCAGTTCCTGGGGCATATCAGGGATGTCGATGCCGTCATTCATGTGGTGCGCTGTTTTGAGGATCCTGACGTGGTGCACAGTGAATCGGGA
The DNA here is from genome assembly GCA_964571815.1 of uncultured Fibrobacterota bacterium. GTDB lineage: Bacteria > Fibrobacterota > Chitinivibrionia > Chitinivibrionales > WJKA01 > CAZNDN01. The sequence continues at coordinate 2,911 of CAZNDN010000272.1, read as the reverse complement.
ATCGATCCGGTGCGGGATGTCGAGGTGGTGGAGACCGAACTGCTGCTGAAAGATCTGGAGACCGTGGAGCGTGCCCTGGAGCGTGTTTCGAAGGCGGCCGGGACCGGCGACAAGGAAGCCCGGGGAGCCGAACCGGCGTTTCGACGAGCCGCTTCAGCGTTGTCCGAGGGTACTTCCCTCGTATCCCTGGGCCGGGACGTCGTGGAGAATGCCCGGATCAAGCAGCTCTGTCCCGTCACGGCAAAGCCGGTGCTGTATGTGGCCAATGTGGGCGAGGAAGCGATCGCGGAGGATAGCGAGCCCGTGGCCGCCCTGGGCAGGCACGCCGCGGCGCGGGGAGCGGGGGTGGTGAAGTTGTGTGCGAAGATGGAGGCCGAAATCGCGCAGCTTCCCCCCGACGACCGCGGAGAATTTCTTGAAAGCATGGGCCTGCAATGTTCCGGCCTGGAGAACCTGGCGCGGCGAATCTACGAGCTGCTGAATCTTCAGACCTTTTTCACCACCAACGAAAAAGAGACCAGGGCCTGGCCCTGCCCCGGGGGTATCAAGGCGCCGCGGGCGGCGGGGTTGATCCACAGCGATTTCGAGCGCGGGTTTATCAAGGCCGAAGTATACCGGCTCGAAGACCTCGAGGCGCACGGCAGCGTAGCCGGGCTGAGGGCCGCGGGCAAGATACGTGTCGAGGGAAGTGACTACGAAGTCGGTGACGGTGATATTATCCTGTTTCGGTTCAACGTATGAGCGCGCGCGGAAGGAGATTGAATTCCCAATGATTCCGAGAACAACCAGAGTATATCGGTGGGTGATGTGGAGCCTGGCGTCGCGGCCGTATGTGGGGACCTGGCTCAAATGGTCTCACCGGTTCGAGAAAACCCCCGATTCCGATCCGTTCCCCGAGCCGCCGTTTGTGCTCACCGCCAATCATGCGAATTTTTTCGATCCGTGGTTCGTGGGGTATTACAGTACGCATCCGGTTGCGTACATGTCGGCCGACGATGCGTTCAGGAGCGGTCCGATTACGCGGTGGTATCTGCGCAGTATCGGCACGTTCGGCAAGAAGAAGGGAGGCTCGGATTTCCGGGCAATGAAAAAGACCCTGGGCCTGCTGGAATCCAACTACCCGGTCTGCATCTTCCCCGAGGGGCAGGCATCGTGGGACGGCGAGACGCAGCCGCTGTATCGCGGGGTGGAGAAGATCGTGAAGCGGGTCGGGTGTCCGGTGGTGATGATCAACATCCGCGGTAACTACCTCTCGAACGCCTACTGGATGCGTCGGCGGAGGCGGGGCAGGATTGTGATGAATATCCGGACTCTGAGCAGTGAGTTTATCGCCGAAAACAGCCCCGAGAAGATTTTTGACGCGATCAGGTCGAATTTGCGGCATGATGATATCAAGGATCCGCTCAATCGGCAGGTGACATTTCGCGGTGAGGGTCTGGCCGAAGGGCTGGAGCGGCTGGTATGGATGTGTCCCCGGTGCCGGGCGGAGGACAGCATGGACTGTTCGGGCAACCAGGCGCGGTGCCGCGGTTGCGGGAGCACGTGGCGTATCGATCCCTACTGCGGGATCACGAGCGTATCGGGCGCCGGCGACGGGCTCGGGGACTTGAAAGACTGGACCGATCGCCAGAAAGCGCGGGCACGGGAGCGAATCGCCGAATCGTCGGGGAGTGCCCCGATCACGCACACCGAGCCGCTTCGGATGGAGACCGAGGACTCACGAGGGGTGTTTGTGCCGGCGGGTGTCGGAAAGCTCTCGCTGAGCGGCGAATCGCTGCTGTTTGAGCCCTGCGAGCGGGCCGGCCGGGCGGTGGAGTTGCCGGTGGAAGCGCTTGATCACTACGTTATCCAGCGCCGCGATATCTTCGAATGCAGCGCCGGCGGGCCCCTGTACCGGTTCGTATTCGATCACCAGAGCCCCTGGAAATGGCTTCAGTACGTGCGCTATCTCAAGGGGTACGAACAGATTGAGAACAGAGGGTTCTATTGAGCTCCCCGTGTGGTCGTTTCTCCGGCCTTTCTCGTGCTTCCTCCCCTGCTCTGCTCCAGCAACGGCTGGATCGGGCTCCGAAAGGGCATGACTGTGGACAAGGAGGGAAGGCAACACCGTGCGCGCACGTGCCGGGGCGGGATAAAAAAATGCCCGCCGAAGGAGGGGTCGGCGGGCACCGGTGACCTGGCGATCACCTTTGAAGGAGGATGATGCATTAAGAAGTGAAAAGGGCAAGTTTCACTTTTCTCTTTCTTCCCTTTTCACTCATGACTACGGCCCGCCGGATTGAAATATTGTCGGTGATGTGACATGAAGTCCGGGCCGTATTATTTTTGTGAGTGAGCGTGTGGTGAGGTATTCGGTCCTTGAACCGGGAGGAAACCATGGGGGAATTCGTGTGGCGGGTTGTGGCTCCCTTGTCGCTGTGTATTCTTGCGGCATGCGGGGGGAAGAAGGTCGAAGAAGGGGATATTTTAGAGGTGACCACGGATCTGAGGGAAGAAGCCACCATACAGGCGCAGTCGGGGGATGCCTATTCCGACGGCTTCACCGTGGTCCTTCCCCGGGGCTCACAGGTGAGAGTGGTCTCAGACCCGCTTGCCGGCGTTGAGTTCATCGATGTGGTCGCCTACGAGGTTGACGGGGTGAGGGGGGAAGAGGCGGTGGAGGAGATGCTGGTAACCCCTGAGACGCGCGCCGCGCCCGGCTACATGGGATACTATGTCACGCTGCCCGGGGGCTACCTGGGAACGAAGCTGAAGAAGGTCTCGGACTAGCGTGAGTTTCCTACTTATCGTTTGGCAACAGTGCAACACATTGCTTACCAATGAGTTACGCGATTGCTTTCCTTACCCTAAACTGGAGCGCAATCGGGTAGCGCTTCTTTCAAATTCAAGATTTCTACAAGTCTCTGCTGGA
>CAZNDN010000271.1:0-3457 GCA_964571815.1 uncultured Fibrobacterota bacterium | reverse complement strand
TCACCAATTCCGAGCTTCCCCGCTACTACTATTTCGATATTTCCGGAGTCTCCTGGCGGCCCGAAGAATAGTCGCGGTTCACGACGGCATGAGAGCGATGACAACCAGCGTTTGCCGCCCGTGTCCGATTCGGCGGGTGGATGGAGTTGCCCGGCGTGCCTTTTGATGCGTGGATCACCCTTGGAGTTCTGGCCGTAGTTCTGTCGCTGCTGGTCTTCACCAGAGCAAGCCCCGATTTCATTCTTTTCTCCGGTCTGGTCGCCCTCATGACGTTCGGCGTGGTCGATGCGGGCGATGCGCTTATCGGGCTGACCAACAGGGGAATGGTGACCGTCGCGGCGTTGTACATCGTTGCCGCGGGTTTTCGCGAGACGGGCGCCATGGCGCTGTTCGCGCCGGGTGTGCTGGGCAAGCCGACCACGGTACGCGGCGCCCAGGCGAGGATCATCGCCCCGGTGACCGCCATGAGCGCGTTCCTCAATAACACGCCGGTCGTGGCGATGTTTATCCCGACAATTACGGAGTGGGCCAGGAAGAGGGGCGTATCCGTCTCAAAGCTCATGATCCCCCTGAGCTACGCCGCGATCCTCGGCGGCATGTGCACGTTGATCGGGACGAGCACGAACCTCATTATCAACGGCATGCTCATGACATACGCGGAGGATCACGGCCTGTCGTCGTTTCTCGACGGGCTGGGCATGTTCGATATCTCGCTGCTGGGTCTGCCCTGTGCCCTGGCGGGATTCGCCTACCTCCTGGTGTTCGGCCGCCGACTGCTCCCGGACCGTCGGCACTTCGTTACCAACCATTCGGATCCCCGAAGCTATACGGTTGAGATGCGGGTGCAGCCCGGCAGTGCGCTGGTGGGCAAGTCGATTGAGGACGCGGGGCTTCGGAATGTCCCGGGGCTTTATCTGATGGAGATCGAGCGGGGGGGAGAACTCATGGTTGCCGTGGGACCCGGCGAGCGGCTTCATGCCGACGATCGGCTGGTGTTTGTCGGCGTGGTGGAATCGGTGGTTGATCTGCAGAAGATTCCCGGTCTTAAGCCTGCCACCGACCAGGTATTCAAGCTCGATTCTCCGCGGGAGCGGCGTGTCCTGATCGAGGCCGTTGTTTCCAACTCCTGCCCGCTGATCGGCAGGACGGTCAGGGAGGGGAGATTTCGGACGCGCTACAGCGCGGTGATTATCGCGGTGGCGCGCAACGGTGAGCAGGTGCGTAAGAAGATCGGCGATATCGAGCTGCGGGCCGGCGATACGCTGCTTCTGGAGGCGCGCCCGTCGTTCGTCAATCAGCAGTACAATTCCAAGGATTTCTTTCTCGTGAGCACGGTGAAAGACTCCGCCCCGCTTCGATTCGGCAAGGCCTGGATTGCGGTGCTGATACTGGCGGCGATGGTCGTTGCGGCATCGACACGCATGCTGAGTATGCTCAATGCGGCCCTGGTTGCGGGAGGCGCCATGGTGGCGACACGGTGCTGCTCGTGGACCACGGCTCGCCGGAGTATCGACTGGAGGGTGATCTTCGTGATTGTCTCGGCATTCGGCCTGGGACGGGCCCTGCAGGTTTCCGGTGCATCGGAGGTGCTTGCCGGGGGGCTTATCGGCCTGGCACGGGACGATCCCCGGCTGAGTCTGCTGGCGGTGTATTTCATCACGTCGGCCTCCACCGTACTTATCACCAACAACGCGGCCGCGGTTCTGTTCTTTCCGATTGCCATGGCCACGGCAACCCGGCTGGGAGTCAGTCACCTGCCGTTCATCATGGCTACCATGGTGGCGGCCTCGGGAAGTTTCGCCAGCCCGATCAGCTATCAGACAAACCTCATGGTGTACGGTCCCGGCTCCTATCGATTCACCGATTACGTCAGGATCGGCGTGCCGTTGAGCCTGTTGCTGATGGGTATTGCGGTGAGCCTTGCGCCGGTGATCTGGCCGTTCTGAGGGGATTGTTTCGACAATGCCGCTACGGTGATCTTGAGTCGTACATAGTTGCTTTTTGCACAGCACAAGGGAGGCGCGATGGATATGGTAATATCATTTCCCGGCGGTAGGAGGGTGGATGCCGCTTACAAGGGCTTCACTATTGAAACCGACCAGTCGGTTTCCAACGGCGGTGAGGGATCGGCCCCAGCGCCGTTTGACCTTTTTCTGGCCTCTCTGGGCACGTGTGCGGGCATCTACGTACTCACCTTCTGCAGCAAACGCGGGATTCCGACCGAGGGAATACGGTTGATTCAAAAGACGGAGCGAAACGCCGAGAGCAAAATGATTGAGCGGATCAGTATCGTGATCAAGCTTCCAACTGATTTTCCTTCCAAGTACCGCAATGCGGTGGTGAAATCCGCGGAGCAGTGCACGGTGAAGAAGCACCTGGCGCAGCCTCCCGCGTTCGCCGTTTCGGTTGATACCGCCGATGCGCAGTGAGAACCGACAAGAGCAGGGCCGGTTGCCGTCACGTATGCATCGCACACGCCGCCGGGCCTCCTTCCGGTCTTCCGAACGATGACGGGCGCGGGGAGTGTCGTATCTTTTTCCTTTGACTCAGGAGCGCAATTCCAGGGAGATGATCATGAAGCCGGTTGAACTCGACTTCGTTTCGTACGAAAAATCGGTCCCGGAGGCACTCGATGCGATCGGTGCGCGTGAGGTGTTGACCGACCGGGAAGCGATCATGGTAAAACCCAACCTGATAACGGACACGCCGTTTCCCGTCACGACCCCGCCCGCCTGTTGCGAGGCGATTGTGAGCTACATTCGGGAGTGCTCCGCGGCGAAGGTGGTCATTGCCGAGGGTTGTGGAGAGCCGTCCCTGACAACCGACCAGGCCTTCGACCGGCTGGGCTATCGCGAACTCTCGCGGCGGCTCGATGTTCCCCTGGTTGACTTGAACAACGAAGAGACGGTCGAGCTGAAGGATGAGCGGTGTCGTTTCTTTGCGGCGTTTCATATACCGCGGATCGTGATGGAGCACTACCTTGTGTCGGTCCCGGTCCTCAAGGCTCACAGTCTGGCCGAGATCACCGGCTCCATGAAAAACATGATCGGCGTGGCCCCGCCCCGCCACTACGGCCGCGGCGGTCACTGGTTGAAAGCGGCGTTTCACGAGCAGATGCAGCGCTCGATTGTCGAGCTGAACTACTATCGAACGCCGGAGATGACACTGATGGACGCATCGGTGGGTCTTCGCGAGTTCCACCTGGGTGGCGCACGGTGCGAACCGCCCGCGGGCAAGCTTCTCGCCGGATACGATGCGCGTGAGGTGGACCGCATTGCCGCGGGGCTTCTGGGAATGAAATGGGAGAGTATCGGGCATCTGAAGGATTGATGCCCGACAGGGCCCGGTTGTTGCCGGAAGGTACCTACCTACCCGCGGAACCTGTTGATCTTGTTGAACCGCTCATGGCGGGCCGTTGTTCGGCCGTGCTCTGGAACGTACCTGTCGCGGCATCACG
>CAZNDN010000270.1:0-3460 GCA_964571815.1 uncultured Fibrobacterota bacterium | reverse complement strand
CTGCACCTCTTGATTCAACCGATACCTGTAATGTATACTGTTCTGCCGTATCGTCCGGTCCGCTCATGCGGCCGGAGAAGCCTTTTACCGGAGGAGTAGATGAGCTACAAGGAGCAGCTTAAGGAGTATATTGTCGAGAATTTCCTTTTCGGCGACGGGGAGAAACTCACCGACGACGATGCGTCGTTTCTGGAGAACGGGATTATCGATTCCACGGGAATCCTCGAAGTCATCACGTTTATCGAGGAGACGTTCGGGGTCAAGATCGAGGATGATGAGATGCTGCCGGAAAACCTCGACAGCCTCAACAATCTTGAGACCTTTCTCACGAAAAAAGCCGCGGGTTGAGCTTGTGGAACGATCCATCACCACCGACATCTTTCCCCTTCCGCCGGTGATCTTTCCTTTCCCATGTGCGGCATAGCCGGAATCGCTCATCTCACAGGCCCCGCACCGATCGATCCCGGCGTCCTCCGGGAGATGATCGCGGTCATGCGCTATCGGGGCCCCGATGAGAGCGGCGTCTATGTCGACGATCATGTCGGCCTGGCACAGACCCGCCTGAGTATCATCGACCTTGCCGGCGGCGTGCAGCCGATCGGCAACGAGGACGGCACCTTGTGGATCGTGTACAACGGCGAGGTATTCAACTACCCCGAACTGCGGGCCGGACTCGAACGGAGAGGCCATCGCTTCTCCACCACTACCGACACCGAGGTGATTCTGCACTTGTACGAAGAAAAAGGCAGCGCCTGCCTGGAGCAGCTCAACGGTCAGTGGGCCCTGGCGATTCGAGACACGGTCAACAACACGCTCTTCCTTGCCCGCGACCGCGTGGGTATCAGGCCGCTTCACTACACGATTGCCGGCGGCCGCCTGATCTTTGCATCGGAGATCAAAGCACTCTTCGTTGACAACGAGGTCACCCGCGAACTGGATCCCCGGGCGCTGGAGCAGACCTTCACGTTCTGGACCACGCTTCCCGGAACCACTGCCTTCAAAGATATCAAAGAGCTTCCTCCGGGACATTGCATGACTGTTCGTGAGGGGGCCGTGTCGGTGCGGAAGTACTGGGATGTACCGCTGTATCCGCGGGCACGGTGGATTGACGATCCCCCGGAAGTGATTGCCGAAAAGCTCATGGAGCTTCTCCTGGATGCCGTGCGGATTCGGCTGCGCGCCGACGTGCCCGTCGGGGCCTATCTGAGCGGCGGGCTCGATTCATCGGCCGTTACTTCGCTTATTGTCAAGCATTTTAACAACGATGTCCGCTCGTTCGGTATCCGCTTCGAGGAAAGCACGTTCGATGAAGGCTCGTTTCAGGATCGGATGGTGGAGTACCTGGGCGTCAATCACAGTGAGATCCGCACCCGCAACAGCGACATTGCCCGGCTCTTTCCCGGTATCATCCGCCACACCGAGCGCCCGCTGCTTCGTACCGCGCCGGTGCCGCTGCACATGCTGTCGCGGCTGGTGCGGGACAGCAACTACAAGGTGGTGCTGACCGGTGAGGGGGCCGATGAAATCTTCGGGGGATACAATATCTTCCGCGAGGCCCTGGCCCGGCGGTTTCTCGCCCGCAACCCCGATTCATCGTGGCGAGTACAGCCCCTGCAAAGCCTGTATCCGCATATCTTCCGCAATGCCGCTCAGCGACGAACCCTGCGGGGCTTCTTCGACCGCGGCGCCGGGGATATCGACGATCCCTTTTATTCACATTCGATCCGCTGGAACAACACCGCCAGGATCAAGCTGTTCTTCTCCGATGATTTCCGCGCCGGGATCGGATCGTATTCGGCCCGGGAGGAGCTTCGTGAGTCCCTGCCCGCGGAGTTTCATTCGCTGGATACCCTGGGCAAGGCGCAGTTTCTGGAGACCACGATTTTCCTGAGCAACTACCTACTCTCCTCCCAGGGCGACCGCATGGCCATGGCCAACTCGGTCGAGATTCGACTTCCGTACCTGGACTACCGGGTCATGGAATACGCCGGCAGGATCAGCTCCACCTGGAAAATCCTGGGCATGAACGAAAAGCACATTCTCAAGAAGACCTTCGCGAAAGTGCTGCCCGAAAGTGTCGCCAAACGGCCGAAACATCCGTACCGCGCGCCCATTCAGCAGGGATTGTACGGCGAGCGGCCCGACACGCGGATCGAGGAGCTGCTGTCGCGGCCGGCAGTGGAGAATGCGGGGGTGTTCGATGCGAACAAGACGGAGAAGCTGAAACAGAGAATTCGGAAGCGCGGAGTGCTCAGCGAGGTCGACGGTATGGCTTTGGCCGGGATCGTCTCCACCCGGGCTTTGCACGAAGCGTTTCTCGGCGATAGCAGCCGCCAACCGGCGCGGGACGTGTCTCCCGAGCGTGTCGTGGACAGGCGAAGCCGGCGGTGAGGGTGTCGGGGACGCTGTGTCGCCCGGAAACGAAGAGAACAGGTACAGGAAGCTACTCAAAGGAGGAGGGACAGGTATGGAGTTTTCATCGCGGGTTCTTGAGATTGACTGCGAGCGCGAAGCCGGGAGCATTGCGGCCACGATCAGGACCGCGCTGGCGCGGGACCTGAAACGACGCGGGCTGGTGGTGGCGGTCTCGGGCGGTATCGACAGTAGTGTCACCGCCGCGCTGGCAGTGCGCGCCATAGGGCCGAAAAAGGTGCTCTGCCTCCAGATGCCCGAGCGGCAGTCGGCCGGGGAGACCGAGCGGCTCAGTGGCATGGTGGCCGAAACATTCGGGACCGAAAAGGTGCTGGAGAATATTTCGGGCATTCTCGAGGCCGTGGGGTTCTACCGCCGGTACGACGAGGCCGTGCGGAGCGTTGTTCCCGAGTACGGTGAAGGATGGAAATCCAAGATCGTGATACCCAATGTGGTGGAGAGCGCCGGCTTTTCGGTCTTTTCGCTCGTGGCTCAGCAGCCCGACGGCACGGTGGTGAAACAACGTCTGCCGCTCAAGGCGTATCTGGCAATTGTCGCGGCCACCAATTTCAAGCAGCGTGTGCGCAAGATGCTTGAGTACTACCACGCCGACAAGCGCAACTATGCGGTCACCGGCACGCCCAACCGGCTGGAATACGACCAGGGGTTCTTCGTCAAGCTCGGCGACGGCGCCGCGGATATCAAGCCGATCGCCCACCTGTACAAGACTCAGGTGTATCAACTGGCCGAGCATCTGGGAGTGCCCGAAGAGATCAGGAAACGGCCGCCTACGACCGATACGTACTCGCTGGCCCAGGGGCAGGATGAATTCTACTTCTCCCTGCCGCACGACAAGATGGACCTGTGTCTGTACGGCAGGAATCACGGCGTTGACCCCGCCACGGTTGGCGAAGCGATCGGCCTCACCGCCGAGCAGGTGCAAAGGGTGTATGCGGATATCGACACCAAACGCTCGACCACACGGTATCTGCATCTGCGGCCGGTGCTTGCGGGGGAGGTGGAGGAGATTTGAGTCGGAGGGGCAGCG
>CAZNDN010000269.1:0-3512 GCA_964571815.1 uncultured Fibrobacterota bacterium | reverse complement strand
GCGGAAGGCCGGCAGCCGGACCGCGATCCAGGGAAAATGGCACCCCTCGCCCTACCTGCCCACGCAATGGTACGGATATCACGAGCGGCTCAGCGGCATGCGGCCGAAAACCTGGGGTATCGACAGCGCCGAAAAGGCGCTTGCTTTTATCGAACGCCACCGGCAGCGGTCCTGGTTTCTCGAGATCAATTTCATGCAGAATCACCGCGATGTATTCGGGCAGTTCCATTGTGATCCCGCTTTTCCGGTCGACCCCGCCGATGTGCATGTGCCGGACTACTGGGCGCTTCCGGACTGGCCCGAGATCAGGGAAGAAGTGGCGAAGTTCTATTCGCAGACCATGAAAATGGACCGTATAATCGGCGACCTTCTCCGGGGCCTTGATGAGAAGGGCCTGACCGGGAACACGATCGTGGTCTTCATCAGCGACAACGGCCCGCCGTTTCCGGGATGCAAGATGACCTGCTACGATCGCGGGACCGCGGTTCCGCTGCTCATGCGTATGCCGGGGCATATCGCGCCCGGCAGGCTCATGCGCAACCTTACCGGCTCAATCGATATCATGCCCACACTTCTTGAAGCGCTGGGTATGCCCGTGCCCGACGATATCGAGGGGAAATCGTTTCTTGCCGGTCTTACCGGAGCCGGCGCAACCCGGCACCGCTCCGCGGTTTTCATGGAGATGACCCATCACGTTCACTACCTTCCGACCCGGGCCGTGCGCACGCGGAGATGGAAGTACATCCGCAACTACTCCGACAGTGCCCGCGGTCTTGACCAGTGCAACCGGTTTGCATGGGCGCATCGTCTCTGCCGCCTGCCCCGGCAGCCCTGGACAAGGCCCCGCGTACCCGAGGAGTTGTACGATGTTGCCCGCGACCCCGACGAGCGGGAGAACCTGGCGAACGACGCCGAGCACCGGGCGACGCTTGAGCGCATGCGCTCGCTGCTTGACGATCACATGCGCGGGACCGACGACCCGTACCTGGGCGCCCCATTCACCCACGATTATGATCCTTCGCTGTACGAGCCTTCCGAAGCGGGGGAGAAGGATTGGTAGCCGGAGACCGCACGAACCGGTGTCGCCGTTGTACTTCGGGAGACTGAAAACCGTTGTATCTTTTCAGGGAATCGTGCTTCGCTCATACAACACCGCCGGCGTGCGCAGAAAACCGCGCCGTGAGGTCTGGATCGGCATGTCGCCGATCAGCGCATGCGCCATCAGATACCCCATCGTGTTCCAATCGGGTACGCAGGATGCAATGCCGGGATGACGCAAAGACGGGTCCCGGTCAAAGCACAGAAGTGATACGTCGGAGGGCAGTCGTATGCGATGAGCGGCACACCACTGAACCGCCTTCACCGCTACGGCGGCGTCCTGCGTCAGCCACAGAGCGTCACGCGGAGCGCGCGAAAGCAGATCGTCGATATCCTCACACAGCGTGATAATTTTGAACAGGTCATCCATGGTAAACCGCGCATACTTGCTCAGAAGACTTTCCTGGTACTGGAAGCTGCCCAGTAATCGGTAACTCGACATTCGTTTGAAAATCTGTTCCGGGGCCTGGTTCCGGTGCAGGGGCTGGATGAGAAACGTAATCCTGATAACGGGGTTGCGCAGGAGCGATTCCGAGATGAAGCGGAGAAAGAAACGAATGTTGGACGCATTATCCTCCGTTTCGCGGAAAAGGAAGACGATCGTGCGGAACCCCTTGGTGAACGCGTACGCGGCGGCGGTTCGGACAACATTGGTGATGATGGTGCCGTGGCAGAAGAAGTGTGCTCCCGTGGGAATGCGCAGCTCCGGGTCGCTTCCGCACAGAAGAATCCGTCTTCCGCCCCGTGCCGGCGAAGCGCAAAGCGTTTCAAGGCGGGGCCAGATGCGGGCGGCCTGGTAGTATTCGATACCCGAAATGAGAAGCCCGGCGCAATCGCTTCTCGCGAAGGCATCGGGACGAAGAAAAAGGTCGAGCTTACGGGAATCCTCCAGGTGCAGGCTCAGGCCGTGGTTGTGGAGCTCAAGCTCCATGGTTTCGAAGGCGTGGCCGATCTCATTGCCCGCCGCCAGGTCGGAGGGGTCGCCTACGGAGAAATTGAAGCAGGGAATTTTCTTGCGTACCCCGAACGACTGGATCGATCGCATTCCCCCGATCCAGTATCGTCTGCCGATTCTTCGTGCCAGCCCTCGCTCCTGGAGCAGCCGGTAGGCCGAGGTGACGGTTGCGGTGGTGGTCTTGAAACGGCCGGACAACAGCTTGACCTCGGGGAGAGGGTCTCCGTGTTTCAGTTTGCCCGCCGCAATGTCCTCGCTGACGGCGTCGGCAACCGAATGAGGCGAGGTCGCGGTGGGAAGCACACTCGGCCGCGGTGCCTCCGGCATCCTCGATGATACAAAAATCCCCCGACCCTGAACCGCCGTAAGCCTGCCGTCGTCGATGAAGGGCCTGAGCTTCCGCCGCACCGATGATCGGGATATGCCGAACCGACCCGACAGTTCCGCGATTGTCGGCAGACAGTAGCCGGCCTTGGGGTCGGCGATGATCCGCTCGATCCAGCTTACAAACGACCGGGATGGACTTGGTCTTGTACCCATAATCCTAAAATAGCATTGTGATCACAAAGGACACAATTAATGATGAAACACACCCAAAAGGGTGTCGGGCCGGGTATTGCTCGCCATATATTATGGATATCATCCCATTTGCCTTTCGGGGGCACGTTGCCCCCGACGGATCCGGGTGTGTGAGCGATTTCCGGAAACGGTTTTGATCTCGTTACATATAACCGAGCCGCGGACGGTCATCACGTTGTCCGCAAGCAGGGGGAGTTAGTATGGGAGCACCCATTCCAGCACGGTCTGAGCACCGAAGGCCACATCTCGTCGGATACTTACTCGCGGTAGTCATCGGGTTCCTGCCGCACACCCTTGTTAAGGGCTTTGCCGGGGAGGTTGGGTCGCACGATGCGGAGGTTCAGGCAGAGTATGAATTGTTGGAGCGCCAAATCGAGGAACGACGCACTTTGGCAAAAAGAGCGGGGTTTGAGAGCCTGAACATTCTTGATCCTCAGGCCCTGATCCTGGAAAGCGACAGGACTCCCGTTGATGTCGTGCTGCGAAGGACGGAAGCCCTTCTTGACCATCTGGGGCCCCGCTTATCGAGGGACAAGAGACAGGGGTACCGGCGTGCACTCGAAGCGTTGAAGGATCGGACCGGCGTGTCGGTCCTGAGCAAGAGAAGGAGCACCGGTGAGACCGGAGACCGGGCACTGTTTGCCGAGGCCGCTGCGCTGAGAAAGCAACTCGCTTTTGATAATCCGTTGCTCAATTTCGACTCGTTTCTTTTCGTTGCACGCTTAAGCACCCACGGTGAACCGCACATGGTCAACCAGTACTGGGGGTATGCCCAGAAAACGGGCGGCTCGATCTATCGGGCGAACAACGCGTTCAGCGGCTCACCCACGGTTGTCGATATTTTGAAGAACAGCACCGTGCAAAACGGCCGGTACCAGGG
>CAZNDN010000268.1:0-3553 GCA_964571815.1 uncultured Fibrobacterota bacterium | reverse complement strand
CGCCCCGCCCTGCGGGATAGCGCCACTTCGGCGCGATGGCGGCCGACCTCCGGCCTCTTTACCGGCTACTGACACCACTGCTCTCCGCCCTCCGCCTTCTGCCTTCTGCCTTCTGCCCTCTTCCCTCTGCCTTCTGATTCCTGCTCCTCTGCACCCCTGCTCCTCCAATCTTCTGCCCCGCTGATTTTCTATGACCACACAACCCGCCACACCATCCGCTTCCTCCGCAACCTGGGGCAGACTGACCGCGTTCTTCGCTCCGCTGGCGCTTCAGACCGCCACGCAGGGCATGACCCACACGATCGTGGCCATGGTAGCCTCGCGCGGCGAGGGGGGGATTGTCAATTTTGCCGGTCTTTCCCAGGCGTACAAGGTCATGTTTTTCCTGGGGTCCATGGGGGCGGGCTTGATGACGGCGGGGCTGGTGTTCGGCAAGAGCCGCGAGGAGTACCGCACGTTTGTACGGGTGTGCGCCACCGTGATCGGTGTGATCCTGGGTATTCACCTTCTGATGAACATTCCCGCGGCCGCCCACATGCTGTTCGGAAGAATCATCGGACTGACTCCGGCAATCGAGGAGCCGGCGCTGGTAACGTTTCGGGCGATTGTTCCGCTGCAGGTGCTCTTTCTGATGCGGACCCCGTTCTTTTCCCTGCTGGTGGTGAACCGTGCGACAGGCAGGGCTTATTTCGCCACACTGGGCAGGGTAATTCTGACGGTGCTTCTTGCAATTGTGTTTGTGCGAATGAACCTGGTGGGAGTGGAATGGGCGGTGGTGTGTATGACCATCCCCGTGGCTCTTGAGCTGAGCGGACTGATCTTGCTGGCCCTTCCATTTCTCAGGAAGCTTCCGGCTTACACGGGCTCACGACTTCCGTCTCCCGGTGAGATTGCAGGATTCTCCTATATGTTCTCGCTCAGCAAGGTGCTGATTGCCCTTTCCGACTGGATTCTGGCAGCGTTCATCGCGCGCGCCGAAGAGCCCGAGCGCATGCTGTCGGCCTACTCGGTCGTGAGTGCGCTGGCCGGGCCCGTGGCCTTTGCGGCAACGAGGATTCAAGCGGTGTACGTCTCGTTTGCCGATTCCGCGGATGATCGTTCACGACGAGTCCTGCGGCGATTCACCGTGGCCGCGGGGCTGGGCCTGGGTTCATTACCGCTACTGCTGATTCTCCCGGGAATGATGCCTATCTACTACGGCATCCTGCAAAAGGTGCCCGCAAGCGAAATGGGTCTGGTCGTGACGGCATCGCTGGGCTTCTTCCCCTTCCCCCTGCTGGTGGCGCTTCGCTCGGCCATGGAAGGCAGAGCCGCGGAGATGCGGCGGCCGGCAACCGCCCTTACCGGCAATGCCGTCTACGTTGCCTTCGCAACGACAACGGCATTCTGCGCCCTTGCTCTGGACATGCCGGGCAACCTGATCGGCCAGACCGGGTTGGTTGCAGGTAATGCGTTCGCCGCATTGACCATCTACATGCTTGTGGGCGGTCGGTACATGCGGGCTATCCGGGAAAGCGTCGATTCTCTCTGGTTCCGCTGAGCGGGAAGGGGTTGAAGCCGATCCGGAGTCCTCAGAACGAGGCATTCCCCGGGTGTCGCGGGAAGGGAATCACGTCCCTGATATTTTTCATCCCGGTCAGAAGCAGCATGAGCCGCTCCAGGCCGAGTCCGAACCCGGCATGGGGCACGCCGCCGAAACGGCGCAGCTCAAGGTACCACCGGTAAGCGTTTTCATCGAGCCCCGCCTCGCGAATACGCCGGCGAAGAACATCTTCGCGGTCCTCCCGCGAGCTTCCCCCCACCAGCTCGCCGATTCCGGGTACCAGCAGGTCCATGGCTCCCACCGTCGCGCCGTCATCGTTGAGCCTCATGTAAAACGCCTTGATCTCGCGCGGATAGTCGTGTACGATTACCGGCTTCCCGAACGCTTCTTCGGTGAGAAACTTCTCGTGTTCCGACTGAAGATCGCTGCCCCACGTGACGGGATAGGTGAAACGATCGTTGTGCTTGGCCAGGAGCGCCGCGACATCGGTGTAGCTGATCCGCTCGAATTCGGCATCCGCGATGCCTCGCAGACGATCCCGCAGGCCGGGCGCCACGTGCCGGTCGAACACATCGAGATCGTTGCCGCACTTCTCCAGAACTTCGCTCACCAGAAACCGAACGAATGCTTCGGCCAGGTCCATATCCTCCGCCAGCTCGCAGAAGGCCATTTCCGGCTCTACCATCCAGAACTCGGCGAGATGCCGCGCCGTGTTTGAATTCTCGGCCCGGAAGGTGGGCCCGAAAGTATAGACTTTGCTCAGTGCGCAGGCGTAGCTTTCTGCCTCCAACTGCCCGCTCACCGTAAGATAGGCCGGTGCGGAGAAAAAATCGGCGGTGTAGTCAACCATTCCGTCGCCGGTGCGGGGAGGATCGGCCATATCCAGTGCGGTCACCTTGAACATCTCTCCCGCACCCTCGCAGTCGCTTGCCGTAATAATCGGCGTGTGAACATATACGAAACCACGGTCCTGGAAAAAACGGTGGATTGCGAAGGAGACAAAGCTCCTGATCCGCGCCACCGCCCCCAGCGCGTTGGTGCGCGGCCGGAGGTGGGCGATCTCGCGGAGGAACTCGAACGAATGACGTTTTTTCTGCAGGGGGTAGTCCGGCGGAGCGAGACCGTGGGCACGAAGCGACTGCGCACGCAGCTCGAATGCCTGACCCTTGCCCTGCGACTCCACCAGAGTGCCCTCAACTTCGATACTGCTCCCTGTGGTCAGCTTTAGGACCTCAGATTCGTAGTTCTCAAGCGTATTCTCCGCAACAACCTGCAGGCCCTCAAGGCATGAGC
Organism: uncultured Fibrobacterota bacterium; assembly: GCA_964571815.1. Taxonomy (GTDB): domain Bacteria; phylum Fibrobacterota; class Chitinivibrionia; order Chitinivibrionales; family WJKA01; genus CAZNDN01. Next base: position 717 of record CAZNDN010000268.1, on the reverse strand, counting down.
CGTCGGAAAGCTGCACAAACGAAAGCCCCTTGGCGTCGCGCCGTGTCCGGACCCACCCGCGCACCACCAGCGTTGTTCCCAGCGGCGCCCGGTGAAGGATTTCAGTTATGGTTGGATAGTGCATACGAGATGTCCAAGGTTGAAGGTGCGGTACCGAAATACCTCTCGGACTGAGGAAGTCCTCGTTCGGAACACAGATTAATCCCTGCTTGACCCGTGACGGTTATCTCGCAGTTCAAGCATCCGCCTGGTCCGTTCGATTTCTTCCGCAATCTCGTCCTCCGCCGGCAGTACCGTCTTGTATTCCGCGGCCTACCTTCCAGTACGTGGCCGTAATAACCGAATTGACCGCCCTCGCGCTTTGCCTGCGAGCGTCCTTGAGCATCCCCTGGATACCGGAGAGCAATTCGGTGTGTCTGCGCTCGGAGATAGCATTATTCACCTTCACGGCCTCGTGCTACAGTTCGTATGGGAAGACGTACCTGCTAACGCCACCATCTCTAACCGCTGTCCGACTGATTGGAGCTTTCGACCAGCGCGCTGAATCCAACGACATCGTATGAACGCACCAAAATACAGTCGACCCGGATTCCCCCATGTGAGCCCGTACGCTTTCACTCATCCCCCCACAAGCCCCGCAAGAACCTCCTGCTCTCGCCCGGTCAAGGGAACTTCATCGCCACTCTCTTCACACGCAATCTTCCCCACCGCCTCGAG
>CAZNDN010000267.1:0-3556 GCA_964571815.1 uncultured Fibrobacterota bacterium | reverse complement strand
GCCTCTCCACGGAACCCGACTGCATCATGGACAAGCACCAACGAAGCGCTCGCCCGGCACCTCCTTCGCCTCCTGAACGCGCCCGCATGCTGCGCAAGGCCTTCTCCGGGCACCTCTCCCGCGCCAGGCGCAAGCTGGGAAAACAGGAGGCCGAAGTGGCGGAGGCACAGCGGTTTGAGTGGCTGCGGCGCATGGGCGACTCCCTGCTCGCCGAACCCGATTCGGCGCCGCGGGGCACCCACGTGACCACGATCAGGGATGTTCACTCGGGCAGGCCGGAATCGGTGAAGCTCAATCCGGCCCTGGATGCCCGGGGCAACGCGGAACTTTTCTACCGACGGGCGCGCAAAGCGCAACGGGGACTTGAGATCGCGGAGCGAAAAACCGCGGAGACACGCGAAGAACTATCCGCGCTGGAGGAGTTGCACCGGCGAGCCACGGCACTGATCGAACGGGGGGAAACCGCGGAGTCGTTTGAGCAGGATCTGCTGCTGCTGGAGCGCGAGGCACAGGAGCGAGGCATCGGAACCGGACGACAATCCCGCGCAGCGCCGGCGCCTCCACGAGAGCCGTTCAAACGGTTCCGGATCGACCAGTGGGAGGTGCTCGTGGGACGAAGCGCCCGGGATAACGATGAACTGACCCTCCACGTTGCACGGCCTCATCATTTGTGGCTCCACGTGGCGGCTCACCAGGGATCTCACGTGGTCATTCCGCGCGCCCGCAACGCCGATCGCCCACCGAAACGCGTAGTGGAGAAGGCCGCCGCACTGGCGGCCTGGTTTTCCAGGGCCCGGCACTCTTCGTTCGTCGAAGTACACGTTACCGAAGCCCGGTTCGTTCGCAAGCCCCGGAAGTCCCCTCCCGGCTCGGTGGTGGCCCAACGATGCACGAGCGTGCGGGTAGCCCCCCGCTCACCGAAGGAACTATTTTACGATTCGCATTAGTCACGACCGTATCGCGACAGGTACACGGCACCGGTCGCGGCATGTCATCCACGAACCCACGCGGGAAACCGCGGGAAGGATGGTTGCGTAATGGCGAATACCGCAAACGACAACAAGAGTTTCAAGGAATACGGCCCCGGAGAGGTTGTCATCAAGGAAGGGAAACTCGCCGAGCACCTGTACGTACTGATGTCGGGGAAACTGGAGGTGACGGTCAAGGGGGTGAAGATCGCCGAGATCTCGGACAAGGGTTCGTTTGTCGGCGAAATCGCCTCGCTTCTCCGGTGCCGGCGAATCGCCACGGTCAGTGCAGCGGCACCCTCGAAACTCATGGTAATCGGCAATATCACACGCCACTTCGAAGAAAACCCCGCCGCGGCACTGGGAATCGCACAAACCCTCGCCTCCCGAATCATGGAAATGAACGACAAACTGGTTACCTATCAGAAAGAAGTGGAAAACTGGATCCAACTGGGCAAGGACGCGATCCGGAGCCAGGACCTCACCCCCGTGCGGGAGGCTTTGGAAGAGATGCAGAAACTGTTGCTTGAAGGCAAATCAGGGTGAAAACAGCCGTCATCGAACATGATATCTCAGGTGAGATAACAGTCGTATTATATTTCAAACCAAGATCTTAAGATACCGTGCAGTGACGAAATCCGGCAGAAACAAAGTATCGTTCGACTCCCCGGCACCGCTGCCATTCACCTTATCCTTATCAGGAGGGTCCCATGCAATCGACAATCATTCGTCCATGCACTCCGGCGATCGTGGCGACCCTGCTCGCGATGCTGCTTGCGGGGACCGCTCGAGCGAAAGAGCCGGTGCCGGTGCGGTCGCGCATTGCGAATGCGGTGGTGTATGCCGACCGGGCCGAAGTGACCAGGGAAGGCGCGGTATCGCTTGAGGCCGGGCGTCACGTGCTGGTGTTCGAGGAGCTTCCGCGAGGCATTGCTCCCGGAAGTGTACGAATTCAGGGCTCGGGCGATGCGCGCCTGTCGGATATCCGGGTGGAGCGAAAGCACCTCACAGAGAGCGCGGATCCGCGCCTCGTCGAGCTTCAACGAACGCTTACCTCTCTGCAAGACTCTCTGGGGCGCATCGAAGACAAGGCGGCGCAGGTGGCCGGGGAGAAGAAGTTTGTCGAGAACATCGCCACGCGACTCACCACGCCCGGCACCACCGAACACGCCGAGCCGCCCGTGCTCGATCCGGAGAAATGGATGAAAATGGTTGCCTTCTATCGCGAGAAAAACAAAGAACTGGACCGGGAAGGCCGCGAGGCCGAGCAGGCAAAAAGAGAGCTGACCAAGCGTATCGACCAGGTGCAGCGTGAGATCAACGAGCTTTCCGGGGCCTCGGGAAGACTCCAGCACCGCGTCCTTGCCACCCTCACGGCGTCATCACCGGGCTCCGTGAACCTGCAACTGGTCTATGTCGTGCATGGTCCCCAATGGACGCCGCTGTACGACATCCGCGTGGATTCGGAGCAGAAACAGCTCACGCTCGTGTACAAGGCACGGATCACGCAGAACACGGGCGAAGACTGGCGCAAGGCGGCGGTGAAGCTCTCCACTGCCCAGCCGCAGGTGGGCGGCCGCCCGCCGGAGCTTTCGCCGTGGTACGTATCGTTGCGCCGGCCCCCGGCTCCCCCCTCGCCGCAACCGGCGCGGGAAATGTCGCGCGCACGAACCCTGTCAAAACGCAGCAGGGCAGTCCCCGAGGCGGAAATGGCCGAAGACACGTTCGCCGGGGCGCCGCTTGACGTGGCGGTTTCGCGGGTGCACAGCAAGGCGGCATCGGTCCTGTTCGTACCAGAAGGCACCACAACGGTGCTCAGCGACAACCAGCCGTCGGTGGTGACCGTAGCCCGTTTCGACCTCCCGGTGCAGCTTCAGTACTCAACCGTACCCCGCCTCTCCCCTCATGCGTTTCTCAAAGCAGAGGCAGAAAACACCTCCGACTTCCCACTCCTGCCCGGCGAAACCAACGTGTTTCTGGACGAAACATTCGTGACCAACTCGGCACTGGAGCTGGTGTCCCCTGAAGAAGCATTCGAGACCTTCCTGGGGATCGACAATGCCCTGGAGATCGAGCATAAACTGCTGAAGAAATACGAGAAGAAGGAGACCATGCTCATTAGGAAAAAGGAAGTGGTCTACGAATACCTGACCACGATCAAAAACAACAAGGGCTCGAAGCAGGAAATCGTGGTATGGGACCAGATACCAATCTCACGCAACGAGCAGATCGCGGTGGAGTTGATCGAGCCGAAGTACAAGGAAGACAGCGAGAAGCTGAAAATGACCGAAGAAAACTTTCTTCAGTGGCGCCTGGAGTTGAACCCCGGCGAGGAGATCGAGCTTCCGTTTTCCTTCTCCGTGACCTACCCGGCGGAGAGGAAGGTTGAGGGGCTTTGAATCAGAGGTGCAGAGGAGCAGTTTCAAGGACAAAGTTCCAAGGACAAAGAACAAGAAAGGCTGTGGCAGTCTGCACCTTGGTGTAATCCGGTATCCACCTTGTGTGGCACCGACGTCCTCGTCGGTGATTTGCCCAACCCACTGCACTTACTCCTCCAGTGGTGGATCAAACACTGTCAGGGATGACAG
>CAZNDN010000266.1:0-3567 GCA_964571815.1 uncultured Fibrobacterota bacterium | reverse complement strand
AACTGGAACGATGTCAAGCAGCGTATCGACGGCTTCGGCGCGAGTGATGCGTGGTTTTCCGACAATATCCTGGAACACCCGCAACACCGGAAAATGCTCGACACGATCAAACCGATCGGAAAGGTACAATGAAACACGTGTGCCGACATCTTTCAATGTTCATCGCATTCGCCTCGATGGTGTTCATTGCCGACACATACGCAGTGCAGCACATTTCATTTCAGCGGGAACTCATTGCCGAATCCGCAATGCCGTCGGAGTTTTCATGGACTACGGGACAGCCGATACTTGACCCTGAGAAGCTGGGGGTAGACGAATGGATCGCGTTCAAGGACCCCTCGATTGTCCGCCACGAAGGACAATGGCACCTCTTCGGCACTCTCAGAGGAAAAACGCGCAGCCATGCTCTGATATACACTTCGTTTTCCGCTTTCGACAATGCACAGCAGGCGACCCCGGTGGTGCTGCCGAACCACGACGGTTATGCCGCGGCGCCGCAGGTTTTCTACTTCACTCCCCACGACACCTGGTATCTTATATGCCAGGCTTCCCATGACGACTGGAATCCGCGGGGTCAGGCGGCATTTGCTACCACGAAGACAATCGCCGACCCGGAATCCTGGTCTCCGCTGAAACCCATGGGACTGGCAAGAACCGAAGACAAGTACAATCTGGATTTCTGGGTGATCTGCGACGGTCCGACGGCCTGCATTTTCTGGACTTCCGACAACGGGAAAATGTGGCGGGCTCAAACCGCCAAAACGGATTTTCCTTACGGCTGGAGCGATCCGGTCGTCGCCTTCGACGGTGATATTTTCGAAGCCTCTCATATTTATAAAGCCGACGGCGGTGATTTCTTTTTCAATGTTATCGAAGCACGTAAGAATGGGGACCGTCGGTACTTCAAGATCCTCTACGCATCAGAGCTGGACGGGGAATGGAACTATCCGCCCGATAATTCCACGGGAGAGTACGCCTCTGATGAGATCGTTACGCAGACCCATGAAAAATGGACCGACTATATCAGCCACGGCGAGGTAGTGCGCAGTACCAATGATGAGCGTCTGAAGGCCGACCCGCTGGCTGATTTCATCTTTCAGGGTGTGCTTCATTCAAACCGCGCGGGCAAACCGTACGGCACTATTCCCTGGAAATTGGGGCTGTTGAAATCAGAGCAGGGAACACCAGCCTTCTTCCGTACACGACGGGATGGGACCCCGGCCGTGACACGTTACCGGGCCGTTCCTCATGGAGTCTTCCTCTCCAGGGACGATTTCAGACTGAAGATAGTCTACCCCGGTGCTCGGGGTACAACGCGGCAATGGCATGATGTCTCGGGCAGGGCGATTGGAGGGAGCCGACAGGCTCAGTGGAGTATCCGGGAGGACACGCGAGGAGGGCATCGCGGAGATGACCAGTAGCGGGGAAGGGAATCCATGAACAACCGATGTATTATCCACCGTCGCGCGGCAGACACGCTGATCGTTGTTCTTTGCGCATCTTCTTTGTCCCGATCCGCCCCCGACATTCCTTCTTTCGTTTTCACCAAGCATTTCGACATGGGCGGTTCGCACTATGCCTATACCGAGGGCGTATCCAAAGACTGGGCCGAATCCCATTTCCATGGCGGGTCGGCGCTGTGCCGGTGGAGGCCGGAGGGTGTGGAAACGCTGCTTGAGTCCCGTGACGGGGTGATTCGCGATCCTGACGTGTCGTACGACGCGAAGAGGGTTTTGTTTGCCTGGAAGAAGTCGGGTTGGAGCGATGACTATCACTTGTACGAGATGGACCTTGACTCAAAGGACATCCGTCAACTCACCTTTGGTGAAAGGTTTGCCGACTACGAAGCCGCCTATCTGCCGAACGGAAACATCGTTTTCAACTCAACCCGGTGCGTGCAGCGGGTGGACTGTCATACGACGGTAGTGAGCAATCTTTTCCTCTGCGACGGAGACGGCAAATATATGCGCCGAGTCTCCTATGATCAGGTACACACCAACTACCCGGCGGTCCTGCCCGACGGACGTGTCATCTATACACGGTGGGATTACAACGACCGCGGGCAACTCTATCCGCAGCCGCTGTTCGTCATGAACCCCGACGGGACCGCGCAAACCGAACTGTATGGTAACAACTCATGGTACCCAACCTCCATCCTGCATGCGCGGGGTATCGCCGGAACAGCGAAGATCGTGGCTATACTCAGCGGCCACCACTGCAAACAGACGGGCAAGCCGGTCATTATCAATCCACAGGTTGCCCGGAACTGCACCCTGGGGCAGCCCGTTGAAGAGTGCGGCATCGAGTTTCTGATCGATGTTTCCGGAACACAATACGAACGGGCCTTCAAAAAGGACAACTGGGGTCAGGACGGGGATCAGTATCAGTATCCGTACGCATTGAGTGAGAACGAATTTCTCATCACCGCACGGCTATCGGGCGACAACCACTACAACATCTACTATATGAAGAAGGGCGAGAGACCGGTCCTGCTCGCATCCGACCCCTCCGTCTCGTGCAACCAGCCGGTGCCGGTTCGCTCCCGGCAGCGTCCTCCCGAGATAGCATCACGAGTGGACTATTCCAAATCGACGGGGACCTTTTCCATGCAGAATGTGTACTACGGTCCCGGACTGGAAGGGGTCTCCCCGGGCAGCATCAAGAAGCTTCGCGTGGTTGAACTGGAATTCCGGGCGGAAACAATCCCCGATGAGCACCGGAACGAGGGAGAGGCGGGGCATGCCATGGTGCACCTGCCCATTGCGCTGGAAGACGGCTCGTGGGACATCAAGAGGGTGTTGGGAGATGCCACGGTATACGAAGACGGCTCGGCGTACTTCGAGGTGCCCGCGCGAACGCCGGTCTACTTTCAGGCGCTCGACGAGAAGGGACACGTGGTCCAGACGATGCGAAGCTGGGCAACGCTGCAGCCGAACGAGCATTTCAGTTGTTACGGTTGCCACGAAAACAAGCTGGAGTCCCCACCCCCTATCACCGGCAGCATTGCAATGTCGCGCGGGGTGGAAGAACCGGCGGAGTTCTACGGGCCTCCGCGCGGGTTCAGCTTTCTCAAGGAAATCCAGCCCATACTGGACAGACACTGCGCGTCATGCCACAATGGTTCACACAAGAAACTCGACCTGACGGACCAGGTGTTTGAGAAGTACAGCCGGAACTGGACCGTTTCGTACAGAAACCTGTTTCGCTACATTTCGATTGTCGGCGCGCAGTCGGTTCCCACCATGCTCCCGCCCTACTTCGCAGGTGCGCACCAAAGCATGCTGGTACAACACCTCGAGACAAAGCACACGGGGATTCCCAATTCAAAAGGCGAAGTGGTGCTTTCCGCCGAAGAGATGGACAAGATAACCTGCTGGATCGACCTTCTCGCTCCGTTTGCCGGCGACTACACCGAGAACCTGGACAAGGAGGCTACCGAGCACTATGACAAAGGGCTCGAACAGAAAGCACTTTGGGAGGCGGAAGAAGCGGAGAATATTGCCGCGTATATTGCCTCGCGAGCGACCTCTGCTCACAAGGGAATCCGCCCGATCGCGACCGGCAGTC
>CAZNDN010000265.1:0-3574 GCA_964571815.1 uncultured Fibrobacterota bacterium | reverse complement strand
GTTCATGGGCCCGCGTGAGCATTCGCAAGATTACGGAGAACTGGGACAACGATGTCGGATGGGTGTGTATGCGGTAAGCGCCGGCGTTGCGGCCCGCCGGGGGGGAGCGGGTCGCAGGGCCCGCGCCGCGGCTCAGAGTTCATTAATCGAAAGCGGTTTGAATCCCCGGTGCGAGGGTGAGACGTAGTTCATCAGGATAACCTCGGTTCTCTTTCCCGGCGCCACATTGATTATCACGCGGTCGAGGTATTTCCGGGCAATGAAAAAACCCCGGCCGTGCGTATCGAACACCCCGATCGGCGCCCCTTCTTCGTCGGCCGTCGACTGCCGGTACAGCCAGTAGAGCACATCCCGCTTTTTCAGCCTTCCGCCGTTATCGCCGATAGCTATCGCGTATTTCTCATCGTCCCAGGCCACGGTCACGGTAATCCCCGAGCTTTCCTCCAGCTCGAAATCGTAATCCCAGCCTTCCTTGCTCTCCGGTTTCTCTCCCCTGATCCCGTAGAATATCGCGTTAGTCAACATCTCGAAGACCGCCAGCTCGACCTTGCCGCTGCGGTAGGCCTCCGGAAGCAGCGCCATGGCTCGCTCGGCGTCGCGATCCAGTGTCGCCCCGCCGGTTACCGTAAACTCCGCATGGTTCGCATCGGGGGACAGGTGACGCAGCACACCGAATATCTCATCCCGCAGGAGACTTCGCACCACCACCGCAAGCTCGCTGAAATTGAACGGGATACTCTTGGCAAAGATATTGCCGATACCATAGGTCAGGGCCAGCTCCAGATAGCTCTCCACATTGTAGCCGGTCATGAGCACGCGTTTGCACGATGGATATTTCTCCTCGACGATTTTCAGCAGCTCGAAGCCTTTCATTTCGGGCATGTTGATATCGGAGAGCACCAGGTCGATTTCCTGCCGCGAAAGCACTTTGTCGAGCGCTTCCCTCCCGCATGCCGCGCGCCACACGCGGCAGCCTTCCCGATCGGTGAAAAAATCGGAGATCAGATCCAACATCTCCGGTTCGTCTTCAACCACAAGAATTCGAGGCTGATCAGCCATGGCATCTCCCGGGTAGTGCTCCCCTGACTTCCCCGCCCCGCGTTGACAAGGCCCACCTCCGGGGGGGCGGATGCCCGCGCGAACGTCCCGCGCGGGAACACCTAAAATATTTTGTACCTGCTGCGGTTCTCAACGTAGTCCCCCGCGACGGCGCTCTCGCGGGATCCATACGCTCAGCCCGCGGTTCCGAAAGACCCCCTGAGCGGCTCACCGCAGCCGGCCGATCACGTGCCCGGGCAAACATGGTATCCGTCACCGGTCCGAATTGCCGTGGTCATTCGAGGAGTGCACCGAATCATGCACCCGCACCGAATAGTCAATCGTCTCCGGCTCGCGTTCCCCGGCGCCCGGTCCTGGTTGCATTTCCCGGCCCTGATCGGCTTCATCGCCCTTTCCGCGGGTATTGCGGCCGGATCCCGTCTCCATGCCGGCGCATGGGCGCCCGCGGGTACGGCTGCGATCCTGGTGATCGCTGCCTGTTCTGCGGCTGCGATTGCATTACCCTTTCGACTTCTGCGATGTGTCGCGTGGTTTGTCTGCGGCATGCTTCTTTTCGGTATGCACAGTGCGCGCTACACCGAAGAAATCTCCGCGATTGAACAAACGGCAGCCCACGCCGGTTCGGTGCGCGTGAAGGGCAGGCCTGCCTCGGCGCCCACCCTGGTGCGCGGCAGGGCATCCCTGCGACTGCGGCTCGACAGTATCTCATCCGAAGACGGGGCCCGGGATGCGGGAGGGCTTCGGCTGATTGTCCGCGGGGGAGCGCTCCTCCCGCCGGCCTGCGACTTCGTTCATCTCGCCGGTACACTGCGTCCGCCGCGCCCGCGCACGAACCCCGGCGGGTTCGACGAGCGCGGGTGGATGGAAGCACAGGGGCTGGTCGGCAGGCTTTACGTCGACACCGTGCTTGATATGCGCACATCCCGTTCTCCCCTTGTTCGCGCGGGCGCGTGGATGCGCGCGACCACCCTTGCCGCGCTGGAGCACGTGAGCGACCCCGATGCCCGTTCCATATTTCGCGCGGCGTTTCTGGGCGACCGCACCGGCCTGCTCCCGACAACACGGGAGCGGTTTCGCGATGCCGGCATCTACCACCTCCTTGCCATCTCGGGGCTTCACGTCGGCATGCTCGCCGCGTTCATGTTCGGGCTGCTGTCGCTGCTGCAATTGGGCAGGGTACTCAAGATAGTGCTGGTAATCCTGTTCCTCTGGCTGTACACGGCATTTATCGGCCCGATCCCGTCTCTGTTCCGGGCCGTTCTCATGACCACCGCCGTGCTCGGCTCGTTTCTGGTGCAGAGAAAATCGTACGCGCTCAATTCCCTGGGGCTTGCCGGCCTGCTCTGGCTCGCCCTCTCCCCCACGAGCCTGTTTCAGCCCGGCTTCCAGCTCTCCTTCTCCGCCACGATGGGCATTCTTCTCCTCGTACCCGCGTTCCGTCAGCTCGCCGGCACCGGTCGAACCGTTCGCTCTCCCCGCGCGGCAATCACGGTCACGTTCCTGGTGTCGCTCGCGGGATTCCTTGCCACGGCGCCTGTCCTGGCCGCGCATTTCAACACGCTCAACCCTGTGGGCCTGGGCGCAAACCTCCTGGCCGGGACTGCAATGACAGTAGCCATGTGGCTGTTTCTGGCAGGTGTGGTGAGCCGGATCATCCTTCCACTGCTCACACCAATTCTCATGAATTTGGCCTCGCTTGCCATGATGCTGCTGGACCGCCTCGCCTCCCTTGCCGCATCGGTACCCGGAGGCAGCGTTACGGCAGCCGCCCTCGATACGCCGGTAGTGTGGGCCTACGCGGGCCTGTTGGTGGGATGCGCCGCGGCAGGTACGGAGATTCGCCGGCGATATCTCCTCCGGGCCGTTCCGCTTTTCGCCCTCCTGTGGGCGGGGAGCATGATCCACAATACGATGGGCTCGGATACAAGACTTGTGCTTTTCGACGACCGGCACGGGCCGGTGACCGGCCTGCGATGGCCCCGCGGCAACGTGTGGCTTATCGGCACGGGAGGCGGTGAAGGTCCCTTTTCCACGGCACGTTCGACCGTGAAACCGTGGATCAACAACGCCGCCGGCGGCGCCTCACTGGAGGCACTCCTGCTGGTGACCACGCGCGGCCATACCGTCCCGGCGGTCGAGCCGTTTGTCGAACTCTATCATCCCCGGATGGTGGTCAGTTGCATGACCGGGGCCCCGTTTCCAGCCCTGAAGCGCTACCTGGACCGCAAAGGCGTTGCATTCCACCGTCTCGACCGAAACGACCTGCTCATCCCCCACCCCACGTGCACCTGCACCGTTGTACGGGCTCCGCCCGGCGGAAGCACGCTTGCCGCAACGCTGGAGTTTTCGGTGCCCGGCGAGCGGTTCGCACTGGATGAAGAGGGGCTGATTCGACAGTCAGCGGATCAAGCATGGAATCGAATATGGTGGAATGAAGGCAGCGGAGAAGGCCCGTCCGTTGCGCGTGACGGGGCGATTCAGGTGGCTGTGGGCCGGGAGGGAATGAGGGTTGTGA
>CAZNDN010000264.1:0-3622 GCA_964571815.1 uncultured Fibrobacterota bacterium | reverse complement strand
TCTCACATGGTCGCACGCTCCAGCACCCGCGCTTTCATGCGCACGAACCCTTGCGTGGTCTGTTCCACCGGTATGTCGTTGAGGAGGCAGTGGGCGAGGTTGTAGCCGATTGTCTCCTTGTCGAGGATGCACGATGTGATCCCGTGGCTGAAGAAGTCGGGGTTGTTCTCAAAGCCCATGACCGCCCGATCGCCGGGCACGTCGACACCGCGGGCGGCGCACCACCGGAGCGCCTCGACCGCATCGCCGTCGTTTGAGAAAAACCAGACATCGGTACCCACCTGCGACTGGAACGACTCATCGAACCGCTCGACCAGCGACAGCTTCGCGAGGGTCGCGGCAAGGGGGACCGGTCCGTATTTGTCAAGGCATCGATGGAAGTACTGCAAGCCCAGCCCCGGGTAGTGGCTCTGAAGGCGTTGGAGAAAGGAGTCCATATCGCTGTTCGGGGTTGCTTTGACCACGAACCTGAGATCGAAATCATCGCGCAGATGACGAAGCTCGGGCAGCAGACGGACATAGTCGTAGAAGCTCCTGTTGCCGGACAACGTCTCATTGAAGAATACCGTCGCGCTGGTGTAATGCCGGGAGACGGTAAGTCGTGCGGCTTCACGCGCAACGGTGGTGGGGCGTGTGCCCGCTACCTGCCGAATCAGGGGGTTCATGTCTCGATACCGTGACGGGCTGACAATGACTACGGAGGGGACGTGTTGAAACCGCTTTTTTTTGCAGTATCGTTCGAAGAGGCTGTTGACGCGCCGGAAGTCGCGATGATTGTCGCGTCGCTGCATGCCGGCAAAAAGCAGGCCCTGCGGAAAGGCTTCCCCGAGACTCCAGGAGCGCATGAGTGAATCGATCGAGTGAAACTCCGCATGCAGCACCCGGAAACCGCTCGTGGTGAGTACGTGTTCGGCTCTGCGGTATATGTCACCGTAGAGTGGATCGCCGAGCACTGTTCGCCATCCCCGCTCGGTGCAGTCAAAAAAGAAGATGTCCCTGCTCAGCCCGGTTTTCATCAGGGCGGAGAAATCCCCGACCCAGTACCGCCTCCCGATTCGGACCACGAGGTTGTCATCGACGAGTTGTTGGTAGGCCTTGCTCACGGTCCGGGACTCAACACCGAATTGAATGCAGAACCTTTTACGTGGCGGGAGTGAGTCGCCGGTCTTGAGGGTGCCGTTGAAAATATCGCGTTTGATTGTAGTGACAATGGTATCCCGCGGCGACAGGGATGGTGAAGCCGTGGGCTTGCGCGCGGGCAGGTGTGCCGGGACGCACGTCCCCTTCCCCTGTATGCGCATGACACGACCCTGATCGGCCAGAGGTTTCAGCACGGTGTAGACGGTACGTTTCGATATCCCGAACGTACGGGCCAGTTCGCGGTCGGTGGGGAAGAAGCTTCCGGGCTGAAGCGTGGACAGTTGGTGCTCAAGCCACTGCCTGAAGCGTACGGATGGGTTCTCGGCATTACCCACGGTTCGGCTCCCGTTGCGACAATTGCTTATGTGCCCTGAATATACCATATTTTTTCCTTGCATGCCGTGCGATTGTTCGGTATCTTTATAGAACGAGTACCCCGAGTCGGGGGAGTGAGGTGACGGAGCCGTTCTTTTTTCAATTGACGAGGAGGCATGATGAAGACATCCCGGGTGTGCAGTGTTGCGGTGTTGCTGCTGGGTGCGTGCATGCTGCAAGCCGCGGAAATGGACACGTCCGGAACGATGTGGTGGCCGTATCTGGAGTGGAGTATCGACGATGTGGAGTATTCGGGCAATCCGTTCGATGTGGTCGCGAAGGTGACGTTCGAGCACGAGGGGAGCGATGCGCGCCACGTGACCGAGATGTTCTACGACGGCGGGAGTACGTGGAAATTCCGTTTTACCGGCACGCGGGTGGGGACGTGGACATTCACCACCCGGGCCGACGGGAGCGGGGGCACGGACGACAATGCCGCACTGCACGGGCATTCGGGCACGGTCGAGGTAGCATCAAACGAGGGGGCCGAGGGGTTTCTTCGCAATATGGGCAACAAGTTTGCGGTGCAGTACGGCGACAACGGCGGGCTGAAAGGCTACGTATTCAACGTGTTCATGGGTAAGAAGGCCAGGCGATTCACGGAGAACGCCAACACCACCACCGATGTCGACGCTGTGTGCGATGAGACAAAGGAAGCCGGATCCGAGATTGTTTTCATTTACATGGTCCATAACTGGTTCAAGTTCGGCACCATGGCCTATGATGAACACGACAGTGAGAATCCCGACCCCAAGACCTTTCAATGGCTGGAGGAGATCATTGCCCGTGCTCGAACGAAGGGGTGCCGGGTAATGCTGTGGGCATGGGGAGATGAAGCCAGAAAAGCTACAACAATCGGTGTGGGCGGTATCAATGGTGAGCCCGACAGGCGGTTGCAGCGCTATATCGCGGCTCGTCTCGGGCCTGTTCCGGGATGGACCATGGGATACGGATTCGATCTCCACGAATTCATCGAAAAGGAGCAGCTCCGCTCGTGGGCGGAGTACCTTCATGCGCACATGGGATGGCAGCATCTGTTGTCGGCACGGGCAACGGATCTTCAGGCGCCCTGCAACATGAACGGCTACGCCATTGCCGACCAGGAGCACGGTGATTTCTACGGGCCGGCCTATCCCGACATGAGCGAAGTAATTGATCACCTGGACGCTGATACCGACAACCCGCATTTGTACGAAGAACGTCATACGTGGCAGCGCTGGGGTCTTGACGAAACCCGGACGCGACGTCTGATATGGCGGACGGTCATGGCCAACGGCATGGGCGGCTGGTATGGGTATTTCGACAGCACGCCGCTGTATCCCGAATCCGTACTGGAAGCGTTCCGGACCCATTACGCGTTCTGGCATACGGGCGACCGCTTCCAACTGGATTTCGAGCGGGCCAACGACCTTACCAACGGCTACTGTCTGAAAAACGCCGACAACAGCACGTATATCGTGTACCGCGAGGGCGAGTCGTCGATTGACATCGATCTGTCGGGGGCATCGGGCGCTCTGGACGCCGTGGCGGTCAACTGCAATGCGGCCTACGCCGAGCAGGATGTCGGTCCGCTCAGCCCGGGCAACCACACGATCGAGCTGGGCGAGAGTTCCGACTGGGTTGTGGCGATCGGGGATTTCAGTGTTTCGGAACCGGTTGGATCACACCGGACCATGAGAACGACAGGGCACGGGCCGCAACATATATCCCTTCTCCGCACGGGATCGCATATTGTCGTGAAATCACCCGGTGCCGGCCCCGGCACGATTCGAGTAAGCTCTTCACGCGGACAAGTAGTCTACTCCGGGACTGTTGCGGACGCGGCAACGGTCACGATTCCGTGGAGCGGCCGTCCGCGGGGACTGTATGTGGTTGAGGTGTCCTCCGAGGGGCGCAGGTGGGTGTCGAAACTGGTGAGGAGGAGATAGAGGGTCCTTCCGGTTCGGCCGGATTCTCCAGAAGGCGGGTCGGCAGCGGAATGCCCGGTTCGAAGGCTGCAGAGCCTTTGTGCAGTGGCGCGCGGCATCGCGGTTTGGCCTCCGGGTTCCAGCGCTCGAGCCCGTTTCTTCGCCTGACGATCATCGGGGAGAGGTTCCGATTCCCGGGG
>CAZNDN010000263.1:0-3639 GCA_964571815.1 uncultured Fibrobacterota bacterium | reverse complement strand
CGGCAAGCTTCACGGTCAGCGGCCGATCCTTGTCAAAATGTACATCCCGCTGCGGGAAGGCGATGGTTATGCCTTCCTGCTCGAAAAGCTCGGAAACCCGGAAGCGGATATCGCTCTCGATGCGCCATCGTTCCATGACCTGGCGGATGCTGGAGAAGAAGTAGATGTTGAATACCAGGGCATTGTCGCCGAAATCGGTGAAACGAACAAAGGGTTCGGGGTCGCGGTTGATTTTATCGTGCTCCGATGCCGCCTGGAGGAGAAGCTTCTCCACTTTGCGTACCGGTGAACCGTACGCAACACCGACCGACACGTGGATCCGCACATTTCGGTCGGAGAGCGTCCAGTTGACAATGCGGTTTTCGAGGAAGTGGCTGTTGGGAACGAGCATGTGAATGTTGTCGCCGGTCAGGATGCGTGTACTTCGTGCATTGATCTGCTGTATCGTCCCGATTGTGCCTTCGATTTCGACCAGGTCGCCGATACTGATGGGGCGTTCGCCCATGATGATGAATCCGCTGATAAAATTGTTGATCAGGTTCTGTGCGCCGAAACCGATGCCGATGGCCACGGCGCCGCCGAGGAACGCGAAGGCCCCCAGCGGTATGTTGACAATGCGCAGTGCTATGAGCACGACGATGAAGATGCCGAGATAGGAAAGGGTTTTTTCTATCGAGGCGATCGTGTTCCGTTTCAGTTGCGTTCTCGTCAGAAAGCGGCGGCCGAACGAACGGACAAGAACTCCGGAAAGGAAAAAGCCGGCAACGACGATCAGAAGCGAAAGGAGGAGCTTCCCGACCGTGATCGGGTGTCCCTGCGAACGATACAACTCGTAGGAAAGAACCCCCGCGGTGAGCCCTTCGATGCCGCCCTTGGCCCTGTCCATGGTTTTCCCGGCGGGCGACTGGTCTTCGTGGCTCGTATCTCCGGCAGTCGATTCGCGGTGGGCCGCGGTGGCGGCGGTATCCTCAGGCGTCAGCGTATCGTGCTGTGCCTCGGATCGCGTCGCAAGCAGAATCGTGAAACCGCAGCAGAGGAGGAGGCTGAAGAGTCCGGGGGTTTTCATGAGCGGTCCTTTCGGCGATGCGGGTTCGCGGCGTGTGCGTGTGCACCACATGAAAATAGCACATTCGCTCAGGGGGCGGAACGGGTGCGTGCGCGGGCCTCCGCGCGTTACTTCTTCGAGACCACGAAACGCTCCAGGGCTTTGGCGATTCCTACCTTGAACGGTGTCCTTCTCCCGATCCCGGCCGATTCCAGCTCGGAGCAATCAAGGTGGCTGTTGCGGGGGCGTGGTGCGCCCGGGGGCGGTTGTGAGGCCGGGATCAGGTGGTTGGAGGGAAAGCTGAATGCTTCGGCGATTGCACACGCCATTTCGTACCTGCTCATGGGCTCATCGGAGGACCAGTGAAGTATTGTCCCCAGTTCTTTCCACCTGCATATCAGTTTGCCGATCACCACTGCGCAGTCTTCCACGTGGGTAGGATAGCGGGTGGCCCAGTGGTCGACGTTTTTCGGCTCCGACGCTTTCGCTATGTCCAGCAGCGAGGTTACCGCCGATTCCTCGGGTGATTCGACGTTGCCGTAGAGAATCGGCACGCGCAGTATCCGGTAATCGCAGCCCGTCTCCCGCAGGGCACGTTCTCCGTCGCGCTTGCTCCTGCCGTAGGTGTTCAGAGGATTGGTGGGGTCTTCGGGGCGGTACGGCGGCGAGGTGCCGTCGAAAACGTAGTCGGTGGAAATATACAGCACGCGGGTACCCAGTCCCGCGGCGATCCGGGCGATATGCCGGGGGGTGTCGACGTTCAGCTTCACCGTGGCATCGGGATCGTTTTCGCAGACATCGGGCTTACGGTGCGCGGCGGTATGCACGATAACATCGGGCCGCAGGGATTGCAGCTTCCCGGCAACCGTTTCGAAATCCAACAGGTCAACGCTGTGGATATCGCCCGAGGCCCTGCTCAGGGCCCACCCCGTGACACGGGTATCGGGGCGGCTCTGCAAATCGTGGTATACGGCCCGTCCGAGCAGGCCCGTGGCGCCGGTGAGGAGGACATGCAGATCCATGAATCACTCCGGGGTATCTGATTAACGCAACGGTCCGGCCCGCATGGCGGAAATATACGTTAATCTGTTATCTCCGGGGTATTCTTCGTGACTATGTCGCGCACAGAAAATCGTTACCTTCGACGAACCCCCTGTCCCTGAGCATTGCGCGAATGCGGCTCCGTGCGCCGCGCTCACCGACGTACGAAACCACAAACGCTTCTTCCGGCGACGGTATGTCGCGATAGTGGTACACCCTGATTCCGTCGCCGATGCTCCCGGGTTTCTGCTCGATGGTGACAAAGCCTGCGACAGGCACGCCGTGGCCGGTCAGCATCCTCGACCGCCTGCGCACGATTCGTGAACTGCCCCAGATAAGCACGGGTCGTGTCTCATGCGCTGTCAACCACCGTGCCAGATACCGGGCCTTCACCCGGAAAAACGCCGGGCGGCTGTAACGGCGGTCCACGCGGGTAAGGCGGTCGGGGGAGTCGTGCCATTGCAGAAGCACTTCGGGAAGCTTGTGAAAGACCACTCCCGCCTCCATCCATCGAAGCCACAATTCGTAGTCTTCGGGGAAATTGCCCTCACGGTAGCCGCCGAAGCGCTCCACCAGTTCTTTCCGGTACATCACCGAGGGATGCGTAACCGGGGACTCGACGAACCGGTTGGTAAATATCGATGCGTGATCCAGAAGCCGGTTCTGCCACCGCACATACTCGGCGAATCCTTTAGCGCCTTTCCCGGCACTGCCCTCAGTACCGACACGACAGGCAATCACATCCACGTCGGGATGGCCACGAAGGTACTCGAGCTGAGCCGAGAGACGGCCGGGGAGCGAGACATCGTCGGCATCCATTCTCGCAATCACCGGGGCGCGAGAACACTCGATTCCCCGGTTGAGCGCCCTGACAATTCCCGCGTGCTCCTGACGGAGAGTTCGTATGCGCGGGTCGCGCCGGGCAAAGCCGGCAAGGATCCCGGCCGTGGAATCGCTCGACCCGTCATCCACCGCGACCAGTTCGAAGTCCTGGAAGTCCTGTTCGCGCAGGCTTTCAAGTGCCCTGCCGACACAGGCCCCGCCGTTGAATATGGGCATGACTACCGAAAGTTCCGGATGCTTCATGAATCCAACGGTTCGTATATGGGAACACTTTCCGCGGTGGAATGGTCCGTCGGCGGGAAAAGCCTCTTCCACAAATGCGGGACCATTATGATCCCAAGCAGGCCGGCTACCCACGCATCCTTACGCGGACTCCCCGGAAGCGGCAGCAGCAGCGTGCCGAACCCAACCAGCATCAGGTACAGAGAAAGACTGGTCATCGCAGTCAGGAAGATACCATTTTCCAGGGCATAAACAGGCATTTCGGGATAGATACCGACTCTTTGCGCCGTTTTCCCCCAGAAGCCGGGTGGGTCGACTTTCTTATAGAATTCATCAAGAACGGGTTCCGCGGTCGGGCGGGTCAGAAGTGTTGTCAGGACAACCACGGTTGTGGAAACGATGGCCATGGACAGCAGCCTCAGCCACTCGGCATCGACGGTGAAGAGGATGACGGGGGCGCAGAGCAGTGAAACGGCGATGGCGCTGAT
>CAZNDN010000262.1:0-3646 GCA_964571815.1 uncultured Fibrobacterota bacterium | reverse complement strand
CCGCTCCGCTCCCCTCATACGACCTCCTTTTCATGTTCACCCATGAGGACGCAGGATTGCGAGAATTGTTCCATCACTCTGCAATATGGAATCACAACAGGGTCCGCAAATCGCGGTGCGCCAGGGTTGAATTCCCTAAAGGCACTGAGTTTTGGCGGCAAGAGGAGGATTTTTGGGGGCTAATGACCGTGACAGGAATCAGGAAGGAGTAGACAGAGAGGTGGTGGGCGACTCTTTCATGTTGCAGGGAAGTGCGTGGGTCAACCTTCCTTCGCCCGGCCGAGTGTGGTATGCTCCGGCTGAGTACCGTTGGGGTGAGGACACGTTTTAATGAAGGAATGGCCGGCTATTCCGCTGAACGCGGCGCGGCGATTGTCTGCACGCAGGAGAGAGCGTGGCGAGGGCCGAGCCAGAGCGCCGCTTCGCGCACTGCAGCGAAAGGTGAGTCGGAGCAATGTACGAGGTTATCAATTGCAAATGGTTGGTAGCTCGGCACCTGGTGCGATTCGGGGACCGCTACGGACACCTTGTACCGGAAATTGCGTGCAAGGGAACGAAGATGGTGAGGGCGTGCACGTGCCGGGTGGGAGGGGCCTATGATTTCTTCGCGCAGGTTGGAGATGAATCCACCGGACGCCGCTTTGGTATGGGGCCCGGTATGCGGTCGCAGCGTAAGCGCACGAAGTTGTTTTCCGGCGAGATACTGGAGAAGAGCGGGAAGGTGACGGGGGCAGTCTTTATCTTTTTTGACACTTCCATAATGGCTTTCAAGCGTTCGCCGGTCTGCACGAACAATCGTGTCCTGGGCTATGACCCCTTTGAGTGCAAGCGTGTTGACGATGTGTTCCTGCACCCGGGACTGGAGAGCAAGTGGTTTAAGTAACACAAATGCGAATTCGTGGGCTGCATTGGAGCTTCTGCGTTGGCGGACTGTGTTGGGGATCATGGTGATCCTCCTTTCGAAAGAACGAACGTAGAATGGGCAATGGGTGACTTCAAACGGCAGGGGCGTGGCCAAGAGTCTCCTGAACCCGTTGGATTTCGGTGAGAATCTTGGCTGTTGAGCGGGGGAGTTCGCTGTCCGGAACCGATTGAAGGTTCCGTACCAGATCACGCATCTTACGAATAAGACGGTGCCGGCGCTTGTACAGTCTGGCGGGGTCGGAGAGCCCCAGATCAAGCGCGATCTCTCGGGCCGGCCGTGCGGATTGAGAGATAACGCGGAGGAGATGCCTCTCGTAGTCGCTGAGACAAACACTGGCCAGCTGTAGGATCTGCATTTGAAGTCTGTTTCGGCATTCGTTGAGATGTTCCCGGCCGTCCGAGAATACCGATCTTGAAGTCTGCTCCGAATCAAGCGGTTGGGCGCGAGTGGCGCCAATGCGATTCGTTCGGCGCGCAATGTCAATTGCCTTTCGACGGATCGCACGCGCCAAATATGCAGCAAGCCGTCCGCTGTCTCCTTCGCATCGTGTGGTTGCGCACCGTTTCTTGCGCAGGGCGTGCAGCCAGAGCTCCTGCTCGATATCGGCGGTGGACACAGCGGGGTCGTGAGAATCGACCCGAGACGCGTTGGAACGGACCATGGGCGTGAGGTCGATGCCCGCGATCACCTCTGGGCCAGGGCGATACTGCGCCGGAAAGCGCTGTGCTGTTGCCATGAATCCCCCTTTGTTGAGAAGTAAGAAAACGGCTTATCGAATCATGATTGCCGTGGAAATCGTGAAGAAAAGAATCGAGCCCAATCTGACGGCGAGCAGGCGTGCGTGATCAGGGAGAGGTGTCAAGCGAAACCTGAAATAGCGGGCTTGGCATGGGCGCGGATCAAATGGAAGAAGGGGGAAGTGATTGACTGTCACTTCCCCCCCATACACCTACTATGCAAGAATGGAAAGCTATGAGGTAGAATGAGGAAGATATTGTTCCGCATTCATATATCCGGAGGATTAGCAGAAATGCTATGTATTCCAAACAGAGCCCGAAAGTAGAACGATTCTGTCAGGGCTCTGAAGCAATCCGGGGACTTCGAAGAACTTGAAAACCGGCTCCGTTTTGAGCAAAACTCCGCTCCGGACCGCCGAATTCCGTAGTGTCAAGTATCTTTCGCACAGTTCGTAGATGGACATCTCGGAAAGGGTGGGTCCGGTGCGGTTCTATTTCCCCTTGTCTTCATGCAACTACGTTCCATCATATCGATCCAGTGGCCCCCTCCCGCAGGAAGGGGGTTGCGCATGCCACACCACGACCTCCGCATCAATATAGGCCTTCGTGAACAGTTGGATGTTGAGGTAGCGCATGGTGCTTCATCCCGTTGCGGCGAGGTGCCGCAGCCGCGCGGCCGCAGGGTTCAGTGCGGATTACCCGTCCGGAAAGCTTCCCGCCACTGGAGTGGATCGGCGTATCTCTCTGAGAAGCTTTTCCATGCCCTATTTTGCAGCAGGTCGTGAATGCCCCCACGAGGCAGCCGGTTGGTCTTCTTACGAATACACATGGAGAAACCTCGTTATCACAGGTTAGCCAGGAAATCATCGATTGATTTCGCCTTCCCCAGCATGATTTTGAGGTCTGTCACCTCATCCTTGGTTATGATCCTGTCCCTGTTTGGACGCTGCTCCGACAGGATAGTCTTCTGTGAGGGCTCCCCCTCGTACAGGACGTAATCCGTCTCCGGGTGTATCCCGTAGGCTATGCATATCCGGACCAGATCGGTGACGTTCTTGCGTAGATCCTCGATGATCTCTTCCGCAAGCTTCCGATCCGCATGCTTCCCCGCTATCAGGACCCGCAGGATCACCGGATCGATGGAGACCCCTGCCATGATCCCCTTTTCCTGTAACAGAGAGTGATATTTCTTGATCACTTGATGGACTCCAGAGATTACCTGATCCACGTCAGATGACTCCCCAAAATTCTTGGTAGTTACAAGCTTAATCCTGAGATTTTTGATGGCGGATAGGGCCTGCATCCAATGCTTGGGAGGAGAGGGATGAAAAAAATAGAGAGCCTCTGAGTCGTAAGAGGCTTTTCCTCCTGCCTCCAAGAACGCCTCTATGCCACCCGGATATGTCATCTGGATGGTGACAAACCCCAGTTCCGCCAGTTGAGCATTCATGATCGCCTCCTGAGAAATTGTTACCTGCTTTGTTGACGACACACGACTGTATCGTCTCGTTCGTTCTTCAGGTCGATATACGGACCGTGACCTTCGGTCACGACGAGACTCAAGGCGTTGTCAATGCTGCATTTACGGGTACTGCATTCATTCTCTCCCTGCATTTGCAGGGAGAAAGCATTACTCAGGTATACCATAACTCCCCCTTCCCCCCGGCAGTGCCGGGGATCAAAGTACAAAGAACAGGGGGAAGTGAGAGTCAATCACTTCCCCCTTTATATACACTATCCAATTTTCAGGAGCTATACAGAAAATTCAAAAAAATATTTTCCCTGAAAGATAAAAGAGAAGAGAAAGTACAGTCAATGCACTTTCTCTCCCCTCATATACTCCATGCAATTTTCAGAAGCTATATGCGAAAATCAAGGAAAATATTTTTCCCTATACACATATATAGGCAATTAGTAAAAATGTTATGGACAACAGAATGTTGATTATGTGTAACCACGAACCCCTCGCGAGTTCAATTCATGC
>CAZNDN010000261.1:0-3741 GCA_964571815.1 uncultured Fibrobacterota bacterium | reverse complement strand
CTCCACGGTACGTCTTTCCCGACAATTCCACACGCACACCGTCGCCGGAGGCCATCCTCCGGTAACGTCGTTTGTCGTACAGCGGCCCCGAGTCGGCTTTGCCCATGCGGATACCTTTGTTGGTGCTTTCCCGCCGGGCCGTTACCCGGCTTCCGGCTAAATCATATCGTATCGGACACTGCGCGCGCAAGTCACCGCGAAGCGCGCTCCTGCGTCAAGCAGCAGGCAACGGTGTTATCGGGACTCCATGAGGAGTCGGGCGGTTATGGCCGCTGAGGGATGATAGTCGCGGACAACCTGAAGTTTTCCCAGCAGGTAGGGTTTCTCGTCGGGAAGCCCCAGTTTCAGGCAGCGCGGCGGGGGAGCGGTGTCGGTGGCGTCGAAATATTCGAATATCACGCCGTATTTGCGGTAGTATTTCATCACCATGGCAATCGTCTTCTCGCGCAGCATGAGCGCCGGTTCCTTCATGCCCCGGGCCTCGAGCGCGCGGATAAGGATGTAGTTGGTGGTCACCCACGAAGCTCCCCGCCACATGTCGGCGGAGAAGGAGGAATCCCCGGTTGCTACGGTCGGGACGGGGAAGGCCGTGTTGAACGAAGGGGAGAGCAGGGTTTGTACGAGTCGATCGATTCGTTCGGGAGGCGTGTCGTGAAGCAGCAGGGGGAAAAAACCGGCGATGCTCTGTATGGGCGACACCGAATCGGCGCCCGGCAGCCGATCGCCGTACAGTCCGGCCTTCTCCGACCAGAGCAGCTCGTGAACCCGGGAGGCCATCGCCCTGCTTCGCTTCAACCATTTTCCCGCACGCCCCGTCTCGCCGACCATCTTGCACAGTTGTCCGAGACAATGCATATCCCAGGCGGCCAGTGAAGAGAAATCGGGCGAAGCCGCCTCGCTCGGGGTATCGAACCGCGGGCTGTTATCCATGCCCGACTCGGGACAACCGTAATGCGCGTTATGTTCGGGTTTCCAGGCAAGGAGCCCGGCGTCGCCGGCTTTTCGGTTGTCAAGGTCCCACTGAAGGTAAGATTCGATGCGCCCGACCGCGGGTGCGATCCGGGAGATATCGCCCACGAACCCCGTTGTTTCGAGCATGCCCCAGGCAAGAAGGGGAGGCTGGGTATACACCGACCGGAACCCGTCGGGGCCGCAGCAGTGGCTGATCATTCCCGCTCGCGACGTGTCACCGGCCTCGGCCGCCTGCGCGGGGGTCCAGGCGGTCTCCAGTTGCGACAGCAGCAGGTCCAGCGAGACATTGGGATGGAAGAAATTCATCCCCAGGGCGTGAAACACGGTGTCCCAGAGCCACATGTGCCGACAGGGGACGCGTGCGGGCGTGCTCCACATGCGTCCGAAAACCCCCTCGGGCGCGAGCGTATTGACGCGCATGACCGAGAAGCACTTTCGCAGCAGGCGGTCGTTGTCGATGGAGCCCAGCATGGGCAGTTCGTGCAGCGAGGTGAGGCGGCGTGCGGCAATGTCGGCCAGGTTTGCCGCGAATCCTTCTTCGCACCGCCGACGGACATCGTCGACCGACGCGGCGTACGAAACGACAAGTCGCCGCTCATTGAGCATAATGCCCACACAGTCCCCGTTTTCCCTGTCTTCGGTTATCTCAAGCGACGGCGTGTCGGGGTCGCGTGCAAACGAGAGTTCGGCGGTTGCCCCCTCGGGCAACCAACCCACGATCGTGTGCCACGCGCTCCACGCCAGTACAAAATCTCCCCGATCGGTTTCGGCCGCGATCAGCTCGTTGCCGGCGATCTTCACGGCGAATCCCTGAGGGAGTCGAATCGAAAGCCGTCGTTTGCGGGGAGTATGAATAAGGAAATCAAAAGGCCGTTGGCCGCACGTGGCGACGAATCCACTCATGCTGTCGGAGGGTCCATCGAGCCCCGAACGTCCGAAGAGCGCTCCTTCACCCCAGATATCGGGAATCGCGTAGGTAAGGCTGCGGTTGATCATGAAGCGGCGATAGTCCCGTGAGCAGGGGGACGGCTGCGGTTGACGGTTACGCGTATGGCCCCCTGATAAAATAGTAATACGCGGTGAAGGCCGGGCAAGAGGCCCCTCACGAAAAAAACCACGGAGACGACATAATGGATACGTGACCCGCGGCTGCATGCCTGATGTTTGATGCATGATGCATGCTGCTGGATGCTGGACCTTTCGATTATTCGCCAAAAGCGCTCACCCAGTCTTCGTCCCGCACAGCGGGACTCACCGAGTTCGGATTGCGGAACGGAAGTACAGTCAGTGGAGGAAGTGGTGGCTCACGGGGGATCGAGGTACACCTCGATTACATTGGGCGCTGCCCTTCGCGTTCTTGTACTTCGACCTTTGAGATTTGTCCTTGCTCACCTTGGGTGGCACTGTCATCCTTGACAGTGTTTGACCCACTAATGGGAGAGTAGGTGGAGTGGGTTGGGCACGTCACCGACGAGGACCCCACGATTGAGGAATGCGGAATGTAGAATGGGGAATGGGGAATGCTGAATGCTGAATGTGGAATGCGGAATGCTGAATGCGGAATGGAAGTACAGTCAGTGGAGGAAGTGGTGGCTCACGGGGGATCGAGGTACACCTCGATTACATTGGGCGCTGCCCTTCGCGTTCTTGTACTTCGACCTTTGAGATTTGTCCTTGCTCACCTTGGGTGGCACTGTCATCCTTGACAGTGTTTGGCCCACTACTGGTGGAGTACCTCAAGTAGCAGCAAGTCTTCGCGTTTCTTGTCCTTTGTACTTGACACTACTCGCTGCCCTCTGCACTCTGATCTGCCTTCTGCCTTCTGATTCCTGCTCTCTGCACATCTACACCTCCGCTCCTCCTCCCCGTGAGTTACTTTTCTACTGAACCATAGAAAGGAGGCAGGTCGGTTCCATGGCACACCACTCAGATCACGGGGGGAATCTCAGTCTACTGGTACGTGGAGCAGCGGTTGCGGCGGTTGTTCTGGGGGGCTCGCTCGGGGGCGTTGCCGCAATCCACGAAGTATCATCGCGGGGCCGTAATGCCGTCTCCGTTGCCATGATTGGTGCACAGCCGGGTGATACCGTGCGCGTGGCAGGCGGTGTGTACCGGGAACGTGTGACGGTGGAGCCGGAGGTGCTGCTCATGGCGGCGGCGAGGCACGAGGCGGTGATCGATGCCGGGGGGCGGGGCACGGCGGTGACCCTCTCGCGGGGCAGCAGCATTGAAGGGTTTGTGGTCAGGGGAGCATCGGTGGGCATACTCTCCCGCTCCTCGGCCGGCGCCATACGCCACTGCCGGGTGGTGCGCAATCAGGGAACCGGTATCATGGTTATCGGCCCGCTGCCGGTAGTCCGGGACAACGTGGTTGCGTACAACCGGGGATCGGGCATACAGTTGCAGGATTCGAGGCAGGGGGAAGGAGAAGGGGTCGTGGACCACAATACCGTCGCCTACAACGCCAATCACGGTATTGCGCTTTCGCTGAGCGGCGGCGTGGTTATCAGCAATAACATTATTGCATTCAACCAGCGTTACGGTGTGCGGGTGTGCGATGAGTGCCGGGGAGTGAATCTGGTGCAGAACAATATCTACGGAAACTACAGCACCCCCCTGACACTTCCCTCGGGGAACATGTCCGAAGACCCGGGGTTTGTGGCGCCGAAGAAAAGGCGGATGAATTTCCGTCTGGCTCCCGATTCCCCCTGTCGCTCACGCGGCACCGACCGCACCGATCCGGGAGCACGGTTTCGGCGCTGAGAGGGG
>CAZNDN010000260.1:0-3754 GCA_964571815.1 uncultured Fibrobacterota bacterium | reverse complement strand
GGTTACGCCGACAGGAGCGATGCCGTGATCGGGGCGGTGTGCGATACCGACGACAAACTCGTCAAGGAAAAGGCACGGCAGTGGGGTGTCCCTCGAACGTATACATCGTACAAGGAATTGTTGCGCGACGACGATGTCGATTTGATCGAACTGCTCGTGCCGCATCACCTCCACGCCGAAATGACCGTCGCCGCCTGCGAAGCCGGGAAGCACGTGTCGGTGCAAAAGCCCATGGCGCTGACTCTTGCGGAGGCCGACACCATGATCGAAGCGGCCGAGAAGGCCGGCGTACGCCTGCGCGTCTACGAGAACTTCATTTTCTACCCTCCTTATGTCAAGGCCTCTGAGCTTGTCAGGGCAGGAGAGATCGGCGTGCCGCAGATGATCCGGATTCATTTCAACACCGGCACCCGTGATTCGGCCTGGGACATATCGCTGAAAACGTGGATGTGGCGGCTGGATCACAAACGCTGCGGCGGCGGGCCTCTCGTGTTCGATCACGGATATCATCTCTTCTCGCTTGCCCACTTTTTCATGGGGGCGGTACACAAGACTTCGGCCTGGATTGACCGGACCCGGGTTGTTCCCACCAAGTATGTCGACGGTCCGGCAGCGATCATGATGAAGTTTGCCGCCCCTCGTGCTTACGGCGTGATCGATATCGAGCATACGCCGAACATGCGTATATCTTCCCCCTACTATGCCGACGATAACCGAATTGAAATAATCGGCGACAGAGGGATTATCATGGTGAATCGATGTACCGTCAAGACACTCGATCTTCCGGAACTTCTGCTTTACAGGGAGGGGGAGACGATCCCCGTGGTCGTGGATCGGGTCGATTGGATGGAAAGCTTCGTGGATTGCACGCGCCACCTGATTGATGTGCTTGTCAAGGGGGGAGAGCCCGTGCTCAACGGTGCTCGGGGCAAAGAGGTGCTGCGCACCGCGCTGGCGGTTCAGCGCTCGGCACGGGAAGGACGGGAGATAGACGTGAAAGAGATAGCGTGAGGGGTTCTCTCGGCGAAGGCCCGGCACGAGGCCGACGGTTCACCGTGTTGCGGCGGTGTGCCCGGCGAGGACGGTCAGCGCCTGGGGCACGACGGCGATCTCGGCCGGGAGGCATCCGGGCGATTCCCCGTCCACATCGAGGTAGACGCGTGCTTCCGACCCGAGCTTGACCGTACGCGCCCGCGCGGTCGATACCTTGTCAAGCTGCAGGTGCGTTCCCGCATAGAGCTTCCTGCCGTGGACAAGAAAGTCCGATGCGTGAAAATCCCCGAGCACGACCACATCCAGCCGCCCGTCATCCATCAGCGCCCCGGGAGCGATATTCATGCCCCCGCCGAAATACCTGCCGTTGGCGACAACAACACCGCAGGCACGGTGCTCTTCGAAGGAGCCTTCATCGAGACTCACGGCAACGGGCGTAGTGCGGTAGGAGCGCAGTGCACGAAGAGTTGCCGCGGCAAACACGACCGTTCCGCCCGCCCACTTGCATCGGCTCCCGGCAACGAAGCGATCCACCAGGCCGCCGATTCCGGCAGAGGTGATATTGATGAAATATCGACGGGCGGGATTGCCCTGAAGGTCGACATAGTTCAACAGAGCCAGGTCGATAGTTCGTGCGCGTGCCCGCGCAAGCGCTTCAACCGCCTTTGTGATATTCCCGGGCACACCAAGACTTCGGCACAGGTCCCCTCCGGTTCCGCACTGGAGGATAGCCAGACGCGTTTCCGGGTTGATCGGCGTGCCGCACTCGTCGAAAAACCCCTGTACGACTTCGTTGTGGGTTCCGTCTCCCCCCACCGACACGATCGTACCGGCGCCTTCCCGCATGGCCTGCCTCACCAGGCCAGAAGCATCCCCGGCGGACCGTGTGCGGCGCCATCGCACCTCGCCTGCTGTTCGGGGAAAATGGCGATGGAACAGGGCGCCGATGCGAGCCATGCGGCGGTCGGTGGAGCCGTCGGCGCTGGCCGGGTTGATGATTCCATAGATCGGTCCGGGGCAGGAGCAATGCTGACGCATGGAAAGAATTTACAACAGGGAATCGAAGGTGTTCACGCGAGATTGTCCGTTCACGCGAGAATCGCTTTACAGCTTGACGCGCCCCGCTTCGAGAACCCTGCCCGATGCACACTCGATAAGGCGCATGTGACACACGCGCAGCGTGCCGAGGAAATGCAGCTCAGAGAGCAGCAGGCAGTCGGCATCCAGCAGTTCTCCAACTTCCCGCTTGAACGGCAACATTGATCCGAACTTCATGCGTGGCACTCGCTTTCTGGAGGTATATCCCACCAAGGGTCGCATGTACACCGGTGAAAATCTCCATTCTGGTTGAGAAAAAGGCTTCGTACAGTAACGTAATAGAAACCGGAATACCTTCAAAAATGGATAACCGCAGGCCACTCACGTTCCAGCTCAGTCGCCGCGCAAGGACAGTTCCACCAAGACGACGTAAGGAATTGTAGGCCTGCGGGAAGTATATTCGGTCTTCGCACTTGAGCCTGTTGAGGCGGATAAGGGAAGCCGCGAACAAGAGGGTGCTTTTCGTGCCTCAAGCGTTGAAGCAGATGAACACTCCGGACCGATTGATTTCCACAGCCGATGTTCGGAAAGTCATAGAGAGCGGCACGGTGATAGAGGATTGCCCGGATGACGCGAGGGGGCACAGTACTTTGCTTCCTGGTCACGAAGAGGATGAGCGGCCGATTCATGTTGTCTGTGCTCCAAAATGGGACTATCTGGCCGTAATAACCGCTTATCTTCCCGATACCACGAGACGGGCCCAAAACTACAGACGGCGGAGGTGAACCGGTGGAATGCCACTATTGCAGGGGTGAAATGAAGAAGGGCGCAATTCCGTACCACGTCGACCGGCGCGGGTATCATCTTTCATTCGACGATGTGCCGGCGTGGGTGTGTGCCCAATGCGGGCAGGCTTACGTTGAAGAGCGCGAAGCCGAGGAAATTCAGAAAGTCATTCGCACGCTGGATGAACTCGCGCCAAAAGTGGTTGCTTCCGCTTGATTGTGATTCCTCGGCAGCTTCTTTCAACGCACGCTTGCTGACCGGGTCATTCACCTGACGATTCCCCCATTCCCCACCGGCACAGCGAGAAATCGAATTTCACCGGATCGTGCGGGCAGACCTTCCTGAGCACGGCGGTGATCTCTTCGGCGGTCTTCCAGTCCGCGGAGGTGCGCCGTGTCAGCCCCAGTTTCCGGGCGATACGATGAATGTGGGTGTCAACCGGCATGATCAGTTGCGCCGGCGCCAAGCACTTCCAGACGCCGCAATCCACACCGTCGTCACCCCGCACCATCCAGCGGAAATACATGCACATCCGCTTGCACGCACTGCCGTCGCGGGGGGAGGGAAGAAGATAGCGGTACGAGCGGGGGACGGGTTGCTCGAGTTTCCCGGACTGCGCGATCAGCTCGTTCGAAAAACCGTTGAGTATATCGGCGAAGGGGGCGCTCTGCAACGCTTGCCGCCGGGAGATGATTCCTTCCAGCGACCCGTGCTCCCCGTAGACCGACTTCACGCACTCCAGAAGCAGTGCTATGTCGTCTCCGCGGTTGAAACGGTGCGTGAAATCACGCAGCGCCTCTCGTTTGTGACGGTACGATGTTTCCAGGGTGAAAGCGACAATGTCTTCGTCGGCGCGCTCTCGCACGAACCTGATCGATGCTATGATCCGCGCGACTCGTCCGTACGAAAGACACGAGGCCAGCAGGCCGGTGATTTC
>CAZNDN010000259.1:0-3763 GCA_964571815.1 uncultured Fibrobacterota bacterium | reverse complement strand
CCATGTCGGGAAATCGAGTAGGGGCCGATACGTGCCGCTGCCCCGGACAGTGTGTACTGAGAATGAAAAACGCCGTGTTCGCAAGAGTTTCGGAGTGGGAATGGATGACGTTACTCGATTGGCAGGGGCGTCGACGCCCGCGAACGGAAGTGATACTGAAGAAAGCCGGACCGCGGCGGATCGGCCGGCAGCTTTGTCGGAAAGCGGATATGCTGGACAAAAGAGATCCGTACCCGCTTTTTCATTCATTCTCAGGGCATGGTCCCGCGTTCGTACAGGACCGCGGGTGTAAGCAGGAATCCTTTGCGGGACTTCTTGATAGGTATATCCCCGATAAGCGCATGGGCCATGATATAGCCGATCGTGGGCCAGTCGGGGCTGCAGGTGGCTATGCCTTGAAACGTGAAGTCCGACGTTTTGTCGATATTGAGACAGAGCACGGCCGCACCCGAGGGGAGTGGTATTTGATGGGCGCCGCACCAGGCAACGGCCGCGCGGGCCGTGGAAGGGCGGGTGGTTACCAGTAAGGAGCCGGGGGGTGTATCGTGCAAAAGCTCTTCGAGTGTGTCACCTGTTGTAACCATTTCATACAGGTCATCCATGGTCATCGGCGCGTGCTTGCTGAGAAGCCCTTGCAGATACCGGTGATCGTGGTAGTCCCGGAACGTCGCGCTTCGCTCGAACACACGTCCGGGCGGTTGCTTTCCTCCCAGCGGCTGTATCAAAAATCGTATACGCGCTTTGGGATTCCGCATCAGCGATTCCGAAATAAACCGGACAAAATACCGAAGGTCGGTGATGTTGGTGTCGGTTTCCTGAAAGAGAAGCACAATGTCCCTGAAACCCTTGGTGAAGCACGCATCCGCCGCGGTCCTGACAACGCTGGTGACGATGGTGCCGTGACAGAAGAACTGCGTTCGTTTCGGCCGTTTGTAATGTACGCCGCAGAGCAGAATCCGCATCCCGCTTCGTGCAAGTGCCGGTCCAAGCGTGTCCA
Organism: uncultured Fibrobacterota bacterium; assembly: GCA_964571815.1. Classification (GTDB taxonomy): domain Bacteria; phylum Fibrobacterota; class Chitinivibrionia; order Chitinivibrionales; family WJKA01; genus CAZNDN01. The sequence continues at coordinate 2,766 of CAZNDN010000259.1, read as the reverse complement.
GGTGAGGAAACAGCGCGTCGAAACGTCGTACATTAATACCCGAGATAATGATACCGGCGCATGTGCTTTTTGCCAGGTTTTCGGGACGCAGAAACAGATCGAGCCTTTTCGCATCAAGGAATTCCAGGGCCAGGCGATGATTGTGCAGCTCATGCTCCATCGTCTCGAATGCAAGGCGGATATGGACATTCGAGGTCACGTCCGAGGCGTCACCGTCGGCGAAGTTGAAACAGACAATCGTTCCGCGTGCGCCGAATGAGCGAAGCGATTGCATGCCACCTACCCAATAGCGCTTTCCCACGCGTCTGGCCAGGCCCTTTTGCTCAAGTATCCGGTACGCCCGCGTAACATTCTTCTGTGCGGTCTTGAATTGTCGGCGCACAAGCTTGACCGGAGGAAGCGGGTCGCCGTGCTTCAGTGTTCCGGTTGCGATATCATCGGTGACCGCATCGGCAATGGAGCGCGCCGAGGGTATGGTACGATTTGAAACCGGTTGGGCGGGGTTTTCCATGCGGGACGTGACAAATATTCCCCGGCCCCGAATCCCCGTAAGCGAGCCGTCTACGAGAAGAGGTTTCAGTGCTCGCTGTATCGATGACTTCGACACATTGAACCGTCGCGCCAGTTCGTGAATCGTAGGCAGACACTCACCCGCCGAGGGGTCGGCAATGGTTTCCCGTATCCACCGCGAGAAGTTTTCAAGAGCAGTTGATTTCATGGCGACAGTCGAAAAATACTAAAATGAATAAAATCAGATACACTTTTGGATAAAACGCCACCACTGCTCATCATTTTTTCCCTACATTGGCCCTACAGACACAATCCCTCCGGCGATATGAGCTGCAGGCCTCAGTTCATACCTCCGGTGCCGGATTGACGGTGCATTATGAATTTGTCAATCGGGAGGTTCAAACGATGAGACAGTGGGGATCCTGGTCAATGTACGCTTCGGCGTCGGTTCTGTTGGTCCTGTTCGTATTCCGTTCTTCCTTTGCGGAGAATATGGACATCATCATCACGGCCGACAACTACTTCGATTTGTATGTGAATGATGAGTTTATTGACGGAGAACAGGGACACGAAGAGTGGCGGACTGCCGGAGAATACACGGTTCCCGTGCGTAACGGGAAGAATGTCATTGCGGTCCTTGGCATGGACGGCGGGCTGTCGGAAGGGGTTCTGGCGCAGATAACCCTGCCCGACGGTACGAAGCTGGGCACGTCAAAAGAGTGGAAAACAAGCAACTACTTTGCATTCAACTGGTACAGCTCCAGTTTCGACGACAGCCGGTGGCCTTCAGCCATGGAGATTGCCGATGCCGGTTCGGGCGCGTGGGGTGACCGCGTTACCAATTTCCCTTCGGGCTCACCCGCAAAGTGGATATGGCGTCAGGGGGCCAATCCCGAAAACAGAGAAGACGGCTCGGTCTCACAGTTCCGCTTCACTTTTGCCTATGGCAGCGCACCGGATGCCGACTTTACGCTGAGCAAAGGCAATGAGGCGAGCATGTCGATTGACGTGAGTGCATCGGGCGGCGACCGGCACGCATGGGATTTCGGCGACGGTGCAACCGCAAAGGGGAAAGCTGGGACAATCACGATGCCTGATTTATTGAAGATGTTATCAAGGCCGACGGCACATACTACCTGTTCTGGACCGGGGGTCAAAAATCCTGTTGGCATGACGGCGGCGGTTATTCCTGTGTCGGCCTGGCAACCAGTAGCGACGGGAAGAATTTCACCAAGCATTCCGGAAATCCCGTTATCAGACCGGAGCAGGCTTCGTATGTAAGCTCCTGGGAGCATGGATGCCGCAACGCCACATTCTGCCGCAATGATGATGGCAGATTCATTGCCTACGTTACAGTAGACTTCTCGGGAAATTCGACACTTGGAATGGCGCCACAATCAGAATGGGCGTGTGATGTCGGTGTTGATGCAAAGAACCATGTCTTCACCTCAAATGATGGTGTGAACTGGACGTACGAGGGTGCGCTCGGCGGTGTAAATCAGGGGGGTGAAATGGGCGCGGGTGTCGCGAAGTTTCACAATGGGTCATACTATTTCTAAGCCCATCAGGCAGAGCCGAATATGAATCAGTGCGCGGCAAAGGGAAGCAATTATAAAAGCCTGAGTTGGCAGGGCTGGATTAACGAGCTGAATTTCGGCTGGAGTGAGGTCGAGGCATTCGTTCATGACGACAACAACACGGTTACCCTGGTTTACTGGCCGTTCGGCGGCAGGCATTCAGGAAACGGAAACTCGGTCTGGTTCGCTACCTCGAGCCTCGACAATATGACTGATGTCAATAACAAGCGACAAGTACGCAGCGGTCTGGGGAGCTGGTCGGAATGGCGACATTCGATTATCAAGGACGTCGAGGCGGGAGAATGGAAGTGGTATTACGGCAGCGCGGGAAAGGTTGAATTGCGAACCGCTCCTATCGAAGGACACCAGCAGGACAACACCCCGCCCTCGGCCCCTTCAAATCTCTCGGCATCGGGAAGCGGGCAAACGCAAATCGATCTGAGCTGGGACAAGGCCTCGGATGGTGAGAGCGGCATCAGCAGCTATAATGTATACCGCAACGGAAACAAGGTTGGTTCTACGGGAAGTACCTCATACAGTGACAACGGCCTCGACGAAGGCTCAACCTATACCTACCGTGTCTCCGCGGTCAACGGCGCCGGCATGGAAGGAGACAAGGGCGGTGAAGCTTCGGCCACCACCGGCTCCGATGAAAACCCTCCCGAGCTGGTATCGGCAG
>CAZNDN010000258.1:0-3781 GCA_964571815.1 uncultured Fibrobacterota bacterium | reverse complement strand
CGGAGCAATCTACTCCGGGCTTTTTCTTTATGGTGGCGGGGAGGCCAATTAGTGTCGGGCGCAGATCGTACTGTTTCAGGGAGAAAAAAATTGGAGACGATGAGGCGAGCGGGGAAAGGAAGAAGTCATGACAACAGGAAAAACTCTGGCAGGATTGATTCTGACGGCTCTCCTGTCATGCAAACCGGGAGGTGCGGGAATGGACACGGAAGTAAAACAGTCGGGTTCCGAAATCAACGCAACGGGCACCGCTACCTTTGCCGGCGGATGCTTCTGGTGCATGGAACCACCGTTTGAAAAGCTGGAGGGAGTCGGGGCGGTAGTGTCGGGATATACCGGAGGCGAAAAAGAAAACCCGTCGTACGAACAGGTCTCCTCCGGAGCGACGGGACATCGCGAGGCCGTGCAGGTCACGTACGACCCGGCGAAAATATCGTACGCGACCCTGCTTGACGTCTTCTGGCGCAGTATCGATCCTACCGACGCTGGAGGGCAGTTCGCCGACCGCGGATCGCAATACAAAACCGGCATCTTCTATCACGACGATGAACAGAAAAGTCTTGCGGAAAAGTCCAGACAAGCCCTCGAACAGTCAGGCACGTTCGATAAGCCGATTGTTGTGGAGATACTTCCCGCGGGGCCGTTCTATGCGGCCGAGATGTATCATCAGGACTACTACAAGAAGAACCCCACCCACTATAACCGCTACAAAGTGGGAAGCGGACGGAAGGGCTTTCTGGAAAGCGTGTGGTCCGATGAGCCCGTCTCGTGCGGCAGGTTTCCGATACCGTCGGATTCGGCCCTTAAAGAGAAGCTCACTTCCATTCAGTACAAGGTTACGCGCAACAACGGCACGGAACCGGCTTTCAATAATGAGTTCTGGGATCACAAGGGAGAAGGCATCTACGTGGATATTGTGTCGGGCGAGCCCCTGTTCGCCTCATCCGACAAATACAACTCGGGAACGGGATGGCCGAGTTTCACCAGGCCCCTCGTAAAAGAAAATGTCGTCGAGAAAACCGACAGCAGCCACGGGATGGTGCGTACCGAAGTGCGCAGCCGGTGCGGCGATTCACATCTGGGTCACGTGTTCCCCGATGGTCCGGAGCCCACAGGCCTGCGATACTGTATCAATTCGGCGGCGCTGCGATTCGTGCCCAGAGAGGCAATGGCTGATGAAGGGTACGGAGAGTACGTGGATTCCCTGTAGACCGCGATTGCGTTTCACTCCTCATGCGGTTTCTTCGCGAACGGTTCCCGCTTTTCCCCGTGAGCCGCCTCACGGGGCGTTCTGAGCGGCCAGAGGCGAATATGATTCAGTGTCGTGTCGCCTGAGGACAGATCGTTGTAGGGGCCGCGGAACTCAGTGATGCTGCTTCGGTCGTTGAGGCGCGTGTCGTACGCCAGGCTCTGGAAAGGGCCCGGCACCCTGCCGGAATCCGGCAGCGCTGCACCGAGAAAATCATGGTCGATCCCTTCGATACTCGGGCAGTTCACGGATCGAGGCGTTTCGTCGATATGAAATCGCAGCCACAAGTGATGCTTTGCCATATTCGGCCTGAGGATTCGCGGAACGCGGCTGTTCACATCGAAACCGGCGCCCGCCCGCCATTGAGCGAGGGTCAGAAGGGGCAGCCGACCGTAGTGTTTCAGATCGGCCTGGACTCCGGCACTGTCCAGACGATGTCGCAGGCGACGGATAAGTGTGTCAACGGGCACTCGCCCCTTACTGCTGTTGAGCGTGAAATACGGCGAGTCAAGCTCGCGGGCCCAGGTCTCGGAGGTCATTCGGTTGTGCCCGCCGCAAATCAGGTTGTAGTCGCATCGGGTACCCCGGCTACGCTCGGACCGGGCCGGCAGGGAGAGTGCGCCGGCATGGTTGCCGACAATGATATTGTTGAGAATCCTCCATTCCGATTGCGCGACTCGCTCCCGGGATTTCCCTTTCCGCCTTCGCTCGATGACATCCTCCGCCGTGTAGTTGCGGCTCAAGACGCCGCGGTTGGTGCCGATATGCGACCAGATGCCGTAATTCGCATTGAAAAAGATCAGGTTGTGCGCGCATGTCACCCGTGATGCATCGTGGCTGTAGATCCCGTCACCGGCCAGGCCATGAAGCGCCGTGGTCAGTGCGACGACATTGTTGTCGATCAGCAGTGGTCCGGTTCCCATTTCGATGAAAAGGCCCGCTCCGGCGTTTCCCACGATAACATTTCGCGTGATTCGGCTGTTGCGCCAGACATTGTCCAGCCATATCCCGCTCGCATCGTTGTCCTGTATCAGGTTCTCGGCAATAAGACCGCCCATGAAACGGTGAAGCTTGATTCCCGAGGTTTCATTGCCGTTGATTCCGAGCCGGGCGTTGTTCCGGATAGTATTACCCACAATTTTCGTTCCGTACGATGCGAGGCCCACGATTCCCGCGGCGCCGTTGTACTCGATCAGGTTGTACCGGACAATGTGTTGTCCGGTTCGCCGCGGTTTGGGCTGCCCCAGGCCGTCGGAGTCCTCATCGCCTTCATCGCCGATATCCACGGCGACAGTCTTTGCATAACGGATGGTGTTCTGCTCGATTATCCAGTGGTGACCCGCCCGGGAGCCGATCGCCCCTGCCTGGGGCCAGGGGCTGTCCCAGAACCCGACCGGAAGCTGGTTACCGCAGTGCTCCATGACAAACCCGCGCACCGTGACATGGCCGAGTCCGCGTTTGTACGGCGCAAAAATACGCTTCCGCGTGGTCAGTTCGACCATGTGGTTCTCCAGGTTATGGACCCCGTCGGGGTAATGCAGCAGGATGGCTTCAGCGCTGTCGATCACCATCCACGTCCCCTGCAGTGCGAACAGATCCTCCTGGGAATCCACCGCAATCAGCGGGCGGCCGTCGACAAACACCTGCCCGAGTGTTCCTGCTCCCTCCACCAGTTTCAGGCGATACGGATTGTACTTCGGAAACAGCGAGGAATCCAGCTCGGCGCGGACAACACCGGGATGCCCTTCGACGGGACGCGGGCGCGGCGTCCATATTTCCGAACCCTTGATGACAACCTCGGCATTGGGGGCGGCCCGGTACATGACCGGGGCGCCCGGCTTCCCGCCGCGGTGCGGGGCGACCCGCTCGCGGTAGGTCCCGGCGCGGACCGTGACCGTGTCTCCGGGACCCGCGACCGAAGCGGCCTGCTGGATCACGGCAAACGGATGCTGAGCAGTACCTGCTTCCGCCGCCTCTGCTCCGGGCTCGATGCACCCGGGATGATTCCGGTCCACGACATACTCGCGACCGGCGACGGCACACGTCAGTCCGGCCAGGAGAAGGATTATCGTTGCCTGCGCTCTATTTCGGTCCATGTATTACCCCTGTTCGGAGATGTCGACGCCGTGCCGGTTGCTTCAGTCATGCCTGTGATGAACGGGGCGGCATCCGGGTGGTTGCCTCATTGCGGGAACGCCAACCGTCGTGCCGTCCTGTCGAATCGAAGTGGTTAAAATACTCGCCGAGCACGGCCGCACGTTTTGCGGGGAATCGTGGACTCAGTGAAGCACCTGGTCTCGTGGCAGGGGCGCAGGCTGAGGAACGGCGATGCCGCAAAACCCGCGCGACCCGGAGGAAGGGCGTGCCCGGGCCGATGTGTCGCGAAACGCATGTGCCCGGGCACCGCCAAGGGCGTGGTTACGTCTTCTTCATCATGACCTCGTAGTCTTCAAGCAGCGACTGAAGGTCTTCTTCGTGCTCCACTTCGTCCTGAAGAATCTGCAGCACGGTGTTGTACGTGACCGGGTCGCC
>CAZNDN010000257.1:1797-3785 GCA_964571815.1 uncultured Fibrobacterota bacterium | reverse complement strand
CCGAAAACATAGCTGTCGGGGCGGGAGAAGTAGATGAATTCGAAAATACAGTGCGCGGGACCAATCACGTTTTCGAATGCGGGTATAGAGTAGCTTTCGACTTTCCCCTGTGAGATTTTGACCATTTCGCCGGGGTTGATCTCCCGCACGGTCCGCGCGCCGATCAGGTCGAATGCGCAGGTTTCGGAGGAGAGACAGAAGGAATCGTTGAGTTCTCCCAGCAGCAGAGGGCGCACCCCCCGGGGGTCGCGTGCCCCGTAGAGCGCATCGGCGGTAAGAAACAGCAGTGCGTAAGCCCCCGTGACCCGCGAGAGTCCGTCGAGCATCATGGTCTCCAGCCCTGGCCGCTTCGATCGGGCAATGAGGTGCATGATTACCTCGGTATCGGTGGTTGACGCGAAAATGGACCCGTCGGCCTCCATCTCCGCGCGCAACGCGCCGGCATTGGCGAGATTGCCGTTGTGCGCACTGGCCAGTTGGCCCGCCTTGAAATCGATAAGAATCGGCTGGGCGTTGTTGATCGATGAGGAGCCGGAGGTTGAGTAGCGGTTGTGGCCGATCGCATGGGGGCCGCGCAGCTTGTCGAATATCTCCTCACGACGGAACACCCGGCTCACCAGCCCCATCTTGCGGTGCACGCTCATCCGACCGTCGTTGGAGACCGCGATGCCCGCGCTCTCCTGCCCGCGGTGCTGGAGTGCGTAGAGGCCCAGATAGGTCAGCCTTGCCGCATCAGGGTGGTTGTACATCCCGAAGATTCCGCACGCTTCGTGGATTTTCTCATCCATCATCGCAGAGCCCGTCCTTCCTGAAATGGGAACGCTTCCCACGCATGCCGGAAAACGGCGTTTCCCGCATGCCGGAAGTCCGGAGAGTGGTCATGGTAGTAGTGCATAAAGCGGGAGGTATCCGGGAATGAGAGATTCCCCGGCGAACCCGGTGTACGTAGAAAAATAATCTCCGAACCCCACTCGTTATCGCCGCACCCATGCCCGACCTCACACTCCGGTCCGCATGCATCCTCATCACGGTGCGAAATAGTAGATTTCCCTGATGCGTGATCGAGGATACGTCGCCATGTCCCGTCCCGAAAAGCTCATTATCCGTCCTCCGTCGGAGTGGCGAAGCATGCTGTTGCGGTCTACGCGGGGGTGCAACTGGAACCGCTGCAGGTTCTGCGGCATCTACCCCGCGCTGGGCGAGCCGAACTTCTCGGTGCGCCCGCCGGCGGAGGTGAAGAGGGATATCGAGTGGTTTCAGGCACGGGCCCGTGCGTTCGAGACCGCGTTTATCGGTGATGCCGACCCGCTGTGCCGTCCACTCGAAGAGTCGGTGGATATCCTGCAAACCCTTCGTCGCGCACTTCCCCGCCTTCGGCGGGTCACCGCCTACGCGCGTGCCGGGACACTGTACAGGCTGGGTGCCGACGGGCTCGCGCGATTGTCGCGCGCCGGGCTCGATCGCGTGCATATCGGACTGGAATCCGGCGACCGTCCCACGCTCAAATTCCATCGGAAGGGACAGTCACCCGGACAGGTTGTCAGGGCTGCCCGTTGGGCGCGGGAAGCGGGTGTCGAGGTCTCGATGTACGTGCTGCTGGGGCTGGGCGGACGGGACCGGTGGCGGGAGCATATCGACGCCACGGCCGAGGTTATCACCGAGAGCCGGCCCGCCTTCGTGAGGATTCGGAGGATATGGATGTATGCTTCGGATGATTCGCCGACCGGCCGGTCGTGTCCGCTTCGAAGCGACATCGAGTCGGGCAGTTTCGAGCCCCGGACTCCGGAGGGTACGGTGAAGGAGCTGGAGCGATTGGTTACGAAGATCGGCGAGATCGGTACGCATCTGGTGTGCGACCACGCGAACAACTACGTCACCGTCGAAGGGGATTTTCCTCGCGATCGAGACCGTATGGCGGCCGAGATTGCCGAGTTTCTTTCACGTCCCGAGGCCGAACGTATGCGTCGGTACCGCGACGTGGGCTCCAG
>CAZNDN010000257.1:0-1697 GCA_964571815.1 uncultured Fibrobacterota bacterium | reverse complement strand
TGTCGGAATGGACAATACACTTGGCCAGGAGCGAATCGTAGTGATGGGGCACTTCGTACCCGCTGTACAGGTGGGTATCGATCCGTACGCCGGGGCCTCCCGGCAGGCCCAGGCCGCGTATTTTTCCGGGCGAGGGCATGAAATCGTGGTGGGGGTCTTCGGCGTTGATACGACATTCGATAGCGTGTCCCCGCAGACGGATCCTCCGCTGGTCCAGCTCCAGTGGTTGTCCGGCGGCGACCGCGATCTGGCTCTTGACAAGGTCGATGCCGGTGACGCACTCGGTGACGGGGTGCTCGACCTGGAGGCGGGTATTCATTTCGATGAAATAGTACTTGTGGTTTTCGGTCAGCAGAAATTCTATGGTGCCCACCCCCCGGTAGTCCACGGCCCGCGCCGCCTTGATCGCCGTCCGCCCCATCTTTCTGCGTAAGGTCTGGTCGAGGGCCGGAGACGGCGCTTCCTCGATCAACTTCTGATGCCGTCGCTGGACCGAGCATTCACGCTCGCCCAGATGTACAACCTTGCCGAAATTGTCGGCCAGTATCTGGAATTCCACATGCCGGGCATTGGGAATGAACCGTTCGAGGTAGACATGGTCGTCGCCGAACGCGGCTCGTGCCTCGTTCTGTGATGACACCAGCGAGGCGACCAGTTCGGTGCCGGCCTCGACGATTCGCATGCCCTTGCCGCCGCCTCCGGCAGCGGGCTTGATCAACAGGGGGTAGCCGATTCTGGCGGCTGTCCTGACAGCTTCGTCGGGTGAGGATACCGGTCGCGTGGTTCCCCTGGCCACGGGAATTCCCGCCGCCGACATGGTGTCCCGTGCGACGGCTTTGTCGCCCATGGCGCGGATACACTCCGCTGAGGGTCCGATGAACACAATGCCGGAGGCACGGCAGAGATCGGCAAATTCGGCGTTTTCGGAGAGGAAACCGTAACCCGGATGGATCGCCTGAGCGCCGCATTCAAGCGCGGTAAGGATAATCTCGCTGTACCGAAGGTAGGATTCACTGCTGGGAGCCTTGCCGATACAATAGGATTCATCGGCCAGCCGCACGTGCAGGCTCTTGCGGTCCGCTTCGGAGTATACCGCCGCGGTTTCGATTCCCATCTCACGGCAGGCACGGATAATGCGAACGGCGATTTCGCCTCGATTTGCGATCAGCACTTTATGGAACATGGTGGTGCTCCCGGGGCTCGGGGACAAAAAAAACCGCTCGAACTACCATGTTCGACCGGTGCGAGTTTGCTGTTCCCTGATTGCCCACGCAGGCAATCCCGGAGCAGCACCCTTCGTATGTACCTGAAGAAATATAGATGTGTGTGGGGTGACGGGGCAAAAACCCGCTTCGGTCCGAAGTTTCCATGAGCACCGGGGAGACAATCTTCCGATCCACAGATTACGCCCATTTTCGCAGATTTCGAACAGAGGGCTTGAATCCGCGGTAATCTGTGTAATCCGCGGATGGATTCTTTGGTCTGGTCTCATGTGAAAGGCACAAATCTTTTCATCCACAGATTACGCCGATTTTCGCAGATTTTCAATAAAGGGCTTGATTCTGCGTTGTCGGCGTCTTACTTACTTGTTACCCTGCTGTCACATCCCGAAGGAAACACCGGCATTGGTCAGCACTGCCGCGTCGGCTTCTCGTGCGAACAGGATTCGACCGTCGACAAAGAAATGAACGCGCCTG
>CAZNDN010000256.1:0-3792 GCA_964571815.1 uncultured Fibrobacterota bacterium | reverse complement strand
CGCTACGAGAAACGCTATGTGGAGTCTGCTCATGGTCGGTTTCGCTGCCGGTATCCTGCCGGCCGCTGTTAGCATCGAGCCGACCACTTACAGCGAGCATGATGGGGATTCTCTGCGAGCCATGGAGGGCTGTCTCGGCCGGATCGATTCGGGTATCCGCCCGGGTTGTGCATTGCCGGGCCGCGATTCGAGTACGTTTCAGAGGAAGTGAAGTTCCCTTGGCAGGGAAGCATATCGGTACCGGGCCGGAACTTGTCGTGAAAGGCGTAACTCTATGAGACGGACTCTGATGAATACGGTTCTTGTCGTCGCGGCCGCGAGTATGGTCAAGGCCGAATTCTCGATCGATCCAACATCATACACCGACCATTTCGGTGATTCCCTGAGGGTTGTTGACGACTGTCTCTCGCATATTAGATCGGGATACTGGGTGTGCTACGAAAACGTGGAATTCCGAGAAGACTACGACAGAATCGCAATCGAACATTCCCAGGCGTTCCACGGAAGGTTAGGAATACTCAACTTCATGCTTGACTCACTTTGGGGAATATGGTTTGCCAGTTGTACCACCGGGGCCACAGCGAATTGCAGTGTATTCACGGTCGACACCTTTCGTATCCATGGGACGTACGAGGGAAACCATTCGGTTGTTGTCGAGTTCAGGAGATTAGGATGGGATCCTTACATGGGCGATTTCCGCGATTTCACGTTGTTTCCACTGGGCACGCCCATCGTTGCACACGGACCTGCCGCCACGGGGATCATTTCCAGGAAATCGACACCGTGTCCGCGCCTCATGACTTTCCTTTTCCCCCGTGAGGCCGGGGCTGCACAACAGGCCGGCCACGGCAATGCCTTCACCGTGTACGATCTTCGCGGGCGCATCGAAAAGGTAATCGCACCATTTCACCAAGACCCGGCCGGCAAGGCATCCCCCCCGAGCCGGAGGGGAGCCGGACAGGTGCTCGTCATCGCGCCGATCAGATGATCGCTCCCCTTCCGGCAGAGGCCCCGGCTCCCTGCCTTTTGCGACGTGAGGAGCCCGCCGGGAGACGGGTTTTCCAATGGGGAGAACATGCACAAAGAAGCGGGCACCGGCCGCCAACCCGGGAATGCCTCGTCGATTCTCTTCCCACCATGTATAATTCTATCAGGGGGAAAGAGTGCCCGGCGCGATCCGAACCGAGGACCCGTCGTGGTGTGTCTCCTGCACGATCGAGGAAATCATCGACTATGTGGACTTGTCCAACAGGCTGAAAGGGGTCCATCTACACCATGAAATGCCGGCCACCCCTTTCTCCGCTCCGGATCGTCATTATTCTTCTATCCTTCATGTCTGTCAGTGGCCGAACCGGCGCCCGGATAGTCGGCCCTTTGCGGCAGATTGTCGAAACGCTCGATACCTCCGAACCCGAGCAGGCCTGGGAACGATGTTCGGCGCGTGGGATATCTCCGCGGCGACGTGAGGGACGACGGCTGCTTGCCGTTATATGCAGGCCTCGCGACGGCATCGATCCCGGCAACGTCGACCGGGTGCGGATTTCGGAAACGGGAGGTTTTGTTGATGCAGTCTCCGAGTCATGGATGAGGGTCCTGCTCCCCCTCGATGGGCTCCAGAGCCTTTCGGAACACCCCGATCTCGCGACAATCCGACTTCCCGCTCCCATAGCGTGTGAAGGTGGTTTCGGGACCGTCATCTCCGAAGCCGGTGCGCTGATCGGAGCCGATATCTACCACCAGCAGGAGATCACGGGGGCCGGTGTAAGCGTTGCCGTGATCGATGAAGATTTCAAGGCTATCGACAGCGTTATTGGAATTGGGGAGTTGCCGGCCGGCACCTTTCAGCTCGATTTCACCGGTGAGGGCATGGGGGGTAATATCGGCCACGGCGTGGCTGTGGCCGAACAACTGATGGACATTGCCCCCGAAATCTCCCTGCACTGCTGCAAGGTCAGGGACGTTCTCGACCTGGAGAATGCCGCGAAGTACGTGCGCAACCAGGGCATTCCCATCGTCAACATGTCGCTTTCCTGGTACGGCTTGAGTTACTACGACGACACGGGTCCGTTCAGCACGATTGTGAATGAATCTCGCGAAAACGACGGGGTCTTCTGGGTAACTTCAGCCGGAAACGCCGGTAACAAACACTGGCGCGGGTTGTGGCGGGACGACGACGGCGACGGGCAACTCAATTTCACGGCGGATTCGGAGCGACTAAAAATCGGCGGAAGCGGCAAGCAGGTATTCATATACCTGAATTGGGACCAGTACGGTTCCAGGCCCCGGGCGATGACCGACTTTGACCTTTATTTGCTCGATGATCGCAACAAGGTCGCGGCACAGAGTTCCGACTTCCAGTTTTTGACCGGCATACCGCTGGAACTGCTGTCCTTCACGATTGAAGATACGGCACGGTCCTACTCCATTGCCGTCGTGTATGCTTCGGGCGATACTGCCGGTGTGGACCTGACCATCTTCACCCCTGCATCGGCCCTCGAGGAAAGCGTACGGGCCTGGTCCCTGGCCGATCCCGCCAATTGTCGAAGCGCGTTCGCGACCGGGGCCGTCAACCGAATCCTGTGGGATTCGACCGCTCCTCCCCCTGAACCGTTCTCCGCGTTCGGCCCGACCACCGATGGAAGAATGAAACCCGATATTGTCGGGCCCGACCGAACGAGTTCCGTGTCCCTGGGGGAAAACGGAGGAGCGGGTACTTCTCTGGCCGCTCCGGTCGTTGCCGGCGCAGCCGCACTTCTGCTTGAGTTCTACCCCGATTTCACCGCCGATGATCTCGCCGGAAAGCTCTCGTCCATGGCAATCGATATCGGCCCTGAGGGCCCCGATTCTCTCTCCGGTGCGGGTAAAGTGTTTCTGGATCCGGACGAAATTGGAGCTACCCCGGCTGCACATGCGGTATCCCGGCACCGTACACAAAGCAAGCCTACACAAAGATCAACCCGGCTTTACGATCTTCGGGGAAGATGGGTGCGAACGTCCCCCAATGTAGCGCCCGCTCACGTGCGTGCGCCACCGGCAGGCATCTATGTCATGCGGAATCGAGAAAACGCCGGCATCGAGTATCTCCTTCGCTACGGGACCACAACGAAACGGCCGATCAGATCGGGTGTTCCAAGCGCTACCGGGCAATGACACCGAAGCGTTTCATACGCGCAATCGCTTTCCTTCTGCGCTCATAATCGGTTTCCAGACGCACATACGAGGCAAACGCCTTGCGCGCATTGCTCACATCATCGAACCGTTCCGCAAACAACACCGCGGCTCGAAGGCAGGAGGTTGCAGCCGCATAGCGGAGGGTGGTTTTCGCCATCGGCAGGCCAGGGGGTTTCCGTATCAGGCGATCGAAGATCTCCACTTCCCGCATGAAGAGTCGAAGGGCTTTCCGGTTTTCTCCCGTATCCAGGGCGATCTCTCCCAGCACATAATTGCAGACGGGAAGCTCGGCGTTGATCAGCAGGAGTTTCTCGAAGTATTTCCGCGCGATCACGGGGCGGTGCAGCTCGAAGTAGTTGACAAGTCCCAGGTTATGAATCGCCAGGATATGCTCCGGGTCAATGCGGACGGCCTTTTCGTAGGACGTCTTTGCCTCCTTGTGCCGGCCGCGCGCCGTATGCGTCCTGCCCAGGTTGTAGTAGAACCGGGCGATGGACGGTTCATCTTCGATCGATCTCTTGAAATACCTCTGTGACGAGTCAAGAAAGTGCTCCTTGTTCGCGACCGAGTGCATATCGTAGTAAGCAACACCCAGGTTGTGGGCGATATGCATCCGACGGG
>CAZNDN010000255.1:0-3810 GCA_964571815.1 uncultured Fibrobacterota bacterium | reverse complement strand
ACCACGGGGGCGGCACGCCCATGGGGGGGGAAACCGGCAACCATTGACCACTGAATGCTTCTCCTCGCACAAAGCCGCTCAAGGTGCATCACGACAATTGAGCGGTACTGTCCGACTTGAATGCTCGGATTGCAGTATCGTATTTTTTATTGTACAATTGTACCAGGGAAAGATTTTCTGGAGGGATAGTTGAGTCTGATTGTGATTGATACCTCGGCCGTCATTGCCGTGATCCTTGATGAACCTGAGCGGTCGGCCCTTGTCGGGCTGACGGAAGACACCGAATTGGCAGCGCCGGGATGCATCTTGTGGGAAGTGGCGAATGCGTTCAGTGCAATGTTTCGTCGCAAGTGCTTGAACCTCAAAGATGCGCTCATGGCAATGAATTCGTTTGAATCAATACCCATACAACTGTTGGAAGTGAAGATGGACAACGTTTTGAAATACTGCTCCCGGTACAACATGTACGCCTGTGACGCATTCTACCTCGACTGTGCAAAGAGGCAGAAGGCGCCCCTTCTGACACTTGATCGAAGGTTGCGGGAAATCGCGCGGGAAGAGAACATTCGAGTTCTTCCGGAGGTTTGAATGACTGTGTTCACCTATTCACAGGCTCGCCAGCACTTGTCAAGCGTTCTGGATCTGGCTTCGCGCGAAGGATCGGTTCAGGTTCGACGGAAGGACGGGAGCGTGTTTTCCATTTCTCCTCTTCGCACAAGGAAACGCTCTCCTCTGGATGTCCGTAGTGTCAAGACCCGAGCAACAACCAGGGATATCCTTGAGGCAATCAGGGAATCGAGACAACGCTGAGCCGGCGGGAAGAACTGGAAAGACATTGGGCTTTCAGGCGCCACAAGGATTGTTTCTTTGATGGAGGATACGTATGAAGTCCCGCATGGAAACAGGCACCAGCGACAAGATCTCCCCGCTGTGAAAAGATCGAATCAGAACCATTGCGGATAGGATCATTGAGACCGTTGATCCCCGTAGAATCATTCTGTTCGGTTCTCACGCGCGGTCGGAAGCCTGTGTGGACAGTGATATTGACGTATTTGTGGAAACCGACGGAAAAGAGCCGTCCCGCATGTCACGGAGAAGGATTGAAAACGCACTGTGGCCGCGTCCTGTCGGAATAGATCTTATTGTCCGCACGCCCGATGAAGTAGCGTGGAACCAACGTATCGGTAATCCATTTTACACGCATCATGTTTTCCATTGCGGAGTCGTGCTCTATGAGCGCGAAAAATGAGCTGCCCGAAATCGTTTCCAACGGCCAGGGAATTGTCCGTCATCAGTGTGACGTGGAAGCCTTCCGCACCACCCGGAACCCGATATAGTCGCCGCGGTGGCTCTTGGACACCCGCGGTGAAGCATCGTAGCTCAGCGCGTATTCGGACTCGAAGTAGGCCCCTCCCTTTGCGGGAGTGGTATCCTGGCCGGGAATGTTCCACACCCACTCCATGACATTGCCGGCCATGTCGTGCAGACCCCATGCATTGGGCTCTTTCGCGCCCGCCGCATGAGTTACGCCACCGCTGTTTTCTCCCCACCACGCGTACGCATCGATTGACCCGCCCGGCCAGTAGTAGCCGCGATTGTCGTTGGGTCCGGTTCCCGCAAGGTACAGCTTCTCCCACTCCTGCTCCGTGGGCAGCCGGTAGCCGCTTTTCGTGCCGTCCGCACGAAGCCTCTCGAGCCCCGTACAGCTCCCGGTCTCATCCAGCAACTCATCACCGGGCTCATCGTACGCATACACCGGCTCCAGTCCTTCCCGCTCGCTGCGCTCGTTGCAGTACAGGACCGCATCGTAGAAACTCACGTTCTCCACCGGGAAGTCGGCATCGCCCCGGTGCAGCGACGGGGCCCGGCCGGTAAGAGCGAAATAGTCTTCACCGGTTACCTCCGAGACATCGACGTGCAGTCGTACCTGTTCCGCTCGACCTTCGAGTCCGATTGCCGCAACAACCTCCGCGGGCGCCTCGTACTCCTCCGCCCGCGGAAAGGCATCATCGTACACCCCGAAGCCGGCCGGATCGTCCAGCCAGTTCTTCACGTGTGGGAAATTGCCTCCATGATACGCCTTCCGCGCCGCATCCTGAACCACTATTCGCTCCGCAACCTCGTCCGGAAGACTTCTCAGATACTCCGTGACCCATCGGGCGAAGTAGCGCGATGTTTCGAAGGGCATGAAAACCGTTTCGTAGCGGTCGAATATCACGCTATTGTCCGCAATCATCCCGTCGGTGATCACATCCACCTTCTCCCCCGTAACATCCAGCCCGAATTCATCGAACCACCGCACGTAGACCGTCGGAGAAGAAATATCCCCGGCTTCCACGCGGCCGTGTATTTTCCCGACCGTACTGAGATAGATCGCCCTGGTTGCCGGCGCAAGCTCGGGCACACCCTGCCACACGTCAACATGCCCGGCACCGGCCGGCGGCGGACCGATCACCTTCTCCCAGGCCGCGTTGTACGAAGCGTTCCCCGCGATATGCGGCGGCTCCAGCATCTCATGCATGGTCCAGTTGCAGTAGGTAATGCCGTCAAAACCGTACATGGCCCCGGCCCGGGCCTGGTTGTCGAAGCCAACCGCATTCTCCAGGGCCAGATCTGCTTCGTCCCAGTCGATATTCTCTCCGCCGCGGACATCGTAGTGAGCCCACGAGAACTCGCTGAGCATAACCATGTGCAGTTCGGGGAACCGCTCATTGAGTCTTTCGACGATCGAATGCGATGTCGCCGCCCATTTCAGATGCGTATCGAGCCGAACCACTTCCCCCTTGTCGGGCCCGAACGGCCACGTGCAATACACATCGTGACTGAGACCGTCAATACCGGTCCCCCGCAGAGTCTCGTACAGGTCAAACGTCCCCCTGAAATCATCATCCAGCACCCACGCCTGATAGAATACTTCGGCACGGATATCCAGCCGCACCGATTTCACACTGTGCGCGAATGTCGTGCAGGCCGCTCGCAGGCATTCCTCCCGCTTGCGGAAAAACGCGACCCGCTCCTCAAAACTTGCACACTTCGTGTATGCTCCAACCGACGGGAAACTCGTCACCATCGCTTCACCGTCGTCGTCCTGCCAATAGAGGCCCGATTCCCTCCCCTGGTCGAGCGAAAGGGCAACCGACTTCACCTTCGCGCCGCTTCGCTCCTCAGCGTGCCTGATTAGGTCGACAACATACTTCCCCAGAAGTGTCAGGACATCCTGATCCGAGATGTCGAGCATGTTTTCAACAGTCTTCCCGTTCGCATCGATACCCCGCGGCACGGGTTCGGGATGCGCAAGGGATCCCGGCACCCGGTCGGGACTGCCGGTGGTGTAAAGCCCTCGGATCATTTCAATGACTCCGTAGGTGGGCTGAATACGGAGGCGCAGGCCGAGCGGCTTTTCTCTGCCGGCCGCGGATTCGTTGTAGAGTCTGAGTTGATCCAGCCACTCGTTGCCCGCCGATGTGTACGCGCGGGGAACCCCGGGCGCGTCGAAGCGATCGCAGTCGGCGTCCTCCTCAACCACGTTCATCGGCCCCGCGCAAGTGGCCGCGTAATGAAGCTCCATGGAGTCGGTGGTGTAGGCGATAATCTCCAGGGCGGTAATGCTGCGCTGCGCGGCTTCGACAATGGCCATGCCCATTATTTCGCGAACCGATCGATCGGCATACCGGGCGGAGTCGTACATGCCGCCATACTCGGCGCCGCTTCGAGCGACCGTGTAGCTGTCCGGAAAGCGCAGCATCTCAATGCCGCCGCGTCTCACGATTCCGGTGTCAAGAGCGGGGTTGGGCCGGAGAAAGGGTTGAT
>CAZNDN010000254.1:0-3828 GCA_964571815.1 uncultured Fibrobacterota bacterium | reverse complement strand
ACCGGCGGTTGGCAGACGTGGGAGACCGTTTCGGCCGACCTGACCGAAGTAAGCGGCACACACGATCTGTACATCAAGTTCACCTCGTCGATGATCAACCTGAACTGGTTCAGCTTCGCCGACGCCGCAGCGACCGTGCTTGGAGGTCCGGCCAACCGCACCGGGGAGGACCGCGGAGTGCGGCTCTCCGGTGCAACGTTGCATTTGTCCGGCAATAAGGGAACGCTCAGGACAATCCTGCTCTACCGTCTCAACGGAGAACAGGTGGGGTCGTTGCGGACCACGGCGGCGGCAATCCCTCTGAGCCTGCTGGTGCCCGACCGCTCCCGCGGCCTGTACGTCATAACGATCGTACACCCGGGCAACAGACGGGAGAGTATACGGGTCATGGCCGGAGTCGACGGCAGGATAGCGGCCGAGTCGGTTGTGAAATAGGGCAAGGATCGTGATGCGTTGCATGAGCCGGCATACCACACCGAGAAAGCGTATGAGTAGCACAACCGGATGTGGAATTACCCTGAGACGTTTGCTGGGAGTGCCGGCCGTGGCTCATGCGGCGGTGTTCCTGGCATGCGTCAACCCCGGCGGACCCGGTGAAAAGCAGCCGGTGCCGGGCAGCGGCGTGACGGTTCTTTCGCCCAACGGCGGCGAACAGTTCGGCATGGGCGACACGATCCGGATTCGGTGGGAAGCCGATACGAACAAGGTCGACGATGTGCTGATCAGGCTGTTGGTTGACGGAGGCGAGGACGAAATCGTGCTGACCACCACCGAGTCGATCTACACATCTCACGAGCAATGGGGCGATTTCACCCGGGTAGTACCCGATGATGCAATCTACGACAAAGTCTCGCTGGTAACCGACCGGGCAAGCATCCTGGTGCATCACTACCGCTACGCGAGCGAATACCGCGATTATTCCGACGGCTATTTCTCTATCGGTGGGCCGAGAGGGGAGAAGTGAAGTACAAATCTCAAAGGTCAACGTACACGAAAGCGGGAGGAGCCGCAAAGCAGTTGTCAAGTCACGCATCCGGCATCCGGAAACCCCCGTCACGCATCACCGGAACGTTTGTGCCGGGCCATACTCGCAAGGGACAACCACTATGATTACACTACGCGTTGCCGTTTTCGCGAGAATGCGCCGCTGTTTGATGCCGGTACTTTGGATCGCCGCTCCGGCGTGCGCCGCTTCCGCTGCCGATCCTTCCGATCTGCTCGGCGATCGTGACGGATTGCAGTGCTTTCACGACGGGGGCAACAGCGTGCACTGTCTCAATATCAAGACCGGAGAGACATGGAAGGTCTTCAACCGTGACGGCGGGGTTGAGAGGGGGATGGGGGGGATCAACTCCAGCGGGACGAAGCTGGCGTGCAATGACGGCTCCGCAATTGTCGTTGTCAACCTGGACGGAACCAACAGGGAAGCTGTTGCGGAGAAGGGCGTGGTCGCGTTCTTTTTCGTGGGGGACGATGGGAACGACTGGGTGGGGTACAACGGCGACGAGGCGGTGTCCGGGGGTACCGACGGTACCACGTGGAAAGTGCGTATCGATCCGCGGACCAACACGCCGATCGAATCGACCCGGGAGAAGGTCCTGGACCGGCAGTGGACCGGCGGCATTTCAAACGGCGGGACCTATATCGGCGAGACCTATCGCGGTTGCCTGATGAAGAACTTGCAGACCGGGGAGCAGATCGATTTGAGATCCGCGGTGGTGGACGCCCAATGCTGCTGGGGTCGGATTTGCCCCGAAGACAAACCGCGTATCCTCACTACGCCCGGAACGGGGCACGATAAGATTGCCGTGTTCGAGTGGGATGAAGCAAGCGGAGGCGGGAGCAAGCTGTGGGAGCATGACGCGGCGTTTTCACGGTGGTCGGGTACCGACGATGACTACTGTGTGGCGCACTACGATCGTCACGACGGCCACGCGGCGTCGGAGCTGCACCTGATCAGAATCGGGATCGACGGCGGCGCGACCGAAACGGCATCGCTGGGAGTCAAGGGCTTCGTGGGCGGCCCCTGGATCGGTACGCTCAGCGACAACAATATCCGCGAACGCGGCACAGGGAGAACAAGCGGAAGCATTCGGCTCGCCAACCGCTCCCGCTCCGTGCATATCCTTGCCCCGGTGCGCGGTCTCGGAGGACTGCTGTTGCGACCCGACGGAACCGTGCTCGACGCATCAATCCACAGATCAGTACCCTGTCCCGGACACGGAGTCTATTTCAGGATCGCGAGGGATCCGACCCGGTAACGCGGTTCTCGACCATCCAATATCACTCGACACGATCCTACGCGCGTGCCGACGATTTCCCCTGCCGTCTGCCGCGGTTTCCCATTGACTTCTCCACCCCGGCCAGGGAGAGAAGCAAGGAACCAAGCCTTCCCGCGCCCAGCAGTGCAAATCTATTTTACAGGGCATGGGACCGCGCGGCCGTTCCGCGCGGGGTTCGTGTTCCGCGCGTGCGAAACTGCAGCCGGTAAGTGGAGAGGCGGCATACGAGTATGGTCCCCGGGATACTTCGCCGCATGGTCGGGAAGCGATACGATGCGTTCGTCGAATCGCCGGTATGTATCGTTGCCACGGTCCGATCCGGAACCACGGCGCTTCTCAACGCCTTGAAATATCATCCGGCACTGATCGCCGCCGACCGGGACGCCCCCTCGCTGCATCTGCTGGGCGGCGTGGCCCGGAAGTACTGCCCCGACGGACCGCGGAATGAGTACTTCTGCTCGTCAAACGCGATGGCGCTGGAGCAGTTCCGTGTCGCCCTTCGGGATCTTGCTTTCCAGACGGTATGGGACAAGGCCGGCCCGCTTGGGTTGAATCCGCTCAAGGCCCGAAAGAGGGGCTCGGTGTGGTCGCTGGGCCGGCGGGTTACGCGGTGGGTTGCCAAGGCGTTTCCCGGGGAAGACGACGCGCGGGGGTTGTTGTGGCTCATGCCCGACACGCGGTTTATCTATCTGGTGCGAAACGGTATTGAAGTGGTTCATTCCATGGGGCGGTTCCCCTCGTTCCGCAACACCGATATGAAAGAGCGCTGCAGGATCTGGTCCACCAGGGCTGACGCCTACCGCTACCTGCTGACCCACCCGGGGGCCGTTACTATCCGCCATGAGAACTTCCTCGCCGATCCCGGGCATGCCCTGGAGCCGCTGTGGGAGAAGCTGAACATCGTGCCGTCCGCGGCACCGTCGGACTACGCCGCAACGCATGTCGTGCACCCGCTCGGCGATGAGCGCACGTCCGAGGGATCGGCCCGCGATGCAATCAGGGCCAGGGTCTCTCCCTGGGAGCAGTGGTCCGCCGAGGATCGCACGCTGTTTGTTGACATGTGCGGCGAAACAATGAGCGCCCTTGGATACTCCTGCCCTCCGCGGTGACCCACTACCGGTTCGAAACGCGGAGTAATCATCGCACGGACAGGGAAGAATGGCACGGAGACACGGAGGGAACGACGAGATTCCCGGTTTTTCTTTGTGTTCCTGGTGGTTTATGTGAGATGCGCTCTTGTGCTTTTTCTCACGGGGCCCGATCTCGGGTCTTTCGGTGCGTGGCCGGACGTTTTGAAATATGGTATACTGTGAGAGAGGACCCCGTGATTGTGGCTTGCGCAAAGGAGGTGTCCCGTGAATCCCGGTGGAGCAGTACTTGCCTTCTTCGGTGTGCTTGCACTCCACGCGGCCCCGCCACCGGCCCTCGAGGACCTTCCGCTGGTGGATTCTCTTGAGGATTCAGGTGTAACCTGGCATTTTGAAAATTCTGTGCGTGCCGGACGGTTTGTCAACGGCGATCACTATGTCGTGGGAGGGGCAACCGT
>CAZNDN010000253.1:2558-3890 GCA_964571815.1 uncultured Fibrobacterota bacterium | reverse complement strand
GAGTCGCAGGAAGAGGTGGATCAGGTGTACCAGGTGAATCTGCAGATGTTTCCCCTGTCCCGGACCGGAGAGGAAGACTTATGAGGCTGTACGGCTTACTCGCCCCGGCAGCGGCTGCCGCCACGGCCGTCTTCCTGAGCTGCGGCGGGGAGGCGCCCCTGGCCGGAGGCACCGGTTCGGGAAATCCCGGCAACGCAGTCGCTTCGGTGAAAGTTATCGCCGATACCGCGGGGACTTCGTCCCCGGCAAAACGGCTCGCCGGCGGTCCGAACGCGCCCTTTCTCGATCTTCCGCAACAGGATACGGGCGATCTGCCCATGAAAGTCGAATCGGTGACAATCACGGTCCGACGCGTACACTTCCTCCTCGATGAGACGGAAAATCCGGCGGAGTTGCTCGGTGATTTCGAAGGGAAAGTTGCGGCCGACTCCGAGAGTATCTTCCTGGAGGGTCCGGTGACATTCGACGTCCTGACCGGAGGTACGGTACCGTCGCTGGATTCGGTCAAGCTCCCCCCGGCACGGTATACCGGCTTGAAGCTGGAGGCCGCTGCGCCGGGAGGCGGCCCGCAAACCGGGTCTCCCGATCGGTGCGCATCCCGGATCGTGGGGAGCTACGAATGGAGCGATACGTCCGGAGCTTTCACCTTCTGCCTCTCACCGCGCATTTTCATCTCCAAACGTGCGGGAGGCCCCTACCGTATCGGCAAGGCCGACACCGTCGACTTTGTCCTCAGACTCGACTGGGAACGCTGGCTTGAGGGGACCGATCTCAAGAGCTGCATCGACGAGGGATCACTTCCGCTTGATCCCGGCGACGAACTGCTCATCGATGCTCAGTCGGGTATCGGTTCGTGCGAGCTGGTGGAAGAGACAATCGGAGAGAATTTCGCCGGCTCCGGCAGGCTCGATGTCGGCCGCCGCGGACCACCTTCCACCGCGGGGCCATAGAACTGCCGGTACCGCTGCCCGAGTGCGGTTATGGCCGGATAATCTCGAAGGTATCGTCGGTGTAATCCAGCTCGTCGAATTCCCCGTAGTTGTGCGCCACCAGCATGCAGGCGGGCGACACCGTCGAATGATACTCCACGGGCACAAAAAACGAATCGGGAATGACCCAGACAAAGGAATGGATCCCGCCGCCCTCATGCTCGGTATTCATCAGCGATCCAATGCCGTGAAACCACGTCTTTCCGCTGTCGGGAGAGAAATCGACGTTGGGATTGTCAAAACGTGAAGTATCCGCGTAAAACACCACCCGCATGCTGTCGCCCACGCGGAAGGTCTCTCCGCCGTTGGGCTCGAAGATCGTGAAGGGTCCGGTTGGTTGGCG
>CAZNDN010000253.1:0-2458 GCA_964571815.1 uncultured Fibrobacterota bacterium | reverse complement strand
CTGCAGGAGTTCGACATGTCAATGCGCTCCTGAGTCCAGGGATTGATCAGTGACAGGGCGCTGTATCCCTTGTTGATGATGATCTCGATTATCCACTCGTTGTTGTTGCAGGACCAGTTGGCACTGACCGAGCTTCGAAAACCGCAGTGGCATTGCCCGGGAACCGTACACCACTGCTTCGATTCGTTCTCCCAGTTGACAAGCTTTACCGACTCGTTCCACTTGCCCCATTCGAAAATCCATCCGGACTTGTGGTCGCCGTCGGCATTGCGCACCAGCAGGTTCCCGTCGGGCGCGATCGCATATCCGCAGGAGACATTGCCGCTCATTTCAATCCATTTCGGATTGGTCTCCCCTTGTGCTCCGATCGGCGAAAAATCTTCACGCGGGCCGGGATCGTGAATATCGGGCAGCACCCAGGCATTGCCCCAGGAGATATCAAGGACGGCCCGCTTGCCGAAACGATCCAGGCAAAATATCGTGGAGAAGCCGGTATTGAACAGGTGGCGCTGCTCCCCGGTTTTCACGTTGATCATCTCGATGGTGTTGGCGAGCGTGTCGTTGTCCCGGAAATTCTCCGGTATTGCCGCCGAATCTCCCGAGTAGTAAATCCAGTCGCCCTCCGGCCACTCGATACACCGGTACTCCACGCGGTAGTCCGGCCCTATCTTCAGGCCCGAGACCAGCACGTGTTCCGGACCGCCCGACGTTTTCTGCAGACACAGGGTCCCGTCGAAGCGGTAGTAGGCCAGCGTGGTGCCGTCCATGGAGATGATCGGCTTGATCACATAGTCTTCGGTCTCGAGCCTTCGCTCTTCCACGACCTTGCTGTCCTTGATCACGGCAATCATCAGATCCCCGTACAGCTTGAACGGGAACTGGTACTGGGAATAGCGGGAAAAAACACAGATACCGTCCATGGAAGATGCCGAACCGCACAGAAGCAGCGCGAAAAGAATGCCGTATTTGGCTGGATTGCCGTTGCTGCCGGATTTCATATTTCCTCCGAATGATGGCCACGAAACAAGGTCGCTCATCCCCTGTCCCGAAGCCCGCGGGTCAGTTGGTCCGCACACCTCGCTTTCCTCCCCGGCTTCTCCCTCGCGCCGGTGGTGGTACATAGATTACCTGATGCATGGACCCAATATCTTACTATTTCATTCCTCTGATAATATAACTCAAACTTCCCCGGATCGCAACATTTTGTCGAATTCGCGAAGGTCTTTGCCCAACCGAGCCGCATCCGAGGGTGTTGAGGCCTGTCGGGGGCACAATTCGCGGGCATGATTGTTGCTTTCCCCTACTTGAGAACCGGCTCTTCAGTACGCTGACAAGACAACGGTCTCGGGTGGGGATTGTGCGAAATGACGAGCCAAGGGATTTCCAGGTAGATGGTTAGCAACGAAAAGGACATCCGAACCGGCTCGCAAGCAACGAAAACCGGCCTGTCACGGAATCAAAATGAGCAGATTCCCATCGGAAAGGAGTGAATATGATCACCTATGGATTCAAAAAAAGTGTGGAGGGTGGCATTGACCAGGTCGAGGAGAAAACCCGTGCGGCCTTGAAAGAACAGGGGTTCGGCGTGCTGACGCGAATCGATCTGCGAGAGAAGTTCAAGGAAAAACTGAATGCGGAATTCAACAACTACCGTATTCTTGGCGCGTGCAATCCTTCCAATGCCTACGCGGCCCTGCAGGCCGAAGAAGATATCGGTCTGATGCTGCCCTGTAACGTCATCCTGTACGAATCCGGCGGCCGGACCACCGTCTCCGTGATCAAACCGTCGGTGGCCATGAGCATGGTTGACAATCAGGAACTGGAGACCATTGCGGAGAAAGTCGAAAGTTCGTTGAAACTCGTGTTTGACCGGGTTTCGTAGCACGGCGACAAAGGACGGATTTCGCAAGGGGAGCGACCAATGAATCAGCACCGAACCGGGCAGGTCCCGGCGAAGGACCCGATATGCGGTATGGACGTCGATTCCGCGAGTGGGCGGAGTACCCGATCGACGGACGAACCGTGCGTTTCGGTAGCGAGCACTACCTGAAAAGTTCTAACAGAATCCTCATCGCTACCTTCACTCCGACGGGGGGGTTCGGATAAGAATCAAAGTTCAGCCACTCAGCCCGCCGGCACGTACACTTGTCCCTTGCATCCTGAAGTTCTTCCGGATCAGAAGGACCGTGTGGTGCGCGATTTTCAAAGCAGCGGCGAGATCGTCGCTATGGCCGGCGATGGTATCAACGATGCGCCCGCCCTGGCCCGCGCCCAGGTGGGCATTGCCATGGGAACCGGTACCGACGTGGCCATGGAAAGCGCCGGCGTGACGCTGGTCAAAGGCACGCTCGACGGCATCGTGCGGGCCCGGAAGCTGAGCAATGCGACCATGCGCAATATCAGACAGAATCTCTTCTTTGCTTTTGTCTACAACTCAATCGGCATACCCATCGCCGCC
>CAZNDN010000252.1:0-3949 GCA_964571815.1 uncultured Fibrobacterota bacterium | reverse complement strand
TGATGGATCCCGATGCCGGCGCGTTGGCAAAAGCACGGGATGCGGTCCAACAGTATGGTGACAAACATCGGTTTCGATTCATTAAAGGCAAAGCGGAATCCATTCCACTGCCCACGGAATCAGTAGACTTGGCGCTAAGCCGGGGCTCTATCTTTTTCTGGGAGTGTCAGCCCGCGGGCATAGGGCAAGTCTACCGGGTTCTTCGTCCTGGAGGCGCTGCAATGCTTGGTGGAGGCCTGGGCTCAAGTTACCCGTTGTGGGCGCGCAGGGAATTCATCCGCAGGCGCCGGGAAAACACCGGAAAACAGGGCAGAGCGGCGATGGACGCATTCAGGGCGGCGCGAAGTCCCGAAACCTTCCGCGACTGGGCGACACGAGCCGGTATCCGCGATTTCGAGATTATCGGGGAAGGCGGTCTTGGCGAAGATGATCCGCAAACGGGTCTCGGCGTGTGGCTGATATTCAGAAAAGGAAAGAAAATATGACAGATTCACACATTCCCGCGATCGAGGCACAGGAGCTGGCGAAACGGTTCGACGATGTAGACGCCGTCGCCGGGGCGAGCTTTGCCGTCACCAGCGGAGAAATCTTCGGGTTTCTCGGGCCCAACGGGGCGGGAAAGACTACGACCATCAACATGCTCACCGGCCTCGCGCGCCCCGGCGGCGGCCGTATAAACTACTTCGGCCGGGACTATACTACCAACATCAAGAAAGCGCAGCACCTCATGGGTGTGGTGCCTGATGAAAGCAACCTGTATCCGGAAATGACCGGACGGGAGAACCTCTGTTTCTGCGCATCGCTGTACGGCATCGGTCGCCGTGAACGCGAACGGCGCGCGGACGAATTGCTCGAATCGTTCGGTCTCGCGCCGGCGGCTCGGCGAAAATTCGGCGGATACTCGCGCGGCATGAAACGGCGGTTGACCATTGCGGCCGGCGTGATTCATCAGCCGAAAATACTGTTCCTCGACGAGCCGACCGGCGGTATCGATGTCGCCGGCGCCCGGCAGATACGCTCGCTTGTCGCCGGACTCAAGGAATCGGGCACGACCGTGTTGCTCACCACGCACTACATAGAGGAAGCCGAGCGGCTGTGCGATCGGATCGCCTTCATCGTGAACGGCAGAATCGTGCGAATTGATACAATCGAGGGTCTGCTCAGGGAAACACAAGACGACCATATCATCGAGCTGGCCGTGACCCGGCCGCTTGACGGCGTGCCGCCGGGTATCGCGAGTGAAATCCCCGGCGCAACGTTCGAGCTGCAATCGGCCAATCGGCTGCGTGCGGTCACCAGAACCGCCCTGCCGCTGGCACCGTTGATTCGTGCGCTGGAAGATCGCTCAATAACCGTAACGGAAGCGCGGGCAATCAAGCCCTCGCTCGAGGATGTTTTTGTTCGTATCACCGGCATCGAAGCGCAAAAAATGAAGGCCGAGAAGGAAAGGAAGGGCAAACAGTGAAACAGTGGACGGCGTTCTGCAGTATCCTTCGCAAAGATATCCGCACCTATTATCTCAAGCCGCCCAATATGAGCTGGGGTATCATTTTCCCGCTTGCCTGGACGCTCATGTTCTTTATCCGCTCGGGCGGCGACATGGACCTGCGTACGCTGCTGCCGGGGGTCATGGCAATGGCGATTCTGTTCGGAACGACGTCGCTTCTGGCGGTAACCGTTACCTTCGAGAAAAAAGGACGTTCCTTCGAGCGATTGCTCCTTGCGCCGATTTCGCTTGAGGCGCTGATGGTGGCCAAGACCGGCGGGGCGATCCTGTTCGGCACCGTCAACGCATTCGTCCCGCTTATCATCGCGGCGTTCGTGCTGGACCTCGGTGCAATCGAGTGGCCGGCTCTTGTTGCGGCGATAGTACTCACGTCGGTCGTGTCGACCTTTCTCGGGCTGTTTATCGCCGTTGCGGTTTCCGAAGTGTTCGAAGCGCAAACCTTCTCCAATTTCTTCCGTTTCCCGATGATCTTTCTCTGCGGACTGTTTTTCCCGGTCGAGCGCCTTCCGACACTGCTGCGGCCGCTTTCGTATGCTCTCCCGCTCACGTACGGGGGCGATGCTCTGCGGGGGGCGGTGGATCAAACGGGGCGCATGCCCCTGTGGCTCAATCTTGTGGTGCTGGCGGCGTTTTGTGCGGGACTGTTCGTGCTGAGTCTTCGTAACATTCGGGCGAAGTGGATTGTCTAACATACTCCATGCCTGCCGACGAAGAACTCATGCGCCGCACGGCTTCCGGCGACCTGGACGCATTCAACGAGATAGTGCTGCGCCATCAGGACACCGCCTGGCGGCTGGCATCCCGATTCCTCGGCGATCGCGTCGAAGCGCGGGATAGTGCACGGGAAGCATTTATCAGGATATTCGAGGCCGCGCCGCGGTATCGGCCGACCGCTTCATTTACCACATACCTCTATCGCGTGATACTGCGGCTGTGCATGGATGCCGCGCGCAAAAAGCGCCCGGTTGCGCGGGAGAATATGGACGATTCGGTCTGCCCGGCACCCGATCCGGCACGGGGATTTGAACAACGACGGCAGGATCAGGCTGTTCGCTCCGCTGTCTATCGGTTGCCGCGACGGCAGCGGTCGGCCATCACTCTCAAGGAGTACTGCGAGTTGTCCTATGCGGAGATCGCGGAAATTTCGGGCGCCTCGACAAAAGCCGTAGAGCGGCTCGTGGCGCGCGCGCGTAAGACCCTTCTGCGGGAGTTGAACCGGTTCCACGAATAGCACCGGACCGTCTCGGGGCGACGCTTTGTCGAAGTACCCCTGATCACAGGTCATTCCCCCGAGTCTCGGTGATAACCTGCGTACGTATGAGCTACGTGAACCAGGTGTGTCAATAATATAGCACAATCGTATCACATTTTCCGGGTTTTTTTCGGTAACTTCTTACTGCAGGGTCGGCATGAAGAATTTCGTGATTGAAAGAGCAACCGTACATTCGTTCATACTCACATTTCAGCAGCAGAGGAGGGTTACCATGAAGACGTTGGGAAGGCTGTTTGCCGCGGTGCTTACTGCATGTACCATGGGCTACGGGATCGATTTCGGCAGCGAGACGGTGAAGTTGTGGCACCCGTATCTTGAGTGGACAATCGACGATGTCTCGTATTCAGGGAATGCGTACGACGTTATCGCAACGGTAACATTTCGGCACCGGGGAAGCAATGCCGAGCACAAGACCGAAATGTTTTATGACGGCAGCAACACGTGGAAATTCCGGTTCACCGGTACAAAGACCGGTACGTGGGACTTTTCTACGTCGTCGAGCAAGACCGCCGATCTCAACGGTCATTCCGGTGAAGTGAGCGTTACATCGAATCCGGACAAATCGATTACGGGATTCCTGGTGGCGTCGGGAAACAAATTTGCCGTGCAGACGGGAGAGAACGGAGGGCTCAAGGCAATCTCCGGCCATATTTTCTTTCCGTTCGGCATGGAGGACGGGTGGCATGCGCAACCTCACAAATTCCTTAAAAACCTTGATGGGATTATGAAAAAGAACGAGAAATACGGGTTTCATCGCTATTTCATGAGTGAAGTCTGTAACGCCTGGTTCAAGCTCGGCGTCAAGACGCACGACGGTCACAGCAGTGACGAGCCGGATCCAGAGACTTTCAAGGCGATCGAACAGGTAATTGTGAAGCTTCATAAGAACGGCCATTCGCTTCATATATGGGCATGGGGAGATGAACAGCGCAAGACGACTCCGAAGAAAGTTAGCGGCGGTGTTAACGGCTACGCGGATCGGCGGGTGCAGCGCTACATTGCGGCACGGCTTGGTCCCCTTCCCAACTGGACCATGGGCTATGGTTTCGATCTGCAGGAATGGGCGAAGGAAGACGGTCTGAAGTCATGGGCCAAATACCTGCATCAGCGCATGGGGTGGCCGCATCTGCTCATGGCGCGCGGGCGCTCCAATTCCGAGCTGGATGTAC
>CAZNDN010000251.1:0-3959 GCA_964571815.1 uncultured Fibrobacterota bacterium | reverse complement strand
GGACAGGGAAGGTTGCTTCCGACACAAACTCCGCTTCAAACCAGTTCATATTCAGCAGGTAGCCGTTCCCATCGCCGAAAATGAATCTCAAGAGATGATTCCCTTCGCTCAAAGCAACTTGAACGCTGTCGGTATACCAATCCTGCCATCCGTCGGATTTGGAATCCGGGACGGCGAGACTGCCGATCCGTTTGTTGCCCGAACTGATATGAATAGTCCCTCCAGAGCTGCCGGTTGCAAGGCGCAATTTCATCTTGTAGATTCCCGCCACCGGGACTGAGACGGAATACTGGCTCCAGTCTCCGCTGTGGATTTGACCGATAGCGTAGCCGCCGCCCGTATCTTTGCTGGTGTCAACATGGATTCCCCACTGACTGAGAAAATCTTCCGCTTCGATTCTGGCCCCGAATGGAGCCCCATTCATAATATCAACGGTAATGATGCTTTGAGCTCTCCGACCGTCGGAACCAAACGCGACCGCTTTCAAGGCAATATCGTTTCCGCTGCAATCGGTAAGTCGTTCCACTTCGCCGTTTTCATTCCACCGATAGGGCGGGTTGCTCCTGCTGCCGACATAGTGGCCATTGACATACAGATTCACGCTGTCTACACTCGTCTTGTTATAATCGGTCAGGACTTCGGCAACGACATTTTCTCCAGGACGAACAAAAGACCTGTAGGCAGGCGATACAAAGGAGACCTCGAGGTACTCCATATCCTCGTCATGAAATTCGGGTAATGAAATTCGGGACGTGACGTGAAAGGTTTGTTCCAGGACGATGTCCCTGCAGGACGTGCCGATCATAATGCCGTAGTCGCCGGGTTCCAGTACCCATTGCATGGTACCGTCGAGGTATTTGATATGATCGGGTTTCAGGGTGAAGGAAACGGGCGCCGTTTCCCCGGGATCCAGGCTTACCCTGGCGAAGCCTTTCAGTTCTTTTTCCGGTCTGGGCACACTTGCATTCCGGCTGCCGACATACAACTGAACGACATCCGCTCCGGCACGGTCTCCCGTATTCGTTACGTCAACCTCAATGGTGATACTGTCGTCTTCAGCATCGAACCCGCCTCCCGAAACCGACAGGTTGGCGTATTCGAAAGTGGTATAGCTCAGACCAAATCCAAAAGGCCACAGGTACGTTGTGTTGTCGTAGCGGATTTCTCCCTGATGGTCGTAGTAGGTGAGGCCATGGTTGTGCTGAGGAATGGTCCAGGGAAGATGCCCGCAGGGATTATGGTCACCAAACAGTACATCCGCGATAGCGTTTCCGCCTTCCATGCCGGGATACCACGCCTCAATGATGCCGGGAACATTCTCCTTCACCCAGAGGTTGGACAATGGATTGCCGTTGATCAGCACGGCAACCGTAGGCGTACCCGTGCCTACAACCGCCTGGATCATTTCCAATTGCCCTTCCGGCAGACCCAGATCGGCCTGGGTAACGAATTCCCTTCCCGGTGAGGGGCCGAGGACGACAATGGCATAATCCGCGTTGCCGGCCGCGTCCGCCCCTTCCTGAGGGTCTTCCGTAAAAGCAGTGTCTATTGTTACAGCGGCGTTAAATTTACTTCGAATTCCCTGATAAGGGGAAACCTTGTAAGGTCCGTTTCCGCTATATCCCCCCAGGTAGGCCTCATTGCCGGCCGGCCCGATAATCGCCAGAGATTCCAGGTTCTTGCTCAACGGAAGTACATTGCCTTCATTTTTCAGCAGAACGATTGACTCCCTGGCGGCCCGGAGGGCAAGATTGGTGTGTTCCTGAGAGGCGACCACATCCATTGAAATTGCGGCATAAGGGACTCTTTCGGAAGGATCGAATTCTCCGGTCTTGAAACGACTGGTAAAGAGTCTTTCTACAGCCTGATCAACATAGTCTTCGTGAAGCAGTCCATTCCCGACGGCGGTCACAATCGCCTCTGCATAGTCCTGACCGCATACCAGATCGACTCCGGCCTTCACTGCTTCTGAAATCACTTCTTCGCTGGAATAGCCTCTGGTTTTCTTAAGCTGTCCGAGTTCATCACAGTCTGAAGTCACGTGTCCGTCAAAATGCCATTCGGTCCTCAAGATATCGGTCAGCAACAGACGACTCAAAGCGCACGGCCGATTATTCCAGTCCAGGCCGGTAGGACGGCCGCTGTATGCGGACATGAATTCGCCGACATGTCCTTCGCGGATAGCCGCCTTGTAAGGTTCAAAACTCACCTCTCTCGTCGTTCTTTCCGAAGCCGGACCCGATAGTTCCGCGGAGGGATGGTCCCGACCGAGAGGCCCGCGATTGGAGACGAAATGTTTGGCGGTTGCAATGACTTTGAGGTAGCCGGACTCATCGTCGATGCCCTGGAAAGCCCTGTACGTTGTTGCCGCAAGCTGTGAGATCAGGAACGGGTCCTCACCAAACGATTCCTCGCATCTCTGCCATCGCTTATCCCGCATCACACCCAGTACCGCCGGTGAATAATAGTTGAGGCTGTGTTTTTGTCCCGCATTATAGAAGGCCCGGCATTCATCCGATATTGCGGTGTATGCTTCCCGGATCAGGTCCGGATCCCATGTCGCGGCCAGCCCGACATTCTGCGGGAATTGCGTGCCGGAGCTTCTCCAGACGCCATGCAGCGCTTCCTCCCACCAACTGTATGACGGTATCCCGTGTTCATCCACTGACTTTGCCCGGTGGTGCATCTGGGTGGATTTCTGCTGGAGAGACATTCTGCCGATCAGATCCCGGGCTCTCCTTTGAGGGGACAGGTCGGGATCTTCGTACGGTTCCTTGCTGCCGTTTCCATTCAGATCCAGATAGCCCTGAGAAAAGACACTCATGGGGACCAGCAAAAGGGCAAGGAGCAGGAAGGCAGGTTTTCTTTGTCCAATCATTTATTCTTCTCCTGTAGTTGGGTGCTACCAGTAAGTATATTCCTATTTTGGAGAAAAATCTGGTAAAATGGACGCATAAAATGGTAAGAACGGATCACAATTACCCGAAATATCCTACTTCCGATTTTTCGATAGCTCCGGACAGTACCGGTAGGCTCCACGAGACCCATCTTCTTTACAACGGAATCTATGCGATACCACCCTGCAATCGCCATGCCGCTTTCATGTATCCCCCCCACTACCATGGTGAATCGGAGCTGGTCAGCGTTCCCCGCGGATGCGGCGGGTCTTTGAACGTTGAAGGCCGGAAGATTACCTTTGAAGAAGGATCGTTGCTTTTCATTGAATCAAACAAGATCCATTCGTTTGATATACGCCCTTGCGCGGAAGAGGGGTTTCTTATCCTTATCGTTGACCTCCGCAATCTGGCGGGCATAACGGACCGATTTGAAGAATGCGGAAACAACCGGCTGCAGAGGCTCCTCTCGTGCCCCCGGGTTGTCCGGGGCAGCGAGCAGGCACGGTTGCACCAACAGCTTCTCAGGCTTTCTCTGGTCATGCGGTACTACGATGGCGGCGTATCGGGCATGGACCCGGCGCTGCTTGCCGTGCGCGATCTGGGCATCCTCTTCAACGTACTCGAGCACGTGATCTCCGAGGAGCCGATGCCGGCGACCTCCGCCGATGCCGAGCCGGTACGGCGGGTGATTTCTTTTCTGGACAGCCACTATGGGGAATCTTTGACCCTCGATACGATTGCGGCGCAAAGCGGACTCTCCCGCGCGCAGCTCTGCAGGACCTTCCGGCGACTGACCGGTACAACCGTCCGGCAGTGCCTGCTGCATCTGCGAATAGACCATGCAAAAAGCATGATGTCTTCCACCGATGCAAATATCAGTGAAATCGCCGGTGAGTGCGGGTTCCCCGATCCGGCGTATTTCACCAAAGTATTCCGCCGGTTTGCAGGCGTTGCGCCGAAGCGCTGGCGTGCGCAAAGGCAATAGCGCGAGGGGACGGTGTCAAATATTACACTATTGGGGTAGCGCGAAAAACTCTATAGTCACTCGCCCTCGCGAGCTGT
>CAZNDN010000250.1:2253-3962 GCA_964571815.1 uncultured Fibrobacterota bacterium | reverse complement strand
CTCCGTGACCCCGGGAGGCGTACAGATCGAGCGACGCGCGGTCTCCGATTCTCGCCCGGTGCGTCAGGGAAAGGTCGAAGGTGCCGTTGTCGCGGATATCCTCCGGCTCCTCCGGTGCGAAGACGCCGTAGGATGCCGATACGGAGGTTTTCTCTCCCGCTTGCAGTGGCCCTTTGGTGATGATATTGACTGCCCCGCCGAACGTGTTGCCGAACTCGGCCGAGCGGGGCCCCCGAATCACTTCGATTGCCTCGATGTTGTCGGTCGAAAGCGAGGCCCAGTCGACGTAGTGACCGCCCATGACTCCCGAACCGTTGAGCGGACGCCCGTCAAGGAGAATAAGAAACCGGGACTCGTCAAACCCCCGCAAGGTTACGCCCCGGCCCTTGCCGGCAGACGGTGACGAGCGCTTGACGTCGACCCCCGCAAGCCCGGTCAACAGACCGTCGATGGTGCGGGAATCCCGGGGACGGGAGATGGTTGCCGAATCGAGCCTGTTGTACGCCGCCGCCGTGCTTCGTCGCCCGGTAACCACCATGCGGTCAAGCTCCACGGCGACATCCGCGGAATCGGCAGCCCGGGCCGCCCCCCATACCGAAACGAGCATGAAGCCACAGTACAAATACATTCGCGGTGCTGAGAACATACAGTGAATCCTCCTTCGAGAAAAAGGTTTGGCGGACAGTGGTACGAAAATAATATTTGTGCTACTATCGGGCAGCCTCCGTAGCATTCGTGCCATAGAAACGCGTGCGGTGTTCGGTGAAGCGGGGCCCTGCCTTCTTGTTTTCAACGGGACTCTGAGGGGACGACATCACAGCATCTTCGGCGCCCCACGCCCGTGTCGTTCCTTTTCGGCAAATCCCACGTGCTATTTTTTCGACATGCTTACCGACAACATACTCGACCTGATCGGCAATACGCCCCTGGTCAGGCTCAAAGACGAGCGGATATTCGCGAAGGCCGAGTTTCTCAACCCCGGGGGGAGTATCAAGGACCGCGTTGCCCTGGCCATGCTCGAGGGCGCCCGGCGCGACGGGCGACTCAAGGACGATTCGATTATCGCCGAGCCGACATCGGGCAACACCGGTATCGGCATTGCGCTTGTGGGTCGTCTGATGGGGTTTCCGGTCCGGATCTACATGCCGGAGAACATGAGTGAGGAGCGCAAGAAGCTGATCCGCTCACTGGGGGCCGAACTCGTGCTGACCCCAGCGGATAAGGGTATCGAGGGAGCGGTGAAGCGTCTCGAGGAGGTATGCGGGGAGGATCCGCGTGTATTTGTCCCGCAGCAGTTTGAAAATCCCGACAACCCGCGGTGTCACTATGAAGAGACAGCGCATGAACTGTGGCGGCAGATGACCGGTAATATCGACTGTTTTGTAGCGGGTGTGGGCAGCGGCGGTACGCTCCAGGGAGTAGGCACGTTTCTCCGTGAGCACAAGCCCGATGCGGCGATCGTAGCGGTCGAACCGAAAAATGTATCGGCTCTCCTGGGCCATGAGCCGGGTCTGCACCAGATACAGGGTATCGGCGACGGGTTCGTGCCGGCCGTGCTGGATACCACGCTTGTGGACGATGTGCTCGAGGTGAGCGATGAGGACGCTATCGAGACCACACGGTCGCTTGGCCGCGATTTCGGTCTTCTGGTGGGAATCTCTTCAGGCGCCAATGTCTGGGCGGCACGTCAACTGGCAAAAAAGCACGCG
>CAZNDN010000250.1:0-2153 GCA_964571815.1 uncultured Fibrobacterota bacterium | reverse complement strand
ACCAGATACACCAGCGCCACGAAGTCGTACACGGCGTGTGCAACGGCGACCGGGATCAGGTTGTCGGTAAGGTAAAAAACTATCCCCAGGTAAAAGCCGGCCATGGCAGTGAAGAGCGCGTAGGGAAGGTTGATGAAATGGCAGAGACCGAAGAGCAGACCGGCAATGAGGATCGCCGCGGCGGGTCCGGTGCGGCCCTCCAGCCACCCCTGGACAGCGAAACGAAACAGCATCTCCTCCCCGACCCCGGCCAGGGCGGAGACAACCGCAAGCTGCACGGTGGACCACTTTCGAAAGACCGGGAGCGCCCGGCGCACGATCACTTCCTGAATCTCGCGTACCATTCCGCAACGGGTGCGCATGGTCCATACCATGGCGGCAAGCAGCGGGCCGGTTGCCGCAACTCCCACAAGGATCGACCGATACGGGGCTTTGAAATCGAGCGCCGCCGGACGTCCCCGGGCGGCGGCAATACCGAGACCGGTCAGCCCGATTCCCAGCTCGAACAGACATCCGTACCAGAACCACGTGCGCGCATCGGGGTGTTTCATCGTAACTCGCTTCCTGTGTGGGACTGGAAAATAGTTGCAATCCGACCTTGCTGGTCTCACCGTTCAGCGTCTCGCCCGGGCCCCGGCAAGCGCATTCCCGGAGGTTCGACCGGAGTCGGCGCAGTTGGCTCAAGCAGGCACTCAGATGGTATTTTTCACGAGTGGGTGCCATGCTGAAAACCGGGGAATCGGTTTGCGAGGGCATGGTCGTGAGTCCGGCAATGGTTCTGTTTGAAGAAACACAGGGGGATCAGCGATGAAAAAAGCGAAATGTCGAAGGTGCGGCAGGCCATCCGCAAAGCGGGAGTGCCCTGCGCTGGAAGGGCACATTTGCCCGGCGTGCTGCGGCTCGGCGAGAAACAGCTCGATTCAGTGCCCGGCCGAATGCCTCCATAACCCGTTCGGGGTGAACTCCTACGATCAGTTCCTGAAACTCGACAATGCGGTGAGCGACAAGGCCGCCCGATACGTCTTTGGAAACCTGAACTGGAACGAAGATCATCTCAAGAGAGAACTCTCCGAATACGAGCTGATCGAAGATCCTCAGGAGAACAGCGAAGAAGGGTTCGCCGCGGCGGTTTCTCTTCTCATTCACTGCAAACTGGTCGTCGAACCGTTCCAGGATGAAAACTGCCTTGCCGATCGATGGGAACGGGAGGGATGGAAGGCCCTGAACAACGACGAGCGTGTGATAATGGCCCGGCGGCGCCGTTCGTATCCCGCGATCCTGGAGATCCAGCGCCATCAGAACGACACCGCGATCACCTGCATCGATCTCCTGGACGAACACCCCGAACCGTTCACGGTTTTTGACCGCAGCGTTGCTTCCTCCCATGCGCGTTTCAGCCGTTCGCTGAACTGGGTGTGCCCCTATCCCCATTACTCCCGAATCGGCCCGGCCGGTATATCACTCCAGCATGACATAACCGAATCGTTCTTCCGCGAACTCGATCATCGTCGAAGAAAAGACGGGGACGCTTCCCGACGCGAGTATCTCAGGAATCACTTCGCCGAGTGCTGCCGACTGGTGGTGTCCCTTATGCACGAACGCCGGGACCGGATGATCGAGAACCTCGACATGAGCCGGTGGCGCGCGGATTACGAGATGAAGCGCTCCCGCGAAGAGATAGTCGACGTGCTGTCCTCGCTGCCCGATTTCCGGCGGGATGACGACGAGGAAGACGGGGAGGAGAATACGATCGTGTTTGAGTGGCTTCGACGAGGCGAATCAAGAGTTCTCGAAGAGCAGATGCCCACGGCCCTGCGGCATCCCGATGAAGCGCGGGACGGCACAGGCGCCCTGGCGAAGCTGATGCTTTTCGAAGATCGACTCGTACTGGAGGCCTTCGGGAAGCAAAAGTTCCGGTTTGCGCAAAAGATGCTGAAGAAGTATTGCGGACGTCGGATTCAGTTCCTGCAAGAGTCGGAGAATGATCTCAAGGAAAGCTTGTTGAGAAGGATGGAGGAAGCGGACCCGGAAGGGGATGACGGAACGGACACGCACGACGACGGCATACCGCTGGAGACGAAGCGGGCGGTGATCCGCAAATACCACGAGTCACACTATCGCAGGTTTCTGGATGATCCCGTGCCGATGCTCGA
>CAZNDN010000249.1:1860-4029 GCA_964571815.1 uncultured Fibrobacterota bacterium | reverse complement strand
CGTTGCTGAACCGGTTGACGACAAGGCCGCGGCCGAGAGTCAGATCGCTAATCCTGCCGGCATGGACGAGAACAGAGTCGTCTCCAGTCCCCAGCCCGACACCCGCATCGAGGTGGCTGAGCATGTCCATGTATCCCGCCGGAGAGTTCACCTGGTAGTAGCCCATCTCTTCGTGATTTCGCGACACGGCAAGACGAAGTCCGATATCCAGCCACGGGAGTACGCGGTAGGAGGGGAGGAGGGATAGCGATGGGTAGACTCCCCCATCGGCAAGCGCAAACGAGGTGAAAAACCCGATTTCGCCCTTTGTTGCGAAGCGGCGCGAAGTTGTTTTCGAGGGAGCGTAAAAGCCGCGTGGGCCGTCCTCGCGGTCATCCAGAATCGCGCCGTAAATCTTGTTGAGACTGAATGGCCTCTTCTGTATGCCTTCCTTGTCGCCGGCCTTCCCGTACTTGCGTGCCATCAGGCTGCGAGAGAAGCTCCGTTGACCCCCTCCTCCACTTCGTCCCTCGGTCGGCGTAATCCCGGCCGCCGCCAACTGGCTGGTGATGTACTCATCTCCGAAGAAGTGTTTCAGTACCGCGGCGTGGCGGTAGGTGATGTAAAGGGGAGCGGTTGGCTCCTTGCCCGGAAAGACCATGGTCGTCTGCCCGGCCGTCAACGTACGGCCGTGAATCTGCGCGATATTTCTGGTTGATACCTCACCCGCAAGTACCTGGAACCCGGTTTCTCCGGTCTTTGCCTCTGCTACCGCCGAGACTGCTCCGCTGTCGGTTTCCGCCACGGCGTTTGACGTGTATATACTGACGTGTGCTTCATTGACGGCCCTGCAAAACGCCCCTCCGGCAAACAGTGTTATACTAACCTCCGAAACAGTCTTGCCCTCAGATTCTACTTCCGCGATATTGAGAAGAAGCTTTGAATTAGAGCCCAGAATGATGATATTGCCTTTGCCGAAACTGAGTGCGAGCTTGGTCTGAAAAAAGGACTCTACGATGTCGTTGTCGTGAAGCTTCTTTCCCAGGGAGAGTTCCTCCCAGGTCCGCTTCTGAGCACGTTGGACTTTTGCCCGCCCCTGAAGCTGAGAGATTTCGAAGACGGCTTCCGCGGCAGCAACACTGATCAGCGTCGGCACCACGACTGCAGCGGCAAGAAAGCGGAAGTGAAATCGGCACCGGGCCATGCGTTCTCTGTTGCGAATCCGATGGGCTTAATGGTACAATACGAAGTCAGAGGCCTGTATCCTGTAGATGTTACCATAAAGACACCCCTTTGCACAGGGCCCTGCCACCGGTGTCGTCCCATGAAACTTGTGATCCAGATCCCCTGCTGGAACGAACAGGATACGCTTGGGGACACGATTCGCTCGCTGCCTCGGCGTATTGCCGGGGTTACTACGATCGAGGTCGTGGTTATCGACGACGGGTCCACGGATGACACGGCCGCTGTTGCGGAGCGCGCCGGGGCCGACGGCGTGATACGGTTGGGGAGGCACATGGGGCTGGCGGCCGCCTTCAATGCGGGAGTCAAGGAAGCGCTGGACCGTGATGCGGACATCATGGTCAATACCGACGCCGATCTTCAGTACCCCTCCGAGCATATCGCCCGCCTGATTGCACCAATCCTCTCCGGCCGTGCCGACATCTCCATCGGCGACCGTCTTGGCCACGATCCTCGCCCGTTCGGGCCGGTCAAAATGCTGCTGGAGCATCTCGGGTCGGCCGGCGCACGCTTCTTCTCGGGCACGGGTGTGCGTGATGCGGCGAGCGGATTTCGGGCATTCAGCAGACCGGTGCTCGAAGAAATGGTCCTGCACGGCGCATTCTCACACACACTCGAGACCTTGATTTTTGCAGGCATGAAAAAATTCCGCCTCGCCAACGTCGAAATTCCCATAAATGCCCCTCAGCGAAGCTCGAGGCTGTTTCAAAGCGTTCCGGGATACATATCTCGATCGGCGCTCACCATTCTGCGTGGTTACCTGATGTATCATCCGCTGCGCTTTTTCCTGGGCATAGGGCTCCTGTTCTTCGCGGCGGCGTTGATACTTGGAGGCCGTTACCTCTACTTCTTCTGGCTGGGACAGGGTGCGGGTCATGTACAATCGCTCATTCTCATGGCCGTGCTTGCACTTACCGGCATACAAAGTATCATTCTGGGGATGATCGG
>CAZNDN010000249.1:0-1760 GCA_964571815.1 uncultured Fibrobacterota bacterium | reverse complement strand
TCATGGCCGTGCTTGCACTTACCGGCATACAA
Organism: uncultured Fibrobacterota bacterium; assembly: GCA_964571815.1. Taxonomy (GTDB): domain Bacteria; phylum Fibrobacterota; class Chitinivibrionia; order Chitinivibrionales; family WJKA01; genus CAZNDN01. Next base: position 1,728 of record CAZNDN010000249.1, on the reverse strand, counting down.
AGTATCATTCTGGGGATGATCGGTGATGTCGTGGCGGCGAACCGGAAGCTGCTGGAAGATCTGCGGCTTCGCATGACCCGCCGGGGGGCGGCTGCACCGCCTGGAGAAAAGGCCAACGCACGCGAAACAACGATCCTTCACTATGACTAAGTCGCCGAGGGAGCCCCTTCCGCGCGGACGCACCGCAGGGGCTCTCCCGTGTGCGCACGCAGTCAGGGATCGAAAGAGTGATCGTTTGGTTGTCTTAGAGGGCAGTGAGCGGCATGGATCTCAGGAATCGGCGCAAGAATTTCTCAGATGCAGGGTGCGAGGCCGCGGATGACGGAAACGGCTGATATCAGCGCCCATGGGCCGCGAAGCTTCCCGCGGCTTTCCGGTGGAAGGACCTTCCTCTGGTTCGTACTTTCCCTCGGAGTGTTCTACTCCGGCCATCGCTATACAAACGACACGACCACGAAAATTGCGGTTGCACGCAGTATCGTGCGGAGGGGCTCGGTTGCGGTGACGGCCACCCGCGATGTGTGGGGGCCGCGGGGCACCGACGGCAGAACCTGCCCGCACTTCTCACTGGGATCGGTGCTGGTGATGGTGCCGCCCGTGCTTGTGGAGACGGGGCTTGCATGGCTGCGGGGCGGGACAGTGCCGGAGTATGCGATCAGCGTGCTCGTGACCCTGCAGAGCCTTATCTATACGGCCCTGAGCGGCACGCTTATCGTGTTTCTCCTGCTGCGGTGGGGGCTGGGCAAAGGACGTGCTCTGCTGTGGGGCGTGATGCTGGTGTTTTGCTCGGAGATGCTGGTGTACAGCAGTGTCGGGTACAGCGAGCCGGCCGCGTTTTTCTGGGGCCTGCTGGGACTGTATTTTCTGGTTGGCGCGAAGGCGCACATTTCTCCGAGTGCACAATGGGCACTGTGGGGCATGTGCGCCGGCATTGCGTCGCTGATCCGAATCGAATACGTTATGTTCTTCGCGATGTATGCCGGTGTAGAATTGCTGCGAGGCGAATCCCCGCGAAGGCGGATAATCCTGGGCATGGGCGTGCTGACATTGATGTTCCTCGGGCACCTGTGGTACAATGAGATTCGGTACGGGGGATTGTTCAATTTCGGGTATTACACCGGTGGAACGGTCTCGAACGGGGTTGCGCCGGCAGCGGCTGAGACCCGCAAGGCAATCCTTGGCTGGTTTCAGCCGGAAAGGTTTTTCAGCGGCTTCTACCGCATGTTCGTATCATGGGGCAAGGTCCACTGGTTCTGGGCCTTCCCCATGGCGGCACTCTTTCCCCTTGTTGTGGCGTGTCGGGATCGAGTGCCGCCGGCGCTGAAGACAGCTCAGATTGCGGCCCTGGCGTATTGTTTTCTTTTTCCCGGCATGGGTCAGAACTCGTGGGCCTGGGCCAATCGGTACATGTATACGGTGCTGCCCTATCTGGTGCTGGGCGTGGCGTTTGTCCCGGCGAGCGGACGTGCCGCACGGGCTATCATGCTCGTGGCGGCCGTGGGGTTTGTGATTTCGGCCCTGGGCTCGCTGGTGAATTTTCATGTGACTCTGGAGCGAATTGTGGCAACAAAAGGGTATGGACATGCGATGTCGGTTTCCGCGGAGAATATGATCCATGCCCCGGTATGGGAACATGCACGCCTGTTCCCGCATCAGTTGGTCGAGACAATCAAGCTTGCGTGGGGCGGGGCCGGCGGCAGGGGATGGGAGTGGCTGCGAATGAACTGC
>CAZNDN010000248.1:0-4105 GCA_964571815.1 uncultured Fibrobacterota bacterium | reverse complement strand
TGTCAACAAGCGTTATACTGTCAGTCAATAGCCACTGTGCTCCCGGTTCGTCCGGACCTGTCTGGTTGTGACTGAATGACGGATCCTTCGTGCCCTCGGTATACCGCCACACGTAGTTGGACCTCGGAAGCCACCTGCCGTCTATCTCGCGCCAGTTGGTTGCTGAAGCCTGGAGTGCATTCTGGTCACCAACACTCCCCTGGTAGACTCTTGTGGCGCAGGCCTGGGTGAGCATATTGCGGCTTTCCATGCCGGGGTAATGCCACCAGGCCTGTTCCGGCACGGTAATGAGCTGTGAGCCGTCGCTGTTGGTGCGAATAATGCGGTTCGGTTGGCCGTCATAATCACCGAGCGTCTGCCTTCCTCCAGCCAATACGAAAATGGGAAGGTTGTTCTCCCAAAAATGGTAAGCCGGTTGAATAATCGTATACAGGGGCTTTGCCGTGTCTGCATCGCAGTAGGCTACCCCCAAGGATTGCAGACAGGTTGGGTTTTGAACAGCATCCTCGTACTCAATTGCAAAGCTGCTTTCTTGAATTTCATCAAGAGGCAAGTCACATACGACTTCACCACCGGAAATGAGAAGGTTCTTAAACAGGATCGTCTTGATTCGTTGTCTGTACGGGTTACCAGGCACATCAACTGTTCCCGAGATAGTAAGATCCGGCCGGGCATTGTCGTCTATGTCCAAAAGCTTCGACGAGAATGCCCAGTAGTGGTTGTCAGTTGACCCATCATCCCCCAGTATCTTGGTGTAACTGGGCAGACCTGCAAGTTCGTCGCTGTAAAACATCACACCGGGCTGCCCATCACTATCCAGATCGGCTGCAATGATGATTTGGCACTTGTTGTCATCCAGAGTTGGGTTTGGGGAATACGTCACAAACACCACATCGGGCTTCTCGGAGTCCCCATACAACTCCCAGGAACCAGCACAGCTTCCAAGCGGTCTGAACTCATTTGTGGTCCTATCAGGAGCCAACGGGATGGCTTGGTCTCTGGGCCTCCAGAACAGCTTGTGTGAGAAATCCAGACTGTTTTGATCTCTCGTGAGATCTTTATATATTACGTATTCAAGATAATGCGCATTAAACACCGAAATGGGGTAGTATATCAGAGCTACCATGAGGTCAGGTGCGTCATTTCCATCGATATCAGTGATTGTCATCCCGCATGGTATGTCTCGATCACCCCAGGTTACCCAGAAAGAATTATTGTCCAAGTTGTTGGCCCAACTGAATCCCTGATTATCTGCGTCCATACGGGGCACATCAGGCAACAGATGGAGAATGGGAAACGCTCCTTCCGTTCTGGTCCAGCCCTGCATGACGAGCAAATCATCTCTATCCTGATCTTCTCCCAGTGTTCGTGTGATGAGACAATCTCCTCCCAGGGTAAACCTGATATCCCTACTGAAACTCGTCGTGTACGGTTTATACTCCGCTACTGCTTGTTGGACACGCGTGCGCTCGGTGCTGCCCGGGAGATCCTTGGCAAAGAGAACCCGGGTGGTTGCCGCAACATCGTCCACCGTTTCCGTAATTTCATTTGCTCCGACCCACCCGCAGGGTTGGTACAGTCGTGTGTAGAAGGGAAATGCATTGGGATTGTGGGTCTGCACAGGGTGGGGTCTTGAGATGAAGCTGTAATCGGAACCTTGGCGTGAGACCACTTCGTCGTTTTCGTTTCTGCGCTCCACCGATTTGACCAAGCCGTGTTTCCAGCCTTGATCCACCTCTCCGTATTGACCCCCGTTCGGGTACTCCGCGGGTGAGGTGAACTCGTAAACTACATACCCGTCATCTCCTTCGTTCTCGACCTGCACCTTCTCGTACATGACCCTGCAGGGGGTGTAGAACCCTCCGCGCGCAACTTGGGGCCGGGGATCGTCCGCCGAAGATGTGGCCGCCAAACAAGGAAACGGTTCCGCTGAAGCGTGACCCGAGCAATTACCTGGATTCTCATCGAAGTTACCCGTTTCACTGGTGTAATGATAGTTAGTAGTTCGCGTATTCCCGAGCCCGTCGTGGACAATCACCTTCCCCACACGAATACCACCGCCGTACTTGATATCCACAGGATCACCTCCGGCGTCGCACGGTTGGACTCCGTTAACCCGATCGTAGCGCTGCGCCTCGTATTCCCATTCGATCTCCATTCCAGTGGGAAGTGTCAGTTTCTGGACAGACCAGGCAGAGGCATACGGCATGTTGTCCGAGTCCCTGACGCACCGTTCTATGTTACCCTCCGCATTGAAGTCGTTCTGGTAGTGACTTGTGTAGGGACAGTAGTAGCCCCAATAGTCCCTTTCCTCCAGCCAGACTTGACATCGACCAGTAGGCGGAAGGTCCGCGATGCAATAGGAAATCCCTTCTTCCCCGGGACCGGCCGGTCGATACGGAATACCCCGCGGATTGAAATCATCATCGTAGTGGAACTGGACTCCAAATTCCTTCCCTGTTCGACCTTCCGTAACGGTAAGCCCGAGAAGCGTTAAACGTGCAGAGTTCGAATTCCCGGTGTAGCTCACGGGAAAAATAACTTCATCCGGACTGCCACTGATTGCATCCGAACGCGTCAGGGAGTGAAGGGATTTGGGGGCCAATTGATATCCAGTATTCATCTGAGCGCTCGAGATTAGTTCGCCTGTGGCACTGCGTATCTCTATGCCTTCAAGCACTTTTCGGCTTACCGGTTTGATTCGGGTATACACATTCGGTCCATCATAGTCCTCTACGCATCCGTCACCAGTGCAATACGTATACCAGAGTTTGGTTAACCCTGTCCCGGGAAGGTAATCACTGGATCCGACTCCCCCAACGTCCGTAACCTCAAACCAGAGGTCGTCCAACCTTCCCTCAGACCATTCCGCATCGCCGTCCCGGTACAAATATTCGGCTGTCTGATTTGGTGTAACTATCTCCTTTAGGTAAACATCGCACAGGTGCGTCGATTCAAGGTTGTAGTTGTCGGGATCACTTGCGTCCATGTCGGGTTCAAACACGAATCCCCTGTATGAGGCAACCGTTGGTGTTGCCTGGTAGGAATCGTCGAACTGATAAACGTCGTTTCTTACGTTCTTATCATACTCGAAGCGAATCCAGCCTCCCCGTTCCGGCTGTCCTTCTACATATTCAGGAAAGCGGACCTCTGTGAGATGCCATTGGACAATGGCCGGTGCTTTCTGTGTCGCCCAGAACCTTCCGAAACATCCCTCCACGGGTCCTTCTGGGTCGATGTCTTCGCTTGAATAGTATCCCGTGGTCCATTTCGCGGTTTGTGTCACTTCAAAAAGAAGCAGTGTTCCATCGGCCAGATCAATCTCGAATTCCTTCACCCCGTCACCGTCATCGTCGTACTTATCGTACCTCACACTGGTTGCGCGACGCTGGTCGGCCTTGAACACGAACTCACCGCTTTCCGGGTCCCCCAACCACACCAGTTGGCCCGATATATAGGGGGTGTTAACGAAATACATGTCCGGCAGATCATACGCTTCACCCCCTCCGAAGAACCCACTACCCTGAGCCTCTTCGTAGTTGTAGCTGGGCAGATGAGTGCCGCCGGCAAGATAGTCCGCCGGTCCGGAAACCAGAAGGGTCCCGACGCCGGCCAGCACCGCGGTCTTCAATCCACTTACGGCAGAAGAAACCAGAATTTTCACAATCGAGACACCGACCGCGCTGGCGCCGGCACCGGCAGCGGCTGCAGCCGCGATCGCAGCAAGCACTGAGCCCACAACAAAAAACGCCGCAATGATATACGGCAGCAATATCTGAAAATCAATGAACCAGGGTTCGACTCCACAGTGTACGGCAGTATTGTCCTCAACATAATCACCCACTGTGTTGTCATCCGGGACAAATACGGGCTTGCGTACAATCGAACCGGCACCGTAACTGAACCCCAGACCCAAAGGACTGGCCTTGTCATGATACCGTATGCCGGCCTTGTAATTTAGATTCACGGGAAAGTCGTGTCCCCCCAATCCTTTGACCACGCCAACAGGCAACGAGAAAGACATCTCGCCCGTGGCGGGGTTGACCGTGGATGCGGGGTCCAGGGTGGCAACCTGAGGGACCACGATGCATGGCGTTGCAAGAAA
>CAZNDN010000247.1:0-4105 GCA_964571815.1 uncultured Fibrobacterota bacterium | reverse complement strand
TGATCACCCGAAGCGCAATGGTATGACTCCCGTCGGAGGAGGAGACCGTGTTCCAATCGTAGCTTGTCGCCGATGTGGCGAGGTTCGTCGAGTCACCGTCGACAAACACGGTCAACTGCAAAATGGTATTGCCCGAGCCCGCCTCGGCGGTAAAATTGACTGTCTGCGTGCCCGAGACCGTAGCACCCGGGGGGGGAGAATCCACCCGCACCGTGGGGGGATTTGCAGCAGTAGATTCATTGGCCACGTTGACCGCCACCTTGACATCGGTGGTCTCGGGCGTGGCACTGATCGCACGCACCACGAGTGTATCCCACCCGTCCGCCCTTCCGATGGTGTTCCACGTTCCCGACCACTCGTCTTCACTGCCGATCCTGGTCAGGGAGACCGTGTCCGAGCCGGAATCCAGGAAGTAGGACACCGATGAAATGCCCGCGCCGTCAGTGGCATGGGACCGCACGTGCACCACTCCTTCAACGGCAGAGCTGTCTTCCGGGAAGATCACCTGCAGGCTCGGCTGGGCATGGACAGCGCTGAGTGCGGCACAGGCCAGGAAGGCCGTAACCGATGCACGAAGCGGCCGGTGTGATCCCGCGGATCGACAGACTGAGCGAGGAATACAGCGTGAGTTCATTGTGGCTGCCTCCTGTAAAAGGGAGTCGAGGGTTGTTGTCGGGTTACCATCTCCACGTTCTATTATCTTGTTCCGTTTCCACGGTGTATACCGTGTTTCATTTCCCGCTCCCGCATGCGTTCCTCAGCATATTCGTGCTTTTCGAACGCCTTTCTCAATGCAAATGAAGCGGTGTCCCGCAGTCACAATCCGAGTTTCATCAACTGCAGGATAAGGTCCACTCTATGGCCGTATCCCAGCGTTGCCTCAGGATCGGTATCGCCTTTGAACGCATACTGCACCGAGTAACCCAGGTACTTCACACCCAGCCCCGCCGCATAACCGTACGTCTGGCGCGTGTTGTGCAGCACCATGGCGTTGCCGCCGCCCCGAAGTGCAATCTCCCAGCCCTCAATCAGCAGCGCATACTCTACCCCGCCAAACATCTTCATGTTGTTGGCCGCAGGCTCAAGCGTCCCCGCATTCTGGTAGTCACGATGCCGCTTGTAGGCTCCGTCAATATCAACCGTCACCTTATGCATTTCTACAAACGTCTGCTGATACCCCACACCCAGCCGCAGCTCCGGGTCAACCTTGTCGCCCATCACATCGGTAGCAAGCGTCCGCGCCGCGAACCCCACGCTCAGCCCGTACGGAAAACCCGTCTGCACGCCAAGATCAAAACCCAGACCCGACCCGTTACCTTCCGAGGTCAAAAACGAGTAACGGTTGATCGTGAAGCCCACCGAGGTATTCTGAAACACCAGCAACTCATCCCACAGCGCACGGCCAACCGACAACGAAAACGTGTGCTCCCCCGCGTGGTTGCTCTCAAGCTTCCCATCGCTGCCCATCTCCTCCAGTGAAGCGAACGAGGCCAGCCAGCTCCCGCTCACGGTCCCTACATGAGGCACCGGCACCGCCAGCGACGCGTAGTTGATATTCAGTCCCTCAACATCCTGCAGTATCCAGTTGGACTCCATCAGCGAAAGCTCCTCGACCCGCCCGAGGGCTCCGGGGTTCCAGTACGCCGCCGACGGATCGTCCACCACCGCCACGTAGCCACCGCCCATGCCGTAGCCCCGCGCTCCAATCATCAGGTCTACCGGCGAAGCATGAACCACCATGGCCAGCGCCGCAACCACAACCGGCGTAGTAACGAGTGATCGTCTCATGTGCACCTCCCTGGTCAGCGCCGCAGCAGTCCCACTGGCTTGCGGATAACCGTGGTCTTGTTAGTGGACTCCGATGTGAACGTGAACACGTATACATATAGTCCCGCTCCGGCAAAGGCCCCCGAAACATTCTGACCTTTCCAAATCACGGGATACACGCCCGCCGCATACTCATTGTCAACAACCGTGCACACCAGATCGCCGGCCAGGTCGAGAATACGCAGCGACGCCGTCCCGTCCCCGGGAAGCTCCATCACAAACTCCGCTCCCCCCTCGCTGTAGTTGACCGGATTGGCCCGCCAGTAGCCCCGAAGCTTGCCCGGAACAGCCTGCGAGTCCTGCGCAAGATCGAACATCGTGAAGTGGTTCACTTCAACGCTCACCAGCCCCGTGTCAATCCTGGGCGTGCCCGCGCGGAGCCAGCTTCCTCCGTCCCAGTACACCACCGCAAGCTCCGAGGGGTGCACCTCACGCTCACCGTCCTGGTCCTTATCAAGGTCTGCCTCGGTATAGCTCAGTGTCAGCGTGACCGGCTTACGAAACACCAGACCGTCAGGACCGAAATCCCGGGCCACGTGAAGCAGGGTCAGGTCGGGATCAAGCGGCCTGGGCTCCTCCAGGGGATCGACCCTGGTAATCGTTATCTCCTCTGCCCCCAGCAGCGCATCCGGCGGCACGACCACCGATACATTGTCCGGGGTGCGGATTGTCCCGCCCTTGCCGTCAATCACCTTCGTGGCCTTGGGCTCGACATAGGTCACGGTCTGCACCATGCTGTCGGGGTTGCCCGCACGGTCAACGGCGCGAAGCATGATCACGTTGTCGCCGGGCACCAGTCGCACAATTCTGCTGCACAGCGAATCCTCCGGCTCAAGCACGATCGGGCTGGAGTTGACATGATCCCCTCCGCCATTGACCACGGAGATCGCCACCCGCGCAAGGCCCGACCCGCCCGCATCGGAGTATGCGCCGCTGAGAATGAGTTTGTCGAAATACGTAGTGCCGTTGCTTTCCGGCTCCGGTTCCAGGGTAAATGAGGTCTGCGGTGCGGTGTTGTCCAGCTCGATCGCACTGGTCAGCGTCACCGCATTGCCCAGCCGGTCGGTAGCCGTGACCGAGTAGCCGATCGTGCCCGTGCTGTCGCTGTTGACTGTTACCAGTGCGGAGTAGATGTTGTCCCCCGCGACTTTGTCACCGGCTCCCCCCTCCGGCCCGTCATCGTTCATGAGGTAGGTCACCGGCGAAACATCGATATCTTCCGAGCGCAGCACGACCGCCGAGTCGGCATCGGGACCCGCAATGAGGTCCTTCACCAGTGCCGTGATCAGCACCTCGGAGCCCATTCGCGCTGAAGGCGCCTCCTCGCAGTAAATCACCTGCGGGTCGGCCGTGACCGGCGCCGCATTGTCAATCATCAGCAGGCGGTCTTCAGACTTCCCGATCTTGCCCTTGGTGTCGACCACCTTGATCACAAATACGTGCGCGCCGTCGGCAAGCTCCTTCGTATCCACGTCCACGGTCGAACCGCCGCTGATCGTGTCGTACTCGGCGCCGTCGACAGAGAGCAGCCGGACCGCGATATCGGCGGGAGCCACCGCCTCGGCATCGAACCGGATCGTTACCGAACCGGAAACCGTATCTCCTGCATCAGGCGCGGTGATTACCACAGTCGGAGAATTGCGGGTCATGAAAAGGATCTCATCCGAGAAGCCGATCCGGTCGTGATCGTCGGTGGCCCGGATTCGCACCGAATGGCTGCCGTCACGCCAGTCAACAGTGGCAACGGAAACCGCGAATGAGTCGGCGCCTGCGCCGAGAGATTCCTGAGAGATCAGTGTAAAGGGGCTCTGGTCCACGGCGGTCCACGTGCGGCCGTCAATCGATATCCCGGTCGCGCTGATCTGAGCGGGAGGAACCGGGGCGACCGTAAAACGAAGCGTATCCGTGCCTTTCACCACCTCCCCGGCAACGGGTTCGTGAAGCACGACGGTGGGGGCGTTCCGCACCAGGAAATTCCTGATCTGCGAATACCCCGTATCACCGGCCGTGGAGACCGCACGCACCCGCACCGTGTGAGAACCGTCGTGGAAATTCGTGGTTGTCCATACATGACGCCGCCCGGCAGTGGTGGCGACCCACTCGCCCCCGTCGAAACTGATTTCCGTGGTATCCCGCGAGCTGTTGCGCGCGTAGTCAACCCGGAACCGGACCGTGTCGATACCCGAGACCACCGAGGTCTCCGCCGGGGCCGTGATCGTCACTACCGGCGTGTTGCGCACCACTATCGTAACCGCCGGTGAGACCGCGCTGCGGCCGT
>CAZNDN010000246.1:0-4172 GCA_964571815.1 uncultured Fibrobacterota bacterium | reverse complement strand
GACTCCGAGAGATCGAAATTGGGGTACAAATCGGTCCACATCCTCTGACCCTGCGTACCCGCGGCAATGGCGTTGCAGCCCTGGGCATATTCCACATTCGCCTTGAACCCCTGGGCCTTGCCTACCGCCGGATCGGCCAGACGAGGATTGCCGATCATCAAATCACGAATGATCAGGGTCATCTTGATACAGTCGGCCAGAAGCGTATCGGCGGGCTGCGGACGATCGCCGTCGCCGTAGTTGAAACGCATCTTCTCTTTCATGAACGCGAAGGCGCGATCCAGTTCCTCGTGATCGTAGAAGCCCTGGTCCATCCGACCCTTCAGAAGGACCATGTCGACATTGGCTGTTCCCATGCCGAAATAATGATGCATGATATTACGGCGCACATCCGAGCCGATAATGCCCATCGAGACACTGCCGATCGAGAGATAGTTCTTGCCGCGCATTTCCGCGACAGCGCAGGCGGCACGGGCGAATCGAAGCAGTCGCTCGGCGACATACGGCGCAATCTCGCCTTCCTCGGATTCCAGGTCCGGGTTGTAGATCGAGAAGATCGGTCGTTTCTTTTCGTCCATGGCTGCGCAGAAAGCCTTGAGCCACACCGCTCCCGGGCGATCCGTTTGATTGAGGCCATAAGCGGCCTGCTGCCACTCCGAGCTGCCGATACCCATGCACGCCGACATCAGCTCGTCGGAGTAGGCCCACGAACGGCTCACCCAGATATTGGCCCCGACCCCCTGGGTCGCGTAGTATTCCTGCGCAAGGGCCCCGGAGCGGGCCCCGTAGACAATCTCGGGTGCAACGACTATCCGCGGCGGCAAACCGTCGGCGAGCCTGACTTTCGAATCGATCAACTCGTAGACACGCTCGGCCATGCCCCACGTGCCCGCAACATTGTCTTCGTACGCCCCCTCGCGGCCGTCGGCCACAGGGGTTATGGCAATCGTGGGCCGGTGCCCGACAAGCCTGCGCGATGAGCGTGCAAAATCCCGTTTGCGTGACGCCATTTTCTCGAAATCGGGACGATTACTTCCGCCTGCCATGATGCTTACTCCTTTCGGTACGGCCCCTTCCTGTTCCCGGCCGCGGGGGATTGCAGTGGCTTACAATATAGGTAAAATCTACCCCTTCGTGCAACGGAGGCAAGCGCAAGCCGCGGAAAACCGCGGACTAATGAAGGTTGACACCGGGCGAGGCCGACCGGTTCAGTGAAGCATGACCTGGCCGCCGGTCACCGGAATTGCCTGTCCGGTTTCGTTGGTCTGTTCACGACAGTAGAAGATGGCCCTGGCAACATCCCGCGGGGTGCACCCCTTTTTCATGGGGACCTTGGAGAGGTAGAACTCCTTGACATCATCGACGGTTTTCGCACCGGGTACTTTGCCTGCCTTGAGGTACTGCACGAAAAGCCCGGTCTCCGGATCGGACCACAGCGGCCCGTCGTAGTAGTTGCCGGGACAGATCGCGTTCACCTTGATATTGTGAGGGACCAACTCAAGGGCAAAAGACTGCGTAAGCCCGATACCGCCGAACTTCCCGCCCGCATAGGCGAAATTCTTGTTGCTGCCCACCAGACCGGACTTTGAATTGATCTGCACGATATCCATGTAGTGGTCCGGGTCAACCCGGTGTTGCGCTTTCATGACGTCCGAGACATGGCGGGCGCACAAATAGAAACCCTTGTAGTTGACATTGGTCACCAGATCGAATGCCCGCTCGTCCAGCTCCTCCAGTGGGCCCGCTTTGAGAACGCCGGCGTTGGAGATAAACAGGTCGACTCCGCAGAACGTTTCGACCGTACGCTCGACAAGAGCCTTCACGGATTCGGAATCGGAGACGTCGGCGTGGCAATACCGTGCGCAGCCGGGACCGTATGCCGAATTGAGTCGTTCGGCGGTCCGATTGCCCAGCGTGTCGTTGAGATCCGCAATTATGACCAGGGCCCCTTCCCGGCACAGCTCCTCGGAAATCCCCTTGCCGAACCCCTGCGCGCTTCCGGTTACCACCGCCACGCGGTTTTGCACACGTCCCGCCAACGTCCATTTGTCCTGCGCCGATTGGTCGGGGGACGCGGAGCCCGGCACGACTGCTCTTCGCAGCTCATCCGCTTCCCGCGCCGAACGGGCCTGGAACACAAACCCCTCACCGCGCACGGCGAAGACGCCCCGCCTGATGCCGCGGTCCTCCGAGGTGTCAAGCAGCCTCGCAACCTCTGCTTCGCCCGCTTCACCCGGCACGGTGCATACCGTTGTGTCGTGTACCGGCGCGCAACGACTCTCCACTTCCGTGATGTCACGGCTGAGCCGACACGCCTCGTCGGAGTGATCGCTTACGAAAGCAGGAGGCGCACCCTCGATTGCGGCCTCACGGGCGCGCCGTATGGACGTCATCCTCAGAGCAATGAGTAGTTCGTGATTCATGAACGTTCCCTTGCGGGTTGGATTGTGCCCTCATTCCGGTGGTGTCGCTTCGTACCGCTTCCCCTCACGAGCCGTCGGCATTCCCCCGCGACTCGGCCCACTTCCGAATCGCCCGCTCTCCCTCCGCCACGAACGCCCCGATCTCCGCTTCGTTCACCTGCCGTCTGCCGGCGCCGTCGACAAACCCGGTCAATCCCCCGCGGCGGCGTTGCTGATGCGCGGCGAGGATACAGGTTCCGCGACGGGCGATGTTCCGAAGACTTTCATCCAGCGCAACGCCGTTGCGCGCGGCAGGTACCATGGGCCCCAGGTGCGGCGTGTTGTGCTCGGTGCCGAACGTGACGCAGAACGAACGCCGGTGGAAGCTCTCGACGAATCGTTTCAGCCGCCGAATATCGTTGCGCAAGGGTATGAACTCAACCGCGTGAAACCCGCGCTCCTGCAGCGCTGAGGCCAGATTCTCGGGATCGGACTCATGGTCGTCGGCCCCCGCCTTCTCATGTGCGAGTACCGGATAACAAGGGATCCCGCCTCCGTCGAGGATGATACGCTTGATCTTTTCGGGCGGCAGGAACGCTTCGGACTTTTCTTCAACGAATGCCGGCTTTCCCGCTTTCAACAGACGGCCGCGGATCTCTCCCTGCATGCCCACGGGCTCATCGAGGTCGGCCTCAAACGAGGGATCGTCAAACAGCCGACGGTACACTGCACGACACTCCGCGGGGTCGAGCTTCATGCGTGCGATCTCACGATACAAAGCCTTGGCAAGATGCCGCTCCCGCACCGTGTTCTTTGCCAGTTCGGACCGGATCATCCGGTAGTCCAGGGCAATGTCGACGTTCCGCTCGCGCAGGTATGCGTTGAGCTTTTCAATTACCTTCCAGATGTGCTCCTGACCGCCTTTCCACAGCGACGAAAGCACGTTGATGGAGTCTTCCGAAAAGCTCAGCGGAAAATCCAGGGCCTTGCCGCAGTAGTACATGATTCCAGGGTTGGCCGGGTCGTTCCACCGTACCCCCCCGTCCTTGTCTTCCCGCGACAGGGCGATAAACTCGATATTGAACAGGGGATAGATCCCGCCGGCACGGCACTCGTCGCGAAACTCCTCGTAGCCTTCGACGGTGTTGAAATCACTGATACCCAGCGCGCGTACACCCTCGCCGCGGGCAAGCGCGACCGCCTGGCCGATCGAATCGAATGCACTGAATGAGTAGGGGGAATGGATATGTGTGTTGCTTGCGAACGATTCCATACGGATTTCCCGGCACGGCTCAGGTCTCTGCTTCGGTGTCCTCCTCCAGCATTTGGCCGTGCGAAAGGAGATACTCTTCCGCCTCCAACGACCACAGGCCGTTGTGGCGCGCCGTGATCCGGGCCAGCTCCCGGCATAGCGCGTCGTCCCGCCCCTTCGCTTCCAGTTCGGTCAGGGCAACCAGCGGCATCGACATTTTCGTGTATATCAGCTTCTTGCCGCCGGGGATCGACGGAAGGTTCATGATCGTGTCGGCGGCGCTGTCCAGCCCGCCGATATGCGTCACCATCACCTCGGGCCGCAGCACGTTGTCGGCCATAAGCCGAAGCGCCTCGCGCATGTCGTCGGTGTTGCCCCCCGATGTTCCCACCACGTGATGACCGCTGTAGTGGACGTCGTAGAAATTGATCTCCGCGCGGAAGTCGCCGCGCGAGGGGCCGGCAAAAAAATTGAGGCACCCGTTGAAACCCATGATCGCGCTTGCCTGGCTCACCAGC
>CAZNDN010000245.1:0-4195 GCA_964571815.1 uncultured Fibrobacterota bacterium | reverse complement strand
CCGGGGCTTTATCCGCACACCGGCGCTGTTGTACGAGCGGAGTACGATGCCGTGATGGGGAAAAAAAGGGGGAGCGTTCCCCACTCCCCCCCGACAGGATCTCGTCGGAACGGGTAACGAGTATTCCTGTGCGCCTGCATGCCGACACACCAGCACGTTCGCTGCCTGCCGGACCTCTTTTGCCGCACTGTCAGGGCGCAACCGCCCTCACCGTGTATCGCTGCCGGCCGAGACGAATGTTGACAAGGTAACCCCTGTTCCACTATTGAGGTTTCTCACACAGCCTGAAGGCCGTGGCACACGCGTGAACGGAGAAAAAAATGCCTATCCATCATCGCGTGTTTTCGAGGAATCGATTTCCGACTGCGGTAGATCTGTTGATGAAATCGGGCGGTACTACAAGCCCGTCATCGATTGTCTGCTTTCCGAGATTGCCCCCCTCCATTCCCGGAAATAATTCAGGGAGAAACACGTTCGTATCTCCTCTTTGTAAGTAGACGCCGGACACGCATACGACACAGCCGTGCGTTCGTCGTTACGGGGGAAAAGGATTTTCAGGAGAAAAGGAGAGACGAATGAAGGAGAACATGCATGACAACAGTATGCGACAGACAGTCCATAATTTCATATCCGCTTTGGGGACTGCTGCAATACAGGTAGCTCCGATATTCTTTCACACTGTGTTTTTCCCTAAGAAAAAAGAATCATCAATAGAAAAACTACTGTCTCAATATAGATGTCAAACCGGACCTGAAAAAGATCAAAGACGAAATAGGCTTTCGAAGGTTTTGGAAGATAACATGGCAATTCGGGATTGGGTGTGGATTCTAGGAATGATCGGTGGTACCAGCAGCCTATTTGTAAAGAGACCTTCTATGATAAATCACAATAACTACGAATACCTTGGACCGGGATTGTATAACATTCCTATGTACCACATGCCACTTGACAAAGAGTTATTGTACGCACTGGATTTCCACCTCTATCTTCTTTTGTTCTGTGTCGGCGCCATAACGGGGGCATATTGTGGCGCGGTTTGTATCCTTGCATGGAGGATTATGCGGTACAACTGAAGCTCTATGACAACTATAACAGAAAAGGCTTTGTGCCGCAATGCGCAAAAGCGGCCAGTATATTTCGTGGTTCGGCGGCGACCCGGTGGTGTAAGGCTCATCGCATACCCTTTCCCTCCGGCGCGGCTGTTCTCTGCTTTGATGACGATCCCTCATTGCGCCGCCGCGGCATTGCTTCATGCATTCCGGATCGGCACACAATCGGCTACCTCATGGCCCACGCATTGATCGGCGACATACCGATCCGGACTTCACGCCACGGCTTCCTTCGCACACCGGCGCTGCTGTTGCAGCGGCGCACCCTGCCCTGAAGTAACGCTCCTCCATGATTCCCGCAACGTCGGGCCGGCGCACGTGAGTAGTGACCGGAGCACATGAACGTACCAGATCGGCACACAGGATGACCGTGTCGGAACGCCATCGGGTGGAGAAAAGAGAATAGGGGAAAGGTCGAACCTCGCACCTCCGAGGCAACGTCAGTCCCCTACCTGCGCGGCGTCAGCAGCCGCGATATCCATCTGCCGCCGGATTCAACACGTATAGCGCACGCGCGTTTCAACAGGTGTGCCGGGAGGGTATACACGCCGGGCCCGCTCCCCTGCCGTGACATCAGGACGGAACCCGCAATATCGCAAAGCACAACACGATGCTCGCCCCGAGCAACGACCCGTATCGACACCCTGCCGGCACGGGTATGAATACGGCAGAGATCATCCTCGCGGAGCCGGGGAGCGACAGAGGGGCGCCTGGCATTCCCGGTCGTGTCCACTATGACAAAGGGAGCGTCCGAGATATCGTGATACGGCAAGAAATACTCGGCCACCAACACCAGGCAGCGCTCGCTGATAAGCGACAGGTTGTCGATCTCCGGCTCGATCACCCACTCGAACACGCCGCTGCCGGTGGTATTCTCGATCGACTCCGACGAGATCAGTTTCCACGTCTCACCGAGGTCGGGGCTGAGCATTACCAGAAGTTCGAAGACCTCTTCCGGATCTGCCTCCCAGTGGACCTTGAGGGTGTCACCGATACCATAACGCTCCCCGCCGTTGGGAGCGAGCACACGCACGATACTGTCGGGATCCGAATCCTGCCTGCTCCGCGAGACGTTGTTTCGATCGATGAGGACGTCTCTTTCCCGAAACACAGGATTTCCCAACAAGAGCTGCCTGTCCAGCGGAGGAACGTGCCCCTCGAGTGCGACCAGTGGTTTGCCGATCAACAAAACCGCAAAAACGAGAAAGGCAGCTCCGTCCATCAGCTTCAAACGTCCCTCCCCCGCCTCTATCAGATGCATCGCTTCCTCATAGCGTAATCCACAGGCGTGTGACCTTGGCGCACACGATGATACCGGAGCCGGTCGACTGTGCTCCTGTGTTCATGCCTCCCGGGGTCTGATCCACTCGAACATCCGGTCAATGTCGCTTCAACGAAATACTCTCTTCATACGGCCGGTGGGAAATCGAAGAAGGTAGATGCCCGCGCCGCCGGTCGCGGATTCGCCTCTGCCGCGAAGGGGTTGTCCGCCTGTTTCCACCGAGATTGATTGTCCTCTCATGGAATACATGCAGGCCGCACCGTGCGGAAACATATCCGCGGCAACGGGATGCGCAGCGCTTGCCCCTCTCCGGCCCGCTCGGGTTCCGGATTCCTGTGCAACCCAGAACAATACGGGCGCCGGATGCGAGAGCGTATATCCGCGACGCGAACCCGTTGTCGTGAATGTCAACTCGTTGCCGCCCTCTCGCCAGTCACCGTGATCGGTTTCGACGTAGCCCAGCCACTCTTCCGGCGGCTCCCGGTTCACGTCCAGCGGATAGGAGTTCTTTCCGTTTACTTCAACTGCCCCGAGGGGACCGTCGGTCCAGTAATCCGAGTTGTGACGCCAGATATACACTCCCAGAAAAGCCGCAACAGGCCTTTCGGGCAAAGCCGGCAGCGTGCACGAATGCACCTGGCGTTCAGGGCTGCTTGCTGTGCTGAACCAGGTGATCTTTGTGTAGGGCTCCAGCACATAGCGTGTTGTCGACACCGTTCGTTGAAATGACATATTCCCGACAGAATCACTCTCCGCCGTATAACCGTTGTCAGCATACACCACCGCTTTCATTGCCATGCCGTCCTGATCCGGCACCAGACGAGTAGCCCATTGAACGGTGTATGGTGGTGTCGTCGACACCCCTATGCGGTGCCAGAGAGGTGAACCGGTATGGAGCGGGTCTTTTGGATACACCTCGGCCCGGAGATAGTATTCCACTCTTGTGATTTCGGCACCGTCAGGAGGTGAGACATCGGCCGCAAGATCAACGATATCTCCCAGTTGGCGAGTCGGCGGAGTAAAAGCTATTGAAGGCGCTCCCGAGGCGCCGTCACCATCCGGCGCATTGTCGCGATCGAAGTAGCATCGAAGGATGTAGTTTCTTTGGTTGAAATGCACACACCGGTCCCGAATAGAAAAACGCACGCTGTTGGCGCCTTGTCGAAGATCGCCCACGGGAACCTCAACTTCGGAGAAGTGTACTGCCGGATGCGGCCCGCCCGGTATGAAGACCGGCGTGCCGTCGTTGAAGACCACACTAACATTGTCACTTGCATGCGAGCAGGAGGATTGCGTGAAGAAGCCGACACCGGTGACGTTCTCCATCGGGATGTCCAACGAAAAACTCTTAACGGTCGATTCACCTCCCTCCAGCCATATCGTGCCGAAATCAGGCCGTACTTCGTACCATGTTCGTTCCGCGAAAACGTTGAGCACGAGGCAAAGACCAAGCACATACATACCTTTCAACGCGAGTCTTACTGAGAATGTCGGTATACTGATGCGGTAAATGGTCCTCATTACAATGTCCTTTCGCTTACGTCTCTCTGCGACTATTGGCTCTTCTCAATCGTGCAAACCGGTTTTGTTCGTTCGCGGCGCCACCGTGGCCGAAGTCCACTCACGGCAGCATCATTGTGAAGCTGTGGTGTCGATTGCCCGAGCGGAAGTGTACAAAGTACACCCCCGGGGTGCAATCGTCCGTGGAGAGACTGATCTCACCACACGCCCCCGGTTTCCGGGAGACTTTGTGCGCTCTGCCCTGTGCATCAGTCAGGGTAACGTACACCTGATGCGGAGGCAG
>CAZNDN010000244.1:0-4263 GCA_964571815.1 uncultured Fibrobacterota bacterium | reverse complement strand
CCGATTTCTTCAACGCCGGCTTGTGTGACTCATTGCGCCGCGATGCGACGGGCAAGGCATTCTGTTGCCCGCGAGCAGGCCGGGCACAACGTGCGGTCCTTTCACCGCGCCCGATTACAATCGCGCGGAGGAATGATCGCGCCTCGGTGGAGGGTTGACATTTAACCCAAACTGGGTTATATTATAGAACAGTGGAATACGAAATTCGAATCAGGAAGAAATGTATCAAGTTTCTCAAGAAGGCGGATAGAAACATCCGCGAGAGATTCGATATTCTTGCAAGAATACTGAGGGATCGAGGGGCCACAGGACCGCATGAGTGGCCGCACTACGGGAAAATAGGGGCAAACAAATATCATTGCCATCCGACCTACAGGTATGTTGCCTGTTGGCACCATGAACACGGCACTATAGAGATTGAGGTGTAGTATGTCGGCAGTCGCGAGAGCGCACCCTACTGAAATCAGGTTGAAGCCGCGTACCCCGCGTCGGGTCATTAAGGAGATTCGGAACCGCTATTCCGACTATATTCTTGATGACGACACGGTCGACTACTTTGAAACAGAGACGCATCGGGAGGTCGGGGCACGCATGAAGCCCGGTGATTATGTGCGCCACTTGCGTGCTGCTCACCGCTTGACGCTCGCGGAACTCGGGGGGAGGCTCGGCGTGAGTGCGCAGCGGGTGCATGCTCTGGAAAACGGCGAGCGCGGAATCAGCAAGCGAATCGCGAAAAAGCTGTCGGCAGTGTTCAGTATCTCAGCAGAGGTCTTTATCTGAAAGGGCGGCGCAGGATCCACCGGGGTGAAGAGGTCGTCATTACCTCGCACGGCAAACCACGGTATGTTGTCATGGACATTGAACAGTACAGCCGGCTTCGGGATCTGGAGCTTGAGCAGGCTGTCAAGGAGTCGCGTAAGGATATCGCCGAAGGCAGGTATCATGCGGCTGGCATTGCTTCCCATATCAAGCGGATTGCGAAGCGTTCCGCCTGATGTTCACCATTCTCTTCACGCATTCGTACGAACGAAAGGCGGCGAAGTTTCCCGGAAAGCACGCCGATCTTATCAACCGGTATCGGAAGACGCTCGAGTTGTTCCGGGTCAACCCGTTTCATCCGTCGTTACGTCTTCACGGTCTGAAGGGAAGGCTCAAGGGCCTCTATTCGGTTTCGCTCAGCGTGCAGTATCGTATCAGCATTGAATTCCTGGTTGACAAGGAAACCGTCATTCCAATTGATATCGGGGAACATGATATAATCTATCGATGAACCGCCGGATTCACACCAAGGCGCGGATCGGCCTTGATCCGGCCGCTGGAGCTTCCAAGGTGGAAGAAGATGTGCCGGTCCTACTGGGGAGGGGGCGAAGTACGAAGCACGAGAATCGCCTTGCACGGACAGACCGGCCCTTTGTATCCGATTTCCAGTATCCAGCATCGGCAATCCGACACCGAAGGAGAGTAAAATGAACCGTATATTCCTTCTGAGTGCGGTCGTTGCCGTGACCGCGTCCGTCGCGCATACCGGCAAGGCGGAAATTGTCCCCGCCCAACGGAGAATCGCCTGGGAACCCGGCATACCCGGGGCTATTCCCGATGAGAATGCACATGTCAATGTCCTCGACTACGGCGCGGTTGCCGACGGTGCAACCGACGATCATGCCGCGTTCGAGAGCGCGATTGCGGCTCTTCCGTCCGAAGGAGGCGCTGTGCTCGTCCCTGAAGGCGAGTACGTTCTCGGGAGCACGATCGATCTGGATGACCGTGTCGTGATCCGGGGTGAAGGCAGCGATAAGACCAGACTGTATTTCAGCATGACCGACAATTCGCCGTGCTTCGAAGCGGTAACCTACGAGCGGGGAGACTGGGTCGATGTTGTCTCCGGTTGCGAGAAGGGGTCCCGGGAGGTTGTTGTCGCCGATGCCGGCGCGTTCAGCGTCGGCGATTTCGTGGAAATCCAGCAGGACAACGATCCCGCAATCATGTATACCAGCAGCGACTGGAATGTCAACTGGGCACGGAACTCCATGGGGCAGATCCTCATTGTCGAGCACGTCTCCGGCGCAACCCTGACTTTCAACCGACCGCTGTATCTCACCTACCGCTCGGGACTGAACCCCCAAATACGCACGCAGGGGTTCGTGGAGCATGCCGGCGTAGAAAGACTCTTTGTCAAGAGGACCGTATCATCGGCCGACGGCGCTACGTTCGTCTTCAAGAATGCCGCCTACTGCCGGGTACGAGACGTCGAGAGCGATCATACCCGCACCTCACACGCGGCAACCAACACCGCCTACCGGTGCGAGTTCCGCGGCAACTATTTCCATCATGCCTACGACCACGGAGGCGGCGGGCACGGGTACGGCGTCAACCTTGGCCTCCATACCACCGACTGCCTCGTGCAGGACAACATATTCCGGCATCTTCGCCACTCGATGCTGGTACAGGTCGGTGCATGCGGCAATGTATTCGGCTACAACTATTCGACCGAGAATGTTCAGGGTGAAGGCGAAACCGATCTGAACCGGGGATGGACTCCCTGCGATATCTCGCTTCACGGACACTACCCCAACTACAACCTTTTCGAGTCGAATGTCGTGCAGGAGATCGATGTTGCCGACTACTGGGGCCCGTGCGGACCGGGCAATACGTTTCTCAGGAATGTAACCCAGTCCGAAGGTATCGATATCATGGACCAGTCGCACGCACAGAACGTGGTGGGCAACGTGCTGGGAGCCGATAAGAACGATCTCACGATCGAAAGCGGTGTGGACAACACCCTGGCGCACGGGAATTTCGAGGACGGCGCCGTGCAGTGGGATGCAGCGATTGCCGATCGCACCATTCCCGTATCATACTACCTGACCGAAAAGCCGCCGTTTTTCGGCGACACACCTTGGCCGATAGTCCGGCCCGATGAGCCTTACGGCGACAACCTTCCCGCGCACCGGCGATATGAGCATGGAGACTACACGACGGCGATCGTGCCGATCGCCGTGCGTGAGCACGCTGCTCCGGGATACGAACTAGTGCGGAAAGAGGGACGTCTTGTCATTGCGGTCGATCCCGGCTCAAACAGCGGTCTGTCGGTGGCCGTCTATACTGCCGCCGGGGAGAGAATACGCCAATTGACAACGACACCCGTAAATGATGGCCGTCATGAAATACCGCTCCAGTGCGGCGCCACTGCCGCACCATCAGGAGTCTACCTTGTAAGCGTCTCGACAGCAGACCATGAGCAATCGCTCCGGGTTCTTGTGGACTGATAATCACACTATTCTGGGGAAGCGGTTTGACACCGAAAGGGCATGCACGTTGACCGGATAAGTCTTCACGCTATCATCACCTCTTCTCTTCGCACTGGGTGGGATTGAGTTCAGCGGAGAACTCTCCATCTCACCTGAAATGCTCATAGTTTGAGCGCACAGGCTTCGACCATTCCATGGCCTTGTTTGAAGCCCCCCGGGAGCGCGGAAACCGACAGTACAGGTACTGGAAGCCGGTCTGCGCCGCCCGAGTCAAGGATATTGCCCTCGAAACTCAGTATCTACCCGAGGAATCCGGTCCGGAGTGCTTGCATGGTGCTTCCGCGATTGTATGTGTTTGGTAAGATATCTTCATGAGAAATGGCCACAACCGGGTCCCGGGAAAATGAATCCGCACTTGAACCATACTCTCGCATTGCTCGTAATCTGCGTCAATCTGCGTAATCTGTGGATACGCTTCTCTGGAAGCTCGATTCTTGCGAAGAAACCAATGTGCTATTCTTGTGCTTGACTGCGACGATTTTTTGAATGCCGACGTGAGTGATTCATTGCGCTACGATGTGACGATCAGGGCCAAGAGGAAGGCAGGGAAGGAGGATCGAACGGAGCAAGAGTGACCGGTAGCGGCTGCTGCTTGAGATGACGTCGGCGGCTCCCCGCCCCTTTTCCCCACCCGCCCACCGGAATTATCTTGTATAGTACCGACTTTCGTTCACCGCTTCTTGAATTCCGGAGCCCCCGGTGCCTGTTCCCGCATTTGTCCGCTTCTTCGAAAAGGACACCCTCATTCCCGGCCCCGACCGGGCGTGCGGCGAAGACAACCTCTGGACCGTGCTGGAGTTCTCACATCGCCTCGGCAACGGTCATTACGAGTTTATCGGGCTGACCGGGCAGTGGAAGTATCGCCACTATCCCCTTTCGATGGTCCTCGAAGTGGGTTCATTCCTTCCGCGATTCTACTCCCTGATCCGTCAGGCCCACGACACGTATCTCAGCA
>CAZNDN010000243.1:0-4270 GCA_964571815.1 uncultured Fibrobacterota bacterium | reverse complement strand
GTCAGGTTTTTTTCCTGTCCGAACAGGTTACCCAGCATCAGGTTTTCATCACCACCATGCCCGGTAACATAGTGAAGGGCTTCGAGCAGCATTCCACCGGTCCCGCAGGCCGGGTCATAAATGGTTTCTCCTGCCTGTGGCGCAAGGATCTTGACCATAAGCGCCACCACATACCGCGGCGTGTAGAATTCCCCGGCTTTTTTATTGGTCAAGTCGGCAAATTTCTTTATCAGGTACTCATAGGCCTGCCCCAGAATATCTGCTTTGCATTTTGCATTGTCGAGAGAGAGTGTCGAAAAGTGTTCAATCAGGTCTTTGAGCAAAGAATCTGACAGACGCTCTTTGTTAGTCCATTGTGCATCGCCGAAGATACCGTGAAGCGTATCGGGGTTAGCCTGCTCTATCGAACGCATTCCTTTCTGGAGTGCATGCCCGATATTAGCCGTCTTCTCCCGAATATCGCTCCAGTGTGCGCCTTCAGGAATCTGAAAGCGATGGTTCTCAGGAAAGTGCGCATATTCTGCATCACCCTCGGATTCAGCAAGTGCCACCGTAACTTCTTCATCGTATACATCAGAAATGCGCTTGTAAAAAAGCAGGGGGGAAATGTAGGTCTTAAAATCGGCTGCATCGACCGGTCCGCGGAGAATGTTGGCCGATTCCCAGAGATATGATTCTAAACTGCTGAGAGTTAGCATTTTCTTTCTTTCCGCAAACCATTGTTGTTGCACATAAATGATAATTTCTTAAAATACTTCCCTTTTTCTTCAGCGGCGGACTATCAATTTAATGATGCACATTTATTGATTACAACAGGACCCATTATGAAATCGAAATCCCTTTGTCGCGGCACGCCGCGATGATAGTTTCGGCGCAGTCCCATGCCACGCGCTCCCATTCGCCGGCCGGCCCCTCATGCTCACTGCGTACCAATGTTCTCCGTGCCGGATCGCCAATCGCCGCCCGCAGCCTCAGCCGATCGCCGTCGAGATCGGCCAGCGCCCCCAGGGGAAGCGCACACCCTCCGCCCAGCGTTGCCATAAGCAGACGCTCCGTCTGGGCGGCGATGCGCGTGGCTGGATCGCCGATCCCCGCAACACACGCAGTCGACTCCTCGTCGTCACCGCGCCCTTCAATCACCAGCGTTCCCTGGCCCGGCGCCGGAAGGCATGTCGCCACGGGAAGAATGGTTCCCCGATGAAAAGGAATACCCAGCCGCAGCATGCCGGCTGCCGCCACGACAATCGCGTGGTACTCCCCTCGTCGCAGCTTGCGGATACGCGTGTCCAGATTACCGCGCAGATCGGCAAACCGGAGGTCGGGCCGTGCCGCGGCAAGCTGCACCTGCCGCCGGGGGCTCGATGTGCCCACCACGGCCTCGTCCGGAAGCTCTCCGAGATCCTCGCCGTGCCGCGAAAGGAGCAGATCGCGCGGGTCGTCCCGGGGAGGGAAAACAACCAGGCGCAGATCGGCCGGTACCTCCGAGGGAACATCCTTGAGACTGTGTACCGCAAGGTCGGCCTTGCCTTGTTGCAGTGCTCGTTCCAGCCCCTTGACAAACACGCCCGTGCCGCGAAACGCGGACAGCGGTCGGTTGGTGATCCGGTCCCCGGTGGTCCTGATCGTCGCAATCTCGAATTGGATTTTCGGATTGTTCTTCCGCAACTGCTCCACAATCAGGTTTGTCTGGGCCAGCGCTAGCTTGCTGCCCCGTGTCACGATCCGCACAACACGTCCGCCCGCGGTCACGAAGCGTCCTCTCCCCGAAGCGCCTTCTCCAGCAGGCGGTCCACCTCGACCCCGAGTTCATCGTGCCGTCCCACGTACTTCGCCATATCCAGGGTCCGAACCGACTGCCAGAACGTATGCTTGCGGTTTGCGTCAACCGTGCGAAGCCGCTCCCGTTTCACCCGCAGAAACTCCGCCAGCACGGCGTACTCCTCGCCGACACACTCCTTTATTCTGTCCCGCACCCGTCCGGCTATCACCGGCGATGCGCCACCGGAGCTGACCGCAATCTGCAGAGGGCCCATGCGGTGCAGGGCGGGTACGATAAAGCTGCACAGGTCCGGCATATCCACGATATTGACTTCAAGACCCCGCCGTCGCGCATCCTCGGCAATACGCTCATTGACCGTGCGGTCGTTTGTGGCCCCGATTACCAGGCTCACACCGTCACCATGCTCCGAGCGGTACGAGTCGGCAATCCATTCCACGGCGCCCGATGCCGCCATGTTGCCGAGAGTGGGCGTGCACGACGGGCACACGAGGCGAACCCGCGCGCCGGCCTCCAGAAGCCCCAGGACCTTGCGCTCCCCCACCGCGCCGCCGCCCACTACCAGACACAGACGTCCGGTGAGGTCGAGGCAGATCTGATAGTACGTCTTAGTCCCCATCCCCTTCGTCCTCCTCATCGGAAAGCTCCAGCTCAAACAGTCTCACCACCGAGTCGGCCATTGCGACCCCCTCACGCTGCTGGGCCGTGTCGCGCATGATCCGCGTAGGCCCGCGCAGGAACCGCTTTGTCAACGACACCGCGAAGCGCTTGATTACATCGCGGGACTGCTCCGGCAATGCATCGATCTCGCTGCCGTACCGCCGCAGCTCTTGGTCGCACTGCTTCCGGAACTGACGGCGCAGGGCAATCAGCGCCGGCAGGATTTTCAGCGAATGATACCACTCGAAAAACTTCTCCGCTTCCTCCCGTACGACTTTCTCGGCCGCGCCGATTTCTCCCATACGGTCCCTCGTGTTGGCCGATACCACCCGCGAGAGATCGTCGATAGTATACAAAAAGGCGTTGGAGATCTCACCCACCCGGGGATCGATATCCCGCGGCGCGGCAATATCGATCAGGAACAGGGGCCGATGCCTCCGCTGAGCCATCACCCGTCCGATTTCCTCCGGTGTAATAATGTAGTGCGGACATCCCGTCGACGAGACCAGCATGTCGCACTGCCGCAGCACATCCACGCGGTCCTGCAGCAGCAGCGGACTGCCGTTGAACCGCTCGGCAAGCTCCTGTGCTCTTTCCAGGGACCGATTGGCAAAGAAGATCCGCCCCGTCCCGGCCGAGACCAGATGCCCGGCCGTCAGCTTGCTCATCTCCCCCGCCCCCAGAATCAGCACCGTGCGCCGATCGAGCCGTCCGACAATCTTCTGCGCAAGCTCGACGGCCACCGACGGAATCGAAACCAGCCCTTCGTTGATACGCGTCTCCGTGCGCACGCGTTTGCCCGCTTCAATCCCGATGGGAAAGAGGCGGTTGAGCATGGTGCCCGTGGTTCCCATGTCGCGAGCCGTATAGAATGCCTGCTTGACCTGTCCCTGAATCTGACTCTCCCCAACCACCATGGAGTCCAGGCCGGCCATGACCCGCAGCAGATGCATCACCGCCTTCTCGCAGTGGTAGAAGTAGCTCCGATGCACCAGCTCGGTTCGCTCCACACCGTGGAAATCGACAAGGAAATCAAGCAGCGCGTCGCGCATGTCGGGCGGTGTGGTCCCCACGGCGTACAGCTCGAGCCGGTTGCACGTGGAGACGATCACCGACTCTTCGATGATCTCCCTCCGGGCCAGCTCCGTCAGCCCCTTTTCGAGACGTGAGCCGGGGAAAAGCACCCGATCCCGAAAGGCCACATCGCTGGTGCGGTGGTTCAAACCCAGCACCGCAACGTGCCGCCGCGCCAGTGTGCGGTCAGTAGCCATGCGACCCCACCGACAACGTGAGCAGGACAAGGATAAACCCGGCTATGGAAAGCAGGCTCGGCCCCCACCCGCGCCAACCCCGGAGCACGCGCAGCAGCACCCCGGAGCCGTATACCGCAATGGTGATCACCGACAGGTTGATCTTCGCGTGAGGGTATTGCGCCAGGCCCGACAGGAACTCCAGCCACAGGAAACCGACAACCGTTCCCATCAGCAACAACAGCGCCCCGAGCCCGTCGGCACGCATGATCGTATCCTCCATCAGGGCAAGCGACGGCAGACCGTGGACCAGCGGGCCGATACGCTTGCGCCGTATGCGGTAGTACTGAAGCAGGTGCATGACCGAGAGGATGAACGAGACGAAAAAGCAGGCGTACGCGCACAGCGAAAGCAACACGTGCAGCACAAACCAGCGCGACACAAACGCAGCGGGCAGCGTACTGTCGCGGCCCAGGAATGCGGCCGCCACGCCGGTAATCACAATGTTGGCCGGGAACACGAATGCTCCGAATGCGTACTCCTTTTGCAGCCACTGAAGAGCCACACAGAGAAGGGACACGGC
>CAZNDN010000242.1:0-4362 GCA_964571815.1 uncultured Fibrobacterota bacterium | reverse complement strand
TGTATTCGTCCATTTACGAAAAATATGTCAGGCCAGCGAATAGGATACCCCCATTGGGGAATTCTGCTCAGAAAGGGGATTTCCGGAAGAAAGATACCCACGAGGCCGAAAGAATTACGGGTGTTTGGGGGGAATTCCTTGCGCCGTCGGCGGGTTGGATCGCGCGGTCGCTCCTTTCCATGCCGGGACCAACCACGGATGTGGGTTGCACCGCCCGCAGTACCCTCCTGTGGTGTCGACGGCCGGCGAATACCAACATCGATACGCCGCGCTTGAATCCGCCCGTTCTCATCGGTGAACCCGGCTGTACAGATTCCATCAGACGGTGGCCTGTCATGCAGCCTGGCTTCGAGCGTGCGACCGTATCCGTGTGCTGGAAGCAATGCGGCCGCGGGCATCGGCGGTGGTAAGAGTTCCGTTGTGTTCAGAGCAGGTGACCCATGCTCCCGAGGCATCCCGTCCGAAATCCAGGTTCCCCGCGGAGAATCCGTGCGCAGCGACACTTTGATATGTGGGAGGCACCTCCCCGCGGAGGGGCCTCGAGGGCCACCGGATCCAACCGTCCGGTGCCGCGAACAACCTTCCGGGGTGCCCTTTCCCGGATGAATCCTACCCTCAGGAATAGTTGTCGTCACCCCTCAAGAATAATTGTCGCTGATCGTACCTTGCACGCGATCCGCACGAGCGGTATTGTTGTGTCGCTGTCTACAGAGCAAACACTCTGTTCAATTTGGAGGAAGGAATGGCAGGAAGAGGAATAGACGCGGATTGTGGTCAGGCTTGCCGCGGGTTTCGATCCTTCACTGAATCCACGAAAAGCGTATCCGGACAGATATCCTGCTCATGAGGCCAGACAACGGTACCGCCTGATACACGCGCCTGCCTGAAATACCCGGGATCACGCAGCTCCCGAAAAACACCGAAATCCAGAAGGGGGGTGCAATCATATTTGCCTCGCTCACCGTTGGAGAATTCCAGCTCCAGATGGTAATCGTCACGCGCGCATACTTTGCTCACTCTCGGGTTCATAAGCGTCTCACTACTTCAGTGGATCGATCTTCCAGGGTTGCTCACCGCCAACCGCCAGTTCCCGGTCAGCGACCAATTCGTCCTTATGAAGTTCGATCCAGGCGGACTGAAGTTTCATTTTTGCCGGAGGAATTGAGCCTTCCAGAATTTCACCATCAGGTATGGAAACGATGACCTCAGAACCCTGATATCTCACATGAATATGGGGCAGCCTATGCTGCTTATTGTCTATGAAATACATGTAGACAATCAATCCATAGAACATCGAGATAGTTGGCATCGTCCTGCACCTTCGGTGAATGGCCGGCACATCTACTTCGAAAAAATACTTCTGATGCGATCCTTCGGCAAATGCGACCCGGGATCTCTGGATTGCCTCGTCCTCATCCTACTCCAGACCAGGCAGTCCAAAGCCGACAATGCGCCGTTGTGCGGCGCACCAGCGGTGGATTGTCTCAGTCGGTCACCATTGAAACGGATTCTGAATTCTCTGTCATTGGCCATGCCCGTGGTAATGAAGGCAGTCAAAGCCTTGACAGATTACTCATCCTCGAAGAAGTTCTCATCAAACCACTACGTACAGGGTTCGGCAGGAGATAAGCTTCACAACACGGTGACGCTTTCCGGCCGGGGGCCGGGACAAAGCAGAGTACTACTGCTCGGAACAGAGCGAACAGAGAAGTGAAAGCACCGATCAAGCAGCAACGCGGAGAAGCATACCTTTGTTTCTCTGATTGGCGGTCACCATCCCGTGTTCCGGGACGGTACGACAGAGTTCCATTGTGGTATTTTATTACCGCGAGAGTTCAACGCAACAGGGGCACCCTGCTCGCGTTACACGTTTTCAAGCGTATAGTTCACACTACCCGGAACGATTTCGAGAGGGTTTGACGGCAGGCGTTTTCGACACGATCGTCATCGCAGCGCCCAAAGGAGATTCTCATGCAGCGAAAAATCGTAAGCGTCGTTGCCTTCCTGACTGTCTTCATTCTGCCGATGTTCCTGCTGTTTTTCCGGATTTTCATACTTCCGGAGCTACGCAAGGACTCGACCCGCGGCGGGGCAGACTCGGAGAGCGGGCAGGGAGCTACTCCAGCAGGCCACCCCTGACAAAGTCGATCTTGTCCAGGGGGTAGATAATCCCGGAGGCGACGTTGCTGACGTGGGAGTTGACCCGCTTGAGGTAGCGGGCAAGAAGGACCGTCACCAGCGCCTCCTGCTTGGGAAGCTCTTCCCGGAACAACGACTGAAGCACCTTGTTGCAGACTTCCTTGGTCTCAAGGTAGCCGTGAAGAATCTGCTTCGCCCGCTCTTCGTCGGAGTCGATAAACGTGCTTTTCAGCGATTTCAGCGAGGTCTCGATCCTCTGCTGCACGCTTCGCAGATCATCCAGATGGCGCAGGGTCGGCATATTCCCGCCGGTCATGGACGCCAGATCGAAGATATTCTTGGAGTAATCGCCGATCCGCTCGGCATCCTTGACCATACTCATCAGCGCCAGGCAGCCCGATGCGTCCTGGCCGGGGTTCATGGTCAGGTGCTCAACCAGCAGCCGTCGGATCTGCCGCTCCTTGGTATTCACCATTCTGTCCCGCTCGTGAATGTCCTGCTTTTCCTTCTCCGAGGCGAGCCCCTCGGCAAAGAACACCCATGAGTGTTCGAATACGTACGTGCAGTCATCGAGCATCTCCGCGAACGTATCCACCGCTTTCATCATGATGCCCCGATGCTTCCACAGATGAATGAGTTCTTTCAGCATGCGAAAACCTCCTAACGGGCCAGAGTAATGATGGCGAGGGGCAACAGGAAGAACACGCCGATAACAAAGAGGATTGCCCACTTTCGCGAAGCCGCCGTCACCTCCGCCAGTTTTGTGGCAAGCGTAATCGGAACAACCCTCAGGGGATAAAACACCGCGATACCCATCAAATTGAAACAGAGGTGAGCAAGCGCCGCGGTGAGACCCGCGGTGTTGACCTCCATGCCGTCTCCCGCCACCTTGAGTGTGGCCATCGACGCAAGAAGGGCCGTACAGGTCGTACCGAGATTCGCCCCGAGGGTGAACGGATAGCACCGCCCCAGGCTGAGTATCCCCGCCCCGACAAGCGGAACCACCAGGGATGTGGTCACGGAGCTGCTCTGGACCATCACGGTCAATCCTATGCCGATCAGCAGGGCGAACAGATCGTTGCGAAACAGATAGCGTTCAACAAAGGTTTCCGCCCGGGAGAGCACCAGCGACCGCATGGTCTTTACCAGATAGATCAGAGATCCGATCAATATCCCAATCGATGCAACCAGCAGCACAACGGCGGAAGTTGTCCCATGGAGACCGAGAGTACCCGTGAGCAAATGCTCGGCCCCATGTACGGCAGGTTCAACAATCGCCTTCAACGGACTCGTAATGTGCACCCCTCCCGCATCGCGGAACACCGAGGTCAGGCGCAGCGAGATCCACTCAATCATGTGGAAACGCAATTCAAGTGGAAACAGCAGCGTAACCGCGCACAGGTTGAAAAAATCATGCACGGTGGCACCGGCAAAAGCCCTCTTGAAATCCTCTTTTCTCGTCACAAATGCCATCGAAACGACGGTACACGTGATGCTGGTACCGACATTGGCGCCCATAATTATTGGAATAGCGCACCCGATCGGCAACATCCCTCCGCCAACAAATCCGACAACCAGAGAGGTTACCGTCGAAGAACTCTGCACCAGACTCGTGGCAAGTATGCCAATAAATAGTCCGACAAACGGATTTGAGGTGGATGTAATGAGGGCCTCGGCAAATCCTTTGCCGAACATCTTGAACGACGCGCCCATCATCTTGATGCTCACCAGAAAGGCGTACAGGAGGACAATTACCGCCAGAATCCTGATCACGCGATATCCGACTCTGCCGGCGCTCATACGAGGACTCTCATTCTTGGAACAGCCGAGGAATCAGCCCACATACAGGTTTGCGAAGAACAGCCCCATGAAGTCAGTTTTGTTAGAATTGTGTTAAAATACGATGAGGGCGCGGCCGAGGCAAACGACGGAGTCCACCGTCCCCGAGCCGACCATGCCGCGCAAGCCGGGGCGGCGAGACTCGGAAAGAATCAGAAGAACGACAACTTCAGAAGTGATAGGGAGTTTGTGGAAAGAGGCACATACCGATCGCCGCTGGCGGTCGCCCTCTCCGCCCCCGGGCCCTCGGGCTCGCGGTCGACGGCAACCGTCTCAGCCACGGCACTGCGCCGGGAAATCCGGCGTCCGGAAAAAGCGTCCGCGACAGCCTAGCGTGAGTTTACGACTTACGGCTCATGAAAATGCGTAACTCCTTTTTTGGCA
>CAZNDN010000241.1:0-4413 GCA_964571815.1 uncultured Fibrobacterota bacterium | reverse complement strand
GCACAATCACTTTGAGTATCTGGAAGGTCTGCTCAGTAAATATGCGCCCTACACCATGAATGACCTCTATAGGAGAATAACACTGGGCTCTACCGTCAATGACCTCCTGTCTCACGCTCCCCGCGGCGCCGTATGGATATGCAAGGAGGCGGCAATCGCCTGCGCTGCCGACGATTGGTGCACGGCGCATCGAATCCCGGTTCCCACGGAAGCGGCGATTCTTTGCTTTGAGAAAGCGCCCTCCCTGCATTTCCGGGGCATCGCCACCTGCATACCCGACTGGCGGACGATCGGCTACATCCTGGCACATTCGCTTATCGGCGATATCCCACTGAAAAGATCCCGGAAAGGATTCCTGCGAACACCGGCGGTTTTGTACGAACGCAGGACAATGCCGTAGCGGGAGCTACGAGCGAGCGCCGTGAAGGTCAATGGAGCGGCGGATTCAACCGTTGCAGAACTTGCAGCAGTTTGTACCATGGGGATATGGAGCGTTTTTCGGGACTCCGGCAGAACTCCCTGGATACGATTCGGCACTCATTGTGAATCGTGAGCCGACAGGCTCCACAGGCTGTGATCCCGTCCACGAGACAGCCCGATCCAGGAGCGTATGAGGGGGTGCGGACAGGCGGATGATTCGAGGCAAGGGCAGGGTCCCCGAAGTGACGGAATCAATCGGCAATGCGTGAAGAGCGCAAACCCTGTTTTTTACGAGTCGAGGCTCGATTGTAGACGGAAGCGTTGTGTTGCGTAACGGCGCTGGAGGTGTATAAGCGCGACTGCACGGTTATCGCGTGATATCAACGACTGCGTCAGGTTTCTTTTGCGTTACGGAGGTCACCTTTCATGCACGTTCATCCAGTTGGCCGTTTTCTTCTCGTTTTCGTCATGCTGCCCCGCACTTCGCCGGCGACAGACGGGTGTGAAGAATTGCACCAAGCCGTGTCGCGCGGGGATGTGACCGCGATGCAGAGATGTCTTTCGAACGATGTTGACATTAACTGCAAAGGCACGTATGGCAGGACTCCGCTCCTGGAGGCGGTCAGGAAGGCAAATCTCGGGAAGGGACACATGGAGATGGTGCAATTGCTGCTTGAGGAAGGGGCCGACGTGAATTGCCGCGATGATTGGGGTCGAACGGCCCTGTCGAAGGCTCTCGAAGACTGCGATTTGAGAACCGCGCAGCAACTGCTTACGGAGTCCCGGCAGCCCCCTTCCTTTAATGTCAACGACCACAAAGGTGTCAGCCCTTTGCACCATGCTGCATCGTGCGGAAACCTCGGGATGGTCAGCCTGCTCGTACGGTGGGGCGCTCGAACGGATGCAGCCGATTCGTCGGGCAGGTTGGCTCTCCACTATGCTGCGGGCAGCAACAACCCGAAACTCGTGGGTTGGCTCGCCCACGAAAACCCGGATGCCCTGCAGAGACCCGACATCAGAGGTAACACACCCCTTCATCATACGCTGTCCGACATGTTCAAGCGGCGTTCCGCGCATAGTGTGCTCCTGTCAATCGATACGCTTGTGCAGCTCGGCGGCGATATCAATGCGCGAAACGGAGCGGGTTCGACTGTCCTGCATCTGGCGGTTCTGTTCGCTTCACAGGTCGATTCAAGCGGGCAAGTCCAGTTTGCGAGGCTGGTGAGACAGTTGCTGGACCGGGGCGCCAATCCCGAGTTGCGCGGCAATGGAGGGAAGACGGCGTTCGGCGCCGCGGCAGGGGCGGGGTTGGATCGCATACAGGAGGTCCTGCTCGCCGGCGAGTACGATTTCTCAGCCGAGGTCGAGGAACTTCAACGTGCTGCACAGATGCGGAAAAGTGCCCGCCGGAGAGAACTCACCAGGCGTCTTTTTCGCGGCGGCCTGGCGACCAGTATTCCCCTTTCATACCTGGGGGCTTCGGTGTATTTGCGTGAACAACGATTCCGCGGCTCTCCTTCGGACAACTTGATTGCACGGCCGAATACCGCACTATCGTGCATGTGCCTGGGGATGACCGGCTGCGCTCTTGTGGCGGAATATTTCGCTGATGATTGGATAGAAAGGGTGGCTGTGCTCGGCTGGGGCCTTCTGGGTGCCGCTGGAGGGACCGTTGCGGGGATCGTGGTGTCTCGGGACACTCGCGACAATCCCTTTCTGTACTACTGCGCTCCCATGTATTTCTCAATAGCTGTTCCTCTAATCTACTTCACCGCGAAATGACCCGCAAAAACGGAAACATCGGTCACAGCCGATAGTGCGTGTCTTTTTTTCCTCCAATGGAGCCGATGTCATCTCCGTTTCGTCATGGCGCACCTTGCGTGCTTCTGAAGTAAGCCGAAGCTCAGGGTATTCTCTTTCCACGACGGGCTTCGATCAAATGCAATACGTGCGGTTTCCCTGTCGATCCGAAAACCAACCCGAATCATACCTCGCCGGCTTCCATGATCACCGTGGTAATCGATCTTGGTGGAGCGGTGAATCCGGTTGTACGGCCGCTCACCGAAAGATTCACTGCCTTGTGTTCCTGGTACGGATTCGAAAACACACCGACCACCGAGCCGTCGGTGTTGCGAAAGGCCAGTGAGAAGGCGCTCCAGCCGCCTTCCGTGTGCAGGCGAACGGCGCCGGGTTTCACGAAACACGAAAAGTGCTTCATGATATAGAACTCCGGGTTGTAGCGCACCTCTCCTTTTTCGGAAACGCTGATCATTGAGTTCTGTTTCCACCCCCACGTGCTCTCGCCCCCCTCGGGCAGGACCATGTTCCAATAGGTGTAGGCTGTCGTGCCGTTGGTGAAATAGTCCCACATCAGGTTGAAAACATACAATGCATAGTTCCAGGTATTGGCGCCGTCGCCGCACTCGTTCTCCGTCTGCACCATGGGGATTTCCGGGAAGGCGTGCCGCGTGCGCTGCACCGCGCCCTTGCCGTCCCATTGGTAGCCGATACCCTCGACATATTTACGGCACTCCGGGTCGGAGAGAATAGTATGGGCCCAGCGTGAGAAGTCGTTGGCGCCGAGATCGCCGAAATGGTACCCATGCTCGATTCCCTTTTCAATGGTTCCCGCCCAGATCTCGCACGGAATATGCTCCCGGGCAAACAGCGGCCCGAGGTAATACTTGATAAAATCTCTCATCTTCTCGCCGGTCCACAGGCACGAGGGGAACTTCTGGTCCGACTGAGGCTCGTTTTGCACGTGCACCTGTGAAACGGTAATGCCTTCGGCGCGATAGGCCTCGACAAACTTCTTGAAATAGAGCGCATACGCTTTGAGCACCGGCTCTTCCCAACGAAGGGTGCCGGAATTGAACGTCTGTTTTGTTTTCATCCACGTGGGAGGCGACCAGGGTGAGGCAAACAGCGTGATGGAGGGGTTCACCTGGAGCGCTTTCTTGATATACGGCAGCAACAGGTTCCTGTCGCGGTCGATGCTGAAATGCTTCTGCTCACAGTCCTCCGGGACTTCGCTGTGCGAATACCACGACTCGGCGTAGTCACTGGCGCCGATCGGGACACGACAGAGGGAAAAGCCGCAGTTTCCGGCCCCGAAAAGCTCCTCGAACACCTCCTGCCGGAGTGCCGGGGAGAGAGAGGAGAGCGCCCGGTATCCCATCTCGTTGAAACATCCGCCGAATCCACCGATCCGTTGGTCCTGTTTATCGGTGATAACGGTTTCATTGGTCGCCCGCGGTGCCGGCGAGTTTGCCGTGTTCTCGGACCAGCATGACTCGAAGTTGGATGAAATCAATCTCATTTTATGTATCCTTTCCGTGTTCGCGTGTGAGAATGCTCGAAGAATGTCGTTCAACGACGGGCTGCCCGGCAAACACGTCGCCTCTTCGGGTGTGCCGGCGGTCTCGACACCCGCTGTCGTCGACAGTAATATAGTAGACGGCGGCGCGGGAACCGTGGTGTCTCAGCAGTGGGGTCGAAGGAGCGACGGCGGCCCGGGTGTCGGCCTTGACCGGTCCAAGTCGGCAGGCTTATTTTCATAGCAGGCGCCTTGTCTCCACCTTCGCTTTCGACACCTGCGGGCCGAGCATGGATATAATCCGCGACCGTATCACCAGCCGGGACCTCCAGCAGAGGTATACGACCCACTACCACGAAATCGTGAAGGGCGTGGTCGACCTGCACCGGCGGATCATTGCCGTGGATGCCGAATGGCACGCGGACCTGGAAGCGCTGCTTCTGCGGGACGGTTCACGGCAGATGGATCTCTGGGGATTCAACTTCTATCCTCAGAGGTCCGGCGAGGAGTTTCTGCGCTACGAATCGCTGATCAATATCAGGCCCGCGGCACAGAACTTCGATATCGAGATTTCCGATCCGGCGCTGTGCGGTAAGATACAAGAGGTGATCGATTCCCTGGTCGACTACGAGGAGCGTGCCGTGGGGGTTCGCGAAGAACGGGTTGTCTACGGGGAA
>CAZNDN010000240.1:0-4418 GCA_964571815.1 uncultured Fibrobacterota bacterium | reverse complement strand
TCTCACCATGCCTGCTTGCGGCCGCATCTGTCTCACCCTCACGGTCTGTTTTCATTGCGCGGCCCCCGGCGGAAGCTCGACCTACTCCTTTGATATAACGGCCTTCCGGCGGGACCTCCAATCGATGCATTCGTGGAATATGGGGGGCCTCATCACATCGACCCTCGACACCGCAATGGTGCTCTCCTCGAGTTTCATGACCCCCTCGGACAGAGCAACGAATGCCGACTACGTCGCCGCATCAGAGGTGCTCGGAGTTGGCTGGACACTTTCGGCCGCGGGCCCGATTCCCGGCGTGATCAACGAGACGAAGCTCTCCCGCTACATGCTGCAGACCGGCAAGGAAGAGCTGTCCTGCAAAACGCGTCGAAGCTATTATCGCAGTTTCGCGTTCGACCTGACTGCGCTGATACTCGGAGGGCTGAGCATGGCTGTCGACAACCAGGAAGGGAACGCAGCAGCCGGGCTCGCGGTTTCAAGCAAACTTCTGAGCATCGTTGCCGTTTTCGACAGAGAATTTGCGGCAATCAATGTCATGCGCTATGCAAATCGAGCGGAGAAATCGATCGACGGGGCGCCGTGACCACGCAGTGTGCAAGAGCACCTGTCCCTTCCGGAGCACCGCAACCTGCGTACCAGGAACCCCTGCGTGCACGGCCCGCACCGCGTGAATATGCGCCCGCGGCCGAGCCCCGCAACGCTCAACCTCCCGCACGATAGAATACCGTCGGGGCATTTCTTTGCAGCAGGTATTCGGCCTTCTCGCGAACCTGCGCCGCCCTTTACTCCAGCAACGTCCGATACCTCCCCAGGTGCACCTGCCGAGGGGTCCAGGGGAAGGAGTAGCCGTACTTCTCCGATAAGAATTGGCCGACACTGTCGCCGATCACACCGAAAAACAGGGCGCCGAACTCATCGGTCATGGCCGAGTCGCAGTAGAACCACGAGGAATCGCTTGCCGTCGAGGAATAGTCGCCCCGGAAAAAGATCGAGCTGCGAAGCGCGTTGAAATCCATGGACCCGACCGTCTCGAAGTCCCCCGACAGTTTCAGTATATCGTCCCGGTCCCCGTAAGCGGCCTGCTGCCGCAGCATCTCCTGGCCGATCCCGTAGCGGTACGTCGCCGTCTTGTAGTCATCACCCTCGCGAAACACCACTTCCAGCGCCACCGGCGAGGACTCCATCGTGGTACCGCGGTGATCGAGCACGATACTGTCGTTGTGAAAAAGGCTCCCGAAATCCGCGCAGGTGACCGGGGCCATGCGGGCAAAGGACCGGTGCGTGGTGTTGAGCCGGAGTGAATCGTTGACCACGTAGAAAGGCAGAGCGGCAAACGAATACACCGACCGCCGCAGGAACGACACCTTGATCCGGGCAAAATTCAGCGAATAGTCGATCTCCAGCGTCGACGTATTCACATCGAGATCGCCCTGAAGCAGCTCAAACAGCGGACCTTCGGTGTACGTGAAATACGGCGGGGTCAGCGATGGACCCGGGTCGCGAATGTATGACCGCTCCTTGAACAGGTTGTGCCTGATCGTGTCGTTTTCGGTACGTCCCGCAATGCCGGAGCCGTAATGAAACGCGCACGAGATCTCGAAGCTGTCGGCCGAGAACACGTACACGCCGTTGCTGAAGGAGTAGGTGTAGTCGGCATCGGCGATCGTAATCACGGCATAGCCCAGCATGTCCAGGAGCAACTGCTCGACAAACTCCAGCGCCTCCAGACCGTCTTCACTGGTCTGCCGCCACATGATATCGTAGAAATCAAGCGAGGTCCGTATCAGCGAAGAGTCTTCGGCGAAAAACGCACACTCCCTTTCGTCGATACCGGGAAACTCCGGGATTGTCGGGAAGTGCGGCAGGTAGACCCCGGGATCGGGCTGCGCGACCGAATCGTCAATCACCGCCCCGGTATCCGCGGGAAACACCACGACCGTGCTCTCCTCGCTCAGGACAACATCGTTGCCGGCGGCCACTTCCACGGTCGGTTGATACGAACCCGCGCTGTCCCAGGTGATGCTCAACGTGTCGGCCGATGTGGTCACCGTGTCGACCCGACCGTCACCGTCGAAATCCCATCGAAAGCGCAGATTCAGGGAATCGATATCGAGCGTGTTGCAGCCCAGCGCCACCGCGACCCTGGTGCGGACTCCTTCGAACACGGGTCGTGATGTGAGGATCTTGAGGACCACCGTGCAATAGTCCCCGAGGTCAATTCCCGCGACGGTCGTGCCCTGGTGCACATCGAAGACGAGTCGCGTTGAATCCAGGTACCGTGCCCTGTCTTTGAGCACCAGCCGCAGACGCACGGTACCGATGCTGTCGGGGATAAACCACAGCGTATCGGAGCGATCCAGCACCGTATCGATATCGCCGTCATCGTCGAAATCCCATTGGTACGTTCGCACCAGCGATTCCTCTTCCACCTCCGGTGAAGAGATGCCCCCGAAAACGCGCACGGTATCGCCCGTGAAAACTGAGTCGGCGTCGATCAGGTTCAGCACGGCCCTGCTGCGCACCGAGTAATCGTCGGCCCGCGGGTCGGAAGGGTTCTTAAATTCGCGGGAGCAGCTCAGGAGCATCCCGCACAGGGCGAGGGTCGCTGTAATGGATTGGCGGCGTTTCATCAGAACGACACCACGAATCCTATCACGCCGAGGCCGGCGAGTGTACCGCCGACAACGGTCATGGTATCATGAAAGCGAACATCCCTGCGCAGGCGCTTCGTATTGCGGGTGAATGCCGATCCGCCGTAGCGGTCGTAGCTGTCCTGCGCCTCGTTGTAATTGTAATAGGCCAGTACGGCCCCTCCGACGGTCAGGCCGACCGAAGCTACCGCGCCCCGGAACGAGCCGTCGCGGTCCTCCTCGGCGCACACCGGGGCGCCGGCCAGGCCGATCACCAGCAGGCCGAGCACCAGACGTGCGGCCGGTTTCGCGGTTGTGTTTGTTCCGCACAGCGGCACGGCATTCCCTTTGATCGAGCTTGTCCCCTGGTGGGAGGGTGAACGCATCACTCAGAATATAGCTTGGTTTGGCCCCCCGAGGCAACAGACGGCTCCCGGATCGTCGTCATGGGCGTTGTCCCGCGGCCACGCATGCCCGACGATGAGCGAAGGGATACGAACCTTCATCGCGCATGGGCCGAACCCGGCCGATCGGGTATGATTCCGGTGAGTATCGTTGTGAAACGGTCTGTGCGAATCTGCTTCTCAGCGTTGCTCTTCATGACACATTCAAATATATTTATGGATGGGCATGCATACAACCGTCCACGCGCAAGGACAAGGTGCGTGAGTACAGCCCGCGACGGAGAGCGCACCCTTTCCCGGTTTGCTCTTTGTCAACGAGCGCACATGCCTGTCGGATATCGGCGGCAGGGGGTGGTGCCGTATCCCTTTCGGCGCCGGCGGGAAGGAGGTGACGCATGGACGAGGCATCGCGGGAGCCTTTCGGTACTCCGGCTGCCGCCGAATTTCAGCAGCAGTTCGATTTTGTCGCTCATGACCCGGTCATAAAGGGCATCCTGCAAACCAGCAGCGGCTGTGTCGCGGTCCTCAACGAGCAGCGGCGGGTGGTGGCGGTCAACACGACCTTTCTCTCCGAGATGGGGATACATGAGCCGTCCGCCGTACTCGGCCTTTTGCCGGGAGAGGCGATTCACTGTGTTCATGCCTGTGCTCCGGGCAATGAATGCGGATCCACGCCCTGGTGCGAAACCTGCGGCGCGGCTATTGCCATTGTCACGGCGCTTGCCGACACTACCACCCGGGAGCGCAGGTGCATTGCCGATGTGATACGCGACGGTGTTGAGACCACGATCTGTTTTGCCGTACGCTCCTGTGTCGTTCAGCCCGCCGAGCGGCGGTTTGTTCTTCTTTTTCTTCAGGACATTTCCGAAGAGCACCGGCGCGCCGCGCTGGAGCGAGTCTTCTTCCACGATCTCAACAATATCGTCACCGCGCTGGAAACATCCACCATCCTCATGCAGGATACTTCCTCGATCGACACCGAAGCGTACCTGAAAATCAACAAGCGGATATGCGCCCGGTTGAAAAGCGAGGTGGCTTTTCAGAATGCCTTCGCCCGGTATTTCAGGGGAGAGACCCGCAAGCCCCGATTCACGGAAACGTCCGTTTCGGAGGTTATCGAAGAACTGCGGACGCTGCTTGCGAAGCACTCCGCCGCTGTCGACAAACGGCTTGAAATAGCCGAGCCGCTTCCTGAAACGGCACTCACAACCGAACCCTCACTTCTGGCCCATGTTCTTTTGAATATGGTTGTCAACGCTTTCGAAGCCACACCGAAGAAAAGGGCCATACGGCTCAGCGTGTCGCACACTTCGGATCGCGTTCGTTTCGCGGTCTGGAACGAGGCGGTCATACCCGAGAGCATTCGCCCGCGGATTTTCCAGCA
>CAZNDN010000239.1:0-4420 GCA_964571815.1 uncultured Fibrobacterota bacterium | reverse complement strand
GTTGCCCGGGGATATTTTTCAGGCGCATCCTCCCCATCATACGTTCGCGTTGCAAGCACCGGCGGTTTCTTGCGTGGTCGCAGTGGTATGGGATCCATGGGACGGAAACCTTTCCGGAAATCATCGACATCGTCCCATGTAATCGTATACAGAACTTCCTTGTTTCCGAAACGATCGAGGAGAATGATGCTCTTGAAGTAATTGACGATATAGTAGTCTTCACTCAGGGGCCAGGCCGTGGCGTACTTGCCGGTTATCATTGCTTCAAGCCGTTCCGGCTGCCAGATGCCCATATCGCGAACGGGATTGTTCTCATCTTGCAGTGCCGGCGCACGTTCAGCTTCGGGGAACAAACAGTCGGGAGTGACCCGCCGTACCTGGGCCATCATGCCGTCATCCTCGACACGGGTGTCTATCATCACCAGCGAACCGAAGGCTTTTCCGTGGTGGCCGGCAGCCGTTGCGATGTATTTGTGTGAACCCGGAACGGCCCTGATATTCCACTCACCCCAGGGATGAAGGCAGGAACCACCCTTTCTGGGGCGAAATCCCCCGTGCGGTAGCCCGTTGACAATCGGGTGTTTATTGTATGGCGTTCTCAAATCGCCCCACGGGTGATCGTAGTTACCATGGGGAGCACGTGGATCGCTTCCATCGGGGTAGCAAATCCAGATATGGTGGGCTTCGTTAGAATCTCGATCAACATAATCCCATTGCGTGAAAACGATCATGCCGTTATTATCGACACTGGGATGCCACTGATTTGTTTCGTGATAGGCAATGGGATACACGTCGCTGCCGTCGGGCTTCATTGAAAAGAGCACGTAGGACGGCACCCGGCGACCGTGACACCTGCCGAATATCTGCATCCGGCCTGTTCTTCGTTCCGAGAGAAAAACGATCCTGCCGTTGGGCAGCTCACAGGGATCAAAGTCGTTATAGTATGCGCCGTCATCGCCGGTGGTCAACTGGGTCAGCCCCGTTCCGTCGACATTCACCTTGAAAATATCATAGGTGGTAGAATCGTTCCATGTGCATTTATAACCGCCTTTTGCCTTGGTCCAGGCAAAGTATATGGTTGAACCGTCGTAGGAGAGTTCGGGTGATAAGAATCCACCTCCGCGCAGGTCGGTACCGGCAAGCGGCCCTGAATGAACCGGCCCGGTCAAAACTTCTTTGCGCCGCGGATTCTCTCCAAAAGGATTCTCGAGAATATAGAGCCCCCCACCCCCCCCCTTTTCGCTACAACCAAAGTACTGGTCGCACATGTGCCAGCCACGGCCCCAGGGGGTATATTCCAGGAAAAGCAGCTTGTCGATACCATCAAGCAAGGGATTTGAAAAGGCAATTTTTCGACGAACCGTGCATACCTGGTAGTAAAGGTCCTTTCGTGCCGCCGTATTGGAAGGATCAACACCGGCGCTCTGCGTCTTCAAGGCGTTGAATTCCTGCTCGTAGGTGCTCAGATCGGGCGTACCTGGTGTAAATCTGAGATGATTCAACAGTGCCTCCGTTCTTCGGAGAACCACGGCCAGGGCATCAGGTTCACCGGCATGAACCAGTGCATGATCATCGTGGCAAAAACCTTCGATGAGAAACGCGTTCCAGGTATGCGTACCCTCCGCCATAAATGTCATGAGGCCGCCACTGCTGTAAAAACTCTGGTTCAAGGTACCACCCACATCGCATACTTCCTGAATGCGGTCGTAATCGAGATCCAGGAAATTGTCGTAGGTTGCCTGTGGAGCAATAACG
Organism: uncultured Fibrobacterota bacterium; assembly: GCA_964571815.1. GTDB lineage: Bacteria > Fibrobacterota > Chitinivibrionia > Chitinivibrionales > WJKA01 > CAZNDN01. The sequence goes on along the minus strand of CAZNDN010000239.1, from coordinate 2,665 downwards.
GCCAGGGATAGTGAACAGGTCAACACTACGGCGGCGCCGACTGCCGGTGCGGCGCGCGCGGCAGCCCTCGCACCTGTGTGGCTTTTTGCTTTGCTCATCTCGCTTTCCTTTCTTGTAGAATCCCTACTCCTCAAAGGCGCACTCTTCGTACGCCGCAACCGGGGCGGGCACGTAGACAATAAGCAAAAACCGCGACGAATGAGAAGGTACGTTTCAAACCGCGCCGCAAAACAATATTACTCCTTCACAAATGGTACAACCACTTCCGTATGATTCGCGCCCTCCGTCGTGAGCCGCACAACATACAACGCACCCGGCAAACAACGATTTTGAGGCAACGACACCCGATGCGTTCCGGCGGTCATGTTCCGCTTGATCAGACGGGCGACATGCCGTCCCGAAAGATCGATGACATCCAGTCCGGTCATACCGCTTCGGGATAGTGACAGCACGAGTTCTCCGGCAGTTGCACGCAGCATATTCTTCGCCGGGACACCCGCTGGTTTCCCCTGTCCCGGTTCTCTGATATCAGCGGTCGTATCAAGCGTCAGCACCTCGACAAAGTCCATGGAAAAGAAATTGACGCTCGGATGCCGGAGGCTGACGGTATTGCTTTCTTTTGTCAATGGAACGTCCGTCAGAAGGAAATACTGCCATTCATTCCCATACCCCTCGTGCCGGGAATGCATCTCACCGTTCACACTGATATTCCATTTCACCAGATCCGTTGGACTCCCCCCGTATGCCATACGAAACAGCAGCGCATTCCCTTCTGGAAGCGGCGGCAAATCCGTTTCGCTATCGACCCATATCTTCCACCCCTGCGAACACTCGCAGAGAAACCGCCAGGGGATTCCGCAAAGGGCGCCATAGAATGTATTGTCCGTGTTGGCCGGGTATTCCACGACACCTTCGGCCTCCACCCGGATTCCCTCGCCAACCGGATAGCGAATCAGCGGGGGGACCGGCGCGGGAGCCGGGGGCTGCTCCACCGCAATGGTGACCGGCTCACCGGCGCTCACTTCGTACTCTTCGCCATTGATTACCAGGGTGTAGTCTTCGTTGGTGGTTGCGGTCACCGTACCGGTTTCATAGATAACATCGGTCTGCACCGACCCGAAAGACAGGCGCTTGATACCGTGCTTTTCAGGCCAGTGGAGATCCCATTCTACACGCTTGCCGGCCGCATCGATGGTATGAAACCCCAGAACGTATTCTATGAACAATGAAATCGGCCCGATACCGGACCATCCAACATAGTCGGCATGAACAAAGTCCACACCCCCGGTGTCGGTAGCCGGCTTGCGCTCGGTCGGGCTGTAGGCTTCCCAGATGGTATGCGGCTCGAAATCCACCCAGGTACGGTACATGTGCTCGACCATGTTGCGGGCGAGGCGGGCGGCGTCTTGTGTGTAGCCGTACTTGTCCAATCCACGTATTCCCATGTAGGCAATCGGCGCATAAACTCCGCCCCGCCAGCCGCGACCGTTCATGTCGGAGTCTAGATCGCCGAGAACAAGCGACGGGAACGGCGCCGCATCACCGAAAAAACCTGGATTGGTGACCATGTCGCTCACCGTCTTTTCCGCAAACTCGGCCAACGCCGCTTCACACACAAGGGTCCAGAAAGAGGCCGGGGTTCGCGCCACTTGCGGTGACGTCAGGGTTCGTGGGATGACGTCCCAGAATTTTCCCAATTCCTTGTGATAGTAGTATTCGTTGATACTGGTCTTGTACGTTTCCCATGTCGATTTCCACTCGGCCGCGAGCGTTTCATTGCCGATTGCCTGCGCAAGGAGATAGATGCATTGTGCCGAAAGACATTGTTGTGCAACAGCGTCAAGCCAACTGAACTTGTCACCCGAAAGGTACTTGATCCACGGCTCCGTACAGGTCCAGGAGTGTCCGCCACCCTCGCAAACATCATGTATTCCCGAAGGATATCTCCCGCGTGGGGTATTGACCATCCCGCTCGCCTCATGGGTCCAGCGATACCCTTTCCCCCACTGATCCCACTGCTTAACCTGTGAATCGTGAAACCAGGTGAAATGCTTTTGCAGGTATTTCTTCTCTTCCAGCAGCCACTGTACTCTTGCTTTGTCCCCCGTCATCAAAAAATGCTCCCACTCAGCCCAGGCGAGAATCGGCGGATTGTTGGGATACTCGATCGTCTGGGAACTCGATTCGTTGTCGTGGATCTGGGCATAGTATTCGTTGAGACTTTCGATACCGGGGAAAATATCCGGCGCATATTTGGTGAATTGGGCAGTGAAGGCCGACTCCCACAGGCTTATGTGACCGTCGCGGCGTCCCTCGTCCATGAATGGCGACTGAACCGCGCCGTCATCCGTTGCAATGTGGTCGTAGGCCAGTTCCCAGGCTTTCCAGTATAAATCAACATATCCCGGTTCCGGCTCAAATACCGGTGCCGGTATGAGTGACGTGTCGAGTTTGGTTGTCGATGCTGAAACGGCAAAAACCATGATCGCCAAAACCATTCCGGCAGGTACGAATCGCAAACAAATCCTGCTGCAATGCGTGGAGAGTGTCATGTGAGACTCCGACTTGAAGTACATCAAAACGAGACCTACCTATAGGCAAGTAATAATCAAATAATAAGGGAAAACTGAAGAGAACCCTGATAATATTGTTGCTATACTTTTCC
>CAZNDN010000238.1:0-4438 GCA_964571815.1 uncultured Fibrobacterota bacterium | reverse complement strand
CACGAGGCCGTGCCGGCCACGTGGACCGATGTCGTTGGTGACAGTGTCAGGGTCCTGCTCTACCGGGACGACACCGAAGTAGCACGGTGGTGCGACCGGGACGTCGACAACGGGAGCTGTGCCGGTCCGGATACGGTCAAACCCGTGGTCGGCACCGGAACCGGGTTTCGGATCAAAGTGGAAGACAACAGGGGATATTACGGGTTTTCGGAAGAATTCAGCATCCTGGCCGATTCGCTCGATGTCATTACCGTCGTGTTCCCCGACTCATCCTCTCTGTGGTATCAGGACAGCTCCGCCGCCGATATCACGTGGTCCGGCGCGCGGGGCGACAGCGCAACCGTCGTTGTCTACCGGAGCGACAGTTTTGTCGGCATGCTGTGCGACGATGTTGTCATGGATACGACACAGCGATGCACCCCTCCGACAGTGGTCAAGGAATCGTGGGGGACCGGGTCGGATTTCCGCGTCTTGATTACCGACAACCTGGGCTATTACGGGTGGAGCGACCGGTTCACGATCAGGGAATAAGCCTCCGCCGGCCGGCCGCGCGGAATCCAAATCCCCCGCACGTGCCGTTTTTCATGCAAAATGGCCATTTGCCGCGGGTGGGCCTCACCGGATGGAGATTTTTTGGCATTTCTTTCGTGCATATCGAGAGCCATCATGATAGTATAGATGAAAAGAGGTCCTTGCCAATCTCGATCCGCGACGGCGGCACATGACAACACCCGAAGTTCGGCAACTCCGGGAAGAAATTGCTCATCTGCGCGAGCAGAGAGAATATTTCCGGGCCGTGGAAGAACAGTACCGGCGAGCCCTGCGCGAGCTGCGGCACAAGGAAGAGTTCAATTTCGCGCTCTTTCAGCACAATCCAATCATGACCATAGTGGTGGACCGCGAGGGACGCGTGGTGAAATCCAATGCGGCGAGGCGGGCCGCCGGGCGCCTGCCCAATATCGGCGATATCATGTACCGCGACTACGCATCGCGCCATGCCGTTGACATGTACGGGGAATTAATGGAATGCATGCGAACGAACCGGCCGAAACAGTTCCCGCAAACACCTTACGTGGATCAGTTTCTCTCCATCACCATAAGCCCCTTTCCCCAGGGAGCGATAATCACCACGCAGGATATTACGGAGCAGGTCAAGACGGAGGCGGAGCGGACGAAGCTGATCGACGAGCTGCGGCGGGCGCTTGACGAAGTAGAAAAACTGCGGGGTTTGCTCCCCATTTGCGCATCGTGCAAGAAGGTCCGTGACGACGGCGGGTACTGGAACACGATCGAGAGCTACATTTCTTCCCGGAGCAACGTCGATTTCAGTCACACACTCTGTCCCGACTGCATGCGAAACCTCTATCCCGAGTTCTGCGACAAACTCTCCCGCCAGGGGCGGGTTCCTCATTAGCATTGCGCCTTCACGGCCTCCCTTCAAGCAAGCGTTGAGCCATCACGAACAGGGCGGGCGGTTCACGGACGCCCAGTTGGCGTATCACGTCGATTCTCAAGAATCAGCTCACTTCGCGCCTCGACAGCTTGCCGGGAGTTTGTCGATTGACTATTTTACCCCCCCCCGCATGATTGCGGATTGCGGATTGCGGATTGGGGATTGGGGATTGGGGATTGGGGATTGGGGATCGTGCCGATTGCGGATTGGGGATGCTGGATACTGGATAACCAGTAGTGGTGTCTTCTGCCCTTTCCGCCCGCGGGCGGCGCGACGGCGGCTGCATTTATGCTCTGAACATAGACGATCGAAGGACATACTATTTCAACAACAAGGGGCCTGATTCATGAAGTATATCGCAATCTTCCACGCAAACCTCAACTACGCTTACCTTACTCCCGAGCGCTACGAGTTCGTGATTCGCTCCAGCTACGAGCTGATCTTCGACACGATGAAAGAGCGGTTTCCCGACACGCGTTTTGTGTTCGAGGCCTCGGGGTATACGCTGGAGCAGATTGCCGCCTGCACTCCCGATGTACTCGAGAAGCTCAAGGACGCGTGCGCATCGGGCCGCTGTGAATTCATGGGCTCGCCGTACGCCCACCCCATGCTTCCGAATTTTCCGTGTGAAGACGGTATCAAGTCGATCGAGTTTTCCAATCGCGTCTACGAGCGTATTCTTGGCTTCACCCCCCGCAGTTTCTGGAACCCGGAGTGCGGCTGGCGCGGCTATGTTCCGGATCAGGTCATCAAGACCGGATACTCGAACCTGATTGCCGATTTTGAGGCCTACAGTCGCTCCTGCGATTCCTCGGGCACGCCGATTCGGCCGGAAATCTACGAGAAGGAAAAAACGGACAAGGCGGTCTTCTACAATTTCGGATTCAACTACGACCTCCCCGGTACCGAGCGTGCCGTTCATTTTCCGTTCCGGTGGGAGGCCGGCAAAGGCCGGGAGTTGAGAATTCTACTGCGCACCGACCGGGTGGCCCAGTTCGGTGTTCGGTATTTCATGGGCATGGAGGGGTATTCTTTCGAGGAGTATCTGGGGCTGATCAGGAAGTATTCCGAGCAACCGCCGGGCGAGCCCGAGGGGGCGCTCATTATCTTTGCCGACGATGCCGAGTATATCGGGACGAACGGCTGGTTCAGGCTGAAGTATCAGAACAAGCCCGACAATGTTTTCGAGCACACGCCGCGGTCGCGCGAGAAACTGATCGAGCTGATCGGGGCCTGCGAGAAGATGGGTGGGTTCACCACGTTCGATGCGGCCTGTCGGGAGCTTCCGGTGCTGGAGGAGACGTTTGCCACCGACGACGACGCCGCGTGGCACGGTGCGAGAGCGTCCACGTGGGCAAGCACGCCCATGGCGCGACTGCTCCGGCCCTGGCAGGATCTGGTTCGCCGGCGTATCCACGAGCTGGAAGGCGAGGCTCACCCGGAGCTGATCGAGGCCGCGTGGTTTCACCTCACCAACTCGTTCAACTCCGACGGGCAGTGGCCGCCCACCATGCCCGAGTCGCCCCATATCGTTCATCCGTTCAACTACCGCTACAATTTCGACAATCTGCTCACCGCCGAGATGCTGGTGGGAGGGGTGGACCGCGGCAGCCTGCCGGCCAACCCGGTGGAGACGATCAAAGCGGTGCTGGAGCCTCAGCAGGAGCTGGTGCTGGAGAAAGCACGTGAGCTGTGCGCATCGAAGAATCCCGAGGAGGCGGCCGACGGGGAGTATGCGCTGCGCAGCATCGAACGGGCGCGCGACTACAATTCGATTGTGCGAACCGCGACGCCGCTTCTCTACCCCTCGGAGTACGGGATTCGTGCCGATGCGCTTGTGGCGGCGCGCCGTCGAGTGGGCGGGGTTGAAATCGAGAAGGCCGAATAGAACACCGCGCCGGCACGGCAATCCCGGGGCGGCGCGCCCACCGGTTATATGTCAGAGTGCGTCGGGCGGCGGCACTTCCGTGCCCAGCAGGCCCTGCTGCCGCAGGGCTTCTTCGTGGACATGCTGGATGATGAGCCGGACGAAATTCTCCGACAGGCCTTTGTCGGCGCCCTGCCGGGTCCTGCTCTGAATAATCTCATGCCAGCGACCCGGTTGAAACGACGAAATCGATCTCTCTTTCTTGTAGGTGCCGATTTTGCGAACGATCTCCATGCGTCGCACGAGATCGTCGATGATACTCTTGTCAAGCTCGTCGATCTCCCCGCGCAAGGCCGCGACTTCCATGTCGACACGGCTGTCGCCGTCGGTGGCCGACGGTTTCTTGATGCGCAGCCTGTTCATGAGTTCATCGAACCCCCGCGGCGTCAGTTGCTGCCGCGAATCGCTCAGTGCATGGCGCGGATCGTTGTGCACCTCGAGCATGAGCCCGTCGAACAGCAAATCCATGGCACTCTGGGCCACGCCGAGCAGCAGGCGCCGGCGGCCGCAGATATGGCTCGGGTCGCACAACAGCGGCACGTCGGGTCTGCGTGTACGCAATTCTATCGGAATCCGCCAGGTCGGACTGTTGCGATAGTCGCCGCTGCGCAAGGTCGAGAAACCCCGGTGAATCACGACCAGTTTCTTCACGCCCGCTCTCCCCACACGCTCCAGGGCGCCGATCCACAGTCCGAGGTCCGGGCTGACCGGGTTCTTGATCAGCACCGGGATATCCACCCCCCGCAGAGCATCGGCCAACGCCTGCACCGCAAACGGATCGCCGGTCGTGCGGGCGCCGATCCAGAGAATGTCGATGTCGTGCCGAAGGCACTGCTCGACGTGCCGTGGGTGAGCGACTTCGGTAGCCACCGGCACACCGATACTCTCACCGGCCCGTTTGAGCCACTCCAGCCCCCTGGAGCCGGAGCCCTCGAACGAGCCCGGACGCGTCCTGGGTTTCCACACACCGGCACGGAGGGCCGAGAGTCGATGCGCGGCAAGCCCCGCGGCCGTCTCCATCATCTGTGTACGCGATTCCGCGCTGCAGGGCCCCGCAA
>CAZNDN010000237.1:1902-4451 GCA_964571815.1 uncultured Fibrobacterota bacterium | reverse complement strand
GAGCTTTGCGCAGCTCCGCGGGGGCGGATCGGCGCTTCGCGCACGTGACGAACCGAGGGATGAACAGGCAGGCGGTCGGAGCAGCCCTGCTCGTGGCGTGACCCCCGCTACCTCACTCAGGATCCATCCCTCGGCCTTGGCAAGCAGGGGGTACGTGGCAACGGCAGGTTCCGGGTGTCCCGGCAGCACGACGGAAGGAACACGCTGGCGTGAAGCGAATTGCCGGGCTTTCTTTTCTTTTCTCGCTGGTGTTTGTCGGATGCCTGATTGAGTGGGATACCCATTCGGTCAACCGGCGAGACGGCTCGAGCGAGCCGGTATCCTGCGCGCAGTGTCATGCCTACCCCGGCTCGCCGTTCTGTGGCGCACCAAACCCCGGTCAGAATTCGACGCGGTTGAAACCGGGAGGGATTTACGGGACGGAAAACGACTACGAGGCCCGCGCTGCGTCGATTACGGTGGAGCAGGACCTGTTCCAGCGCAACACCACGATCGGTGCGCGGTACCTGACAAACGACGACCGCATTGTCACGGATACGCCCTTTGCGGCCCTGATCCACGCTGAGGGGGAGGAGCCGGCAGGACGGAAGAAGCGGACCCATACCCTCAACCTTCTGGTAACCCACGGCATAACCCCGCGCACGCTCGGCTCGGCCGTGGTGCAGTACCGCATCCACCGCGGCTACCTCGCTCATCCGTACCACGCGGTCCGTATCGGCGACCTCTTCTATCCCGAGCGCTATCCCCGCACCCGCTCGGCGGTGGTGGGGAAGGGGACGCTCAAACACTACGTGACCTTCCTGCAGGGGCTGGTGCTTGACGCAAGCTATCGCCACTACCGCGATACATGGTCCATGCGGTCGCATACGGTGGATGCCGCGGTGTTTCTCAGGCCCTGGAAACGTGTCGGGTTCGGGCCCCTGTACCGTTACTACCGGCAAACCTCGGCTTTTTTCTATCAGGATCGCTATCAATCACCGCGACGGTTCCGAGCGCCGATTTTCGCTACCGACGGTGTACCACCCACGGCCCGGGGATGAAGCTGTTCTACGATGTGCGCGATTTCCTGCCCCCCGATGATCTTCCGCTGTTCAGCCTCTTCCCGGTCGGCGCCGATATCCAGTTTCACGTCTACCGCCGCTCAGGCCCCCGCGACGAGCAGGTTCTTCAGGACCGCTACGCCTACTGGCCAACCGGTGACGGGTTCCGGGCGTTCTGGGTCCAGACGGGGGTGCGGTTTGCGTTTTGAGTGGCCTGTTCCGCGGAGGAGTGTACGGGGAAACAGGGACTACCGAATGCGTTTGAGGCGGCCCAGGTGTTTCGTTTCAGTGGATATCCGAGCTTTCATATAGACAAGTAACATACAATATAGTATATTTCATGGCATTATGAACAAGTCGTTGGGAGATGCGGAGTTGGTCCGGAAGTACTCAGCACGGATGGGGGGAGTCTTCTCAACCGCGGATCTGGGCAATCTTTTTGCCGAGCAAAATCAAGTACTGCTTCACCGCCGCATTGGAATCCTCCGGGAAGCGGGAATCCTCAGGCGTTTCTGCCGCGGCGCTTACGTGACCCCCGAGTTCCGCCCCGAAGTTCTCGCTTCCAGAATCGTCGAGGAGAGCTACTTGAGCCTGGGGACTGTCCTTGCAAGGGAAATGATGGTAGGTACGGTTCCCGCGCGAACAATGTACGCCGTAAGAGTCGGAAAGAACCGCATTTTCAGGGGACCGGGGCTTACCCTTGAGTTTGTGGGGCTGAAACGGTCACTTTTCTTCGGTTACACCGCCGCTCAGGGAATACGATACGCAACGGCGGAAAAGGCCCTGCTCGATACCCTCTATTTCTACCTGCACGGGCGAGCCTACTCGTTCGACATTTACCGCGATGTCGATGTTTCGCGCGTCAACCGAGGCTTGATCGACCAGTGGCTCACGGCGTATCGCAATCCACGATTCGTTTCATTCGTGAAGGGGTTTCTGGATGATCGAGATTGAGACCTCCGAAGGGCTCATGGTTTGGCTGATGAATTACCTTGCCGACACATTCGGCAACAGTGCGGTACTCAAAGGACGTATGGAATTACCGCTCCTTGATTGTCCGCGCCATACCAACGACATTGACTATGTGTTTGCTCCGTATTGCCCGGGGCCCGTGATGAACTTTTAAGTATTTTTCTGCCATGCCCACAGTCTTTCACAATCTGAACGGGTATCGATTCTTTTTCTTCAGCCTGGACAGGGGTGAACCGGTTCACGTGCATGTCGCCCGTCAACGGGGATACGCCAGGTTTTGGCTCTCTCCCATTTCTCCGGCGAAGTCACGGAATTTCGGAAGTCACGAATTGACTGAAATCAGAAAGCTTATAGCCCGGAATCACGAAGAGACAGGGAGGATGCGGCATGAGCACTTTGAGCGTCAAGGTTGAGCCGCTTGCTGTTGGTGTGCGTTTCTCTCAGGATTCGATTGTCGTCTCTCTTGCCGACGGTAGAGAAGTTTCCGCACCTCTGGAATGGTTCCCCCGCCTCCGTGATGCATCGGCGTCCCAACGG
>CAZNDN010000237.1:0-1802 GCA_964571815.1 uncultured Fibrobacterota bacterium | reverse complement strand
GCCGCCGCGGAAACGCGTAATGAGACGTTTTTCAGCAGCACGCTCGACCGGGAGGTTGACTGTCAGGTCATAGTTCCCGGCGACTACGATGCCCGAGTTGCGGACGGGAAATGCTACCCGGTCCTCTACCTGCTGCACTGTGCGGGCTGTACGAAAAACAACGAGACATTCTGGGGAATGGCCGACAGGGATTCGATTGTCGATGCGATCGATATTATCGTTGCGGCGCCCAACGACGGGTCCGGGGACGGGCCGTATTCCTTTTCCTGGTGGCTTGACAGTCCCGTATTGGAAGGATATCTCTTTTCGACATTCGTGGGCGGGGAATTCAAGAATCGCATCGATTCCCTGTACGCCACGCTTCCCGAAAAGCGGCACACGGGTATTGCCGGGCACAGCATGGGAGCATACGGCGCCCTGCACAATGCACTTGAGTTTCCGGATACCTACGGTGCGGCCTTCTCCGCGCAAGGGCTGCTGAGCCTGCCCGACCACGATGATGAATTCGGGCTGCCGCGGCTGCTGGGAAACGTAACGGAGAACAGAGAGAACTGGGTTGCGGCGGATATCATCTCGCAGGCGCACAGGTTCAAAGACGCCGGGATTGACCTGAGGTTTTATTCCGGGCCCAACGGGTGGTTCGACGAAGACAACCGGAAGCTGGACAGCGCGCTGAGTGAGCTGGAGGTCGAGCATGTCTATTTCACCAACGACGATGATCATTATGTAACCGACGAGCAACTGAGTGCGGCAATGCACTGGTTCGATTCTCTGCTTACGACAAGCACGCACACGAATCCCGCAACCGTCCCGAGGCAGGGAAAGAATCGGTCCGGTAACAACAAACCGATTCGTCGCACATCAGCCGCACCGTCCTGTTTCGACATACTCGGCAAAGCATTGCACCGGGGCAGTTTGAGAAGGTCGGGCAGGAACCTGGTCTATTTCGAGCATGTCGATGGGAGAATGTATCCGGCTGTCGCGGGGATAGATTTCCAATAATACCGGAGACGGACTATGTTTTATATCTTAAGGGTGCTGGTCGAAAAAATACAAAAGTTAGTCCGTCCCCGTAGTCCGCTTCCGGTGCTCGGAGTTCTGTTTCTTATGATACCCGCACGTCTCTGCGCGCAATTCCCGGACCATATTGCGGTGGGACCGGCCGCAAGCCTGAGCTATTCAAAAGAATTTACTCAGGTTCGCATGAGCGGACGGATTCATATTCCGGGGGATTTCGTTGATATCGAGACCGATCCCGCAAGCCTTTCGGCATTCCTGGACAGGGAAGTATTCAACCGGCTGGGCGTATCCTGGCTCTCGCTTGTGTGGGTACCGCCGTTCGTGATTGGTGCAAAGGTTCCGGTATTGAAAAGAATGTCGCTGTTGCTGATGGGACTCAGCGGTCTGCTGAATGCAAATGCCGGCATCGGGAATTCATGGATACGCGGCACGCTCGGGTGGAAAAACGACATCTTCCTCTACAGGGATTTTCTCTGGGTGGTCAGCCCTGAGATCGGATGCAAGGTCTCGTTACCCCGGGGATGGATCACCCCCGGGGCGGTACGAATGTCCGTTGAGTTCCCGACCATCGTGGGGACATATCGGGATTCGGCAAAGGACCGTCGGAACTTTGGCCCTCGTTTTGCGATTGGTGTGGATGTTATGCCGATATATGGGGAAATCTGCCTGAGAGGGAAATAGGACCGTGAACCCCCGAAAGCACGCACCCGAATCCCGATACAATACCCGTGGCTATGCAGAAGCAGGACGCGGAAACGGCAATGGGGGGACATGATAGGTTA
>CAZNDN010000236.1:0-4460 GCA_964571815.1 uncultured Fibrobacterota bacterium | reverse complement strand
TTGCGGCGAAGCATTTGCACGAGGTGTGTTTCGTCGGGATTCAGATCGTTCCCGAAACCGTCGTGCGCCAGGCCCACCACACCGTTGGCGTGAGCGAACCGGCCGGTCCACAGGGTTGCTCTGGAGGGACTGCACTGGGGTGCGGTACAGAAGCTGTTCTCGAACCGGAGACCGGAGTCGGCGAAGGCATCGATACGCGGCGAACGGACCTCGGATCGACCGTAGCAGCCCAGATGTTGTCCCAGATCGTGGCAGATGACGAATACAATGTTCATGAGAACCGCCTTTGCGAGTCGGGCTGAATTACCGATACAGGATTTCCGTGACCTCGATGTCTGCGGGGACTACGCTGTCGCTCATCGTGCGTCCAATTCCGAGAGACCGACTACACCAGGTTGTTGTCCACAAGAACGAGCGATTCCCGGCGCAGGGTCAGCACCTTCACCACCGGGAGCCGTGTGTCACCTTCGACAACGGCTTTTACCACATTCCGCTTCGATTCCCCCCAAACCACAATTACCAGTTCGCGGGCCGCAACGAGAACCCGCATTCCCAGCGTGATTCTTTCAACCGGGGGAACCGGACTCCGCGTCTCAACGACTACCGACTCCATGTCGTCCACCTCAGGCGTCCCGGGGAACAGACTTGCCGTGTGACCGTCACTGCCGGCGCCGAGGAAGACAATGTCGAACACCGGCGGGAACGCCGGGAATTCCCGGCGGAGCATTTCTTGGTAGTGCGCCCCCGACCGGGCAAAGTGTTCCTTGTCGTCAAGTTTGCCCACCGGTTTCAGGAGGCCGCGCCATGCGGCGCCCCAGTTGCTTTCCGGCGAATCGAACGGGACTTTGCGCTCGTCGACGGGGAAGAATCTCGACCGGGTGCAATCTACGCCCGAGGAGGCCCAGTGCGGAAAGAGCGCCGCGTATGTTGTTCCGCCCGAAAGGGCGACGGCGCCGCGAGAGAGGAACTCCCCGGTTATCCGGGCGACCTCCGGCAGGCTGTCACACGTTCGGAGGATGATTTTCGATTGCGCGCTGTAACGGATTTCACGGGACACCGGAAAAGTCCTTTCGGCACACTGCGGCACGAATGATTTCGCCCTGTTTCCTCTTTTGAACCGGCATCGGCCGGTCCACGGCTCCTTATCGGTTCTGCGCGGCAATCCCCAGAAGATCGATCGCTTCGCGGGGTTCGATTCGATAGGGGGAGCCCTTTCCCTGGAAGAATCCGTGGGTGCGGATCAGGTGGATCGACAGGGCGCTGAGGATCACGCGTGGTGAGCCTTCTCGATCGTAGACCGTCGTCTGACCTTTCTCAAAGACTCCTTCACCGGAGAACGGCGACGGGATTCGTCCCATGGACTCGTGGAATTCCGCTCGAAGGCCCGGCCGGATTTCTATTCGGGCGCCCATGGCGCTACGCGCACGGTCGTGTACTTCCTGGAGAGAATCGGCTACCTGCGCCTGCGTCACCCCTCGATTCTCTATCTCACGCATATCGGCATTGATAATCTCCTCCAGCGGTCGTTGGTCGCTGCCCAGAAAACCGGCGGCGGAGAATTTCGACGGTTGCAGCTTGTCGCGCTGCATGCAGTCGTGAGGGGAGCGTTTCATAACCCACGTCCTTGCTCAGGCGAATTTGTCGTAGAAGATATTGCCGTCGGGCATACCGCCCGTGCCCAGTACCTTCAGGCACGCGTCGATCATCCCCGGCGACCCGCACAGGTATGCCTCGTGCCTGGTGGTGTCCGGGAAATGCCTCCCGACGACATCGGTGATCAGCCCGCACTCCCCCTGCCAGTCGGAGTCTTCGGGCTCGTTTGACAGTGCCGGTACGAATTCGAACCAATCGTGCTCACGGGCCAGTTGGTTGAGCTCATCCACATAGAACAGGTCCCGTTGGGTGAGAGCGCCGAAGAAGTACGATGCCTTTCGGTTGGTGATTCCCTTGTCGATCATGTCCCGCAGGATGCTCCAGATCGGCGCCATTCCGCTGCCGCCGGCAATGAATATGATCGGCGCATCGGTGGTGCTGAGATGAAAATCGCCGTAGGGTCCCGAGAGCGTTACCTCCTGCCGCTCCTTGAGGTGCTCGAATACCCATGTCGTACAGATTCCGTTGGGTACCAGGCGAACAATCAGCTCGATATGTTCGTGGTCCGAGGGGGGAGAGGAGACGGAATAGGCGCGCATGACCGAGTCGTGCCCTTCGTACTCCTCCGACTCCAACTGGACATATTGTCCCGCGGTAAACTCCAGGCGGCGCGGGTCGACAAGCGCGAGCCGCAACTCGACGATATCGTGGGTCAGTTGTCGCTTGTGTTCCACTGCGGCGCGGAAGCGCTTCACGGAAAAAAGTTCTTTGGGGATTTCGATCTTGATGTCATTCTTGACCTTCACCTGGCACGAAAGACGCACCCCCTTCTTGCGGTCTTCATCGGTGAGGTACGGTTCTTCCACCGGCCCGATCGATCCCCCGCCTTCCTTGACCGTGACCTTGCAGTACGCACAGCTCCCGCGTCCGCCGCAGGCGGAGGGGATGAATATCTCGTTTTCGCCCAGGAGGGAAAGAAGCGAGGAACCGCCGGTAACACTGAGCTTCTTCTCCCCGTCGTTGATATCGATTGCGCACGGGCCGTAGTTGAGAATACGTTTCTCGGCAAGCACCAGGAGGCCCGCAAGGACGAGGCCCAGGAGAGAGAGGAACAATACTGATGTTAAGATGGAAAGAACCATAGTTTTGTCAACGGGTTTCCAGAGCGGTTCTCCGAAAGCAGCCTCCTGCCGTCCAATTCACTCCTGTACTTCGCATGTGCCTTCCGGTCCTGTCTTACCCCCTACCCGGCCTCCGGCCATCCAAAAAAGCACACGACAGACAAATGATACACTCCTGTCCATTCCTTCCGAGGCTTAGACCTTCACCATCCCCGAAAACCCCACAAACGCCAGGGCCATGATCCCGATGATGATCAGGGTAATACCCGGACCTTCAAGCCCTCGGGGAAGCGATGACTCCTTTATCTTCTCGCGAATGCCGCCGATAAGCGTTATGGCCACGAACCATCCGAACCCGCCGCCCGCGCCGAACGCGAACGTCTGCCAAAAGCCGTACGGTTTGTTGAGCATGAACAGGGAAATACCCAGTATGGCGCAGTTGACCGTGATGAGCGGAAGGAAAATGCCCAGCGAATTGTAGAGGCGCTCGGAGACCCGCTCGATCACCATCTCGACCAGTTGCACGAACGCGGCAATGACTACTATGAATGTGATCAGTCGGAGGTACTCCAGGCCCAGCGGCCTGAGGATATGGGCGTACACAAGGTGATTGATCGCCGAGGTGCCCGAGGTGACGAAGATGACCGCAAAACCGAGCCCCACGCTGGTGTCCACCCGCTTCGATACCCCCAGGCATGAGCACATTCCCAGGAACCGGGCCAGCAGAATATTGTCCGTGAACGCGGCCGAGACGAAAATAAGGGCCAGCGATGAAAAGAACGGCATTTCCTGTAGCGGTTCCATTGTTCCTCAGTTTCCTTGCGCCTTGGGAGTGAGCCACCCCCGCGCAAACCAGGTCAATATTGCCAGCATGAAAAACGCCCCCGGCGGCATCACCATAATGGTCCACTGGTGCCACCATACATCAAGCCCGGGAAGCTCGACACCGGCGAGAGTTCCGAATCCCAGCGGTTCTCTGACAAGTGCAATCGCGATCAGTACGAGGGAATAGCCCATGCCCGATGCGGCCCCGTCGAGAAGGGAAATCAGCGGTTTGTTCTGTGACGCAAAGGCCTCGGCGCGGCCCATGATAATGCAGTTGGTGATAATCAGGCCGACGTACGGCCCGATGAAGCGGTGAATGTCGGGGGCGAGCGCACGTATGACGATATCGACCATCATGACGTAGCTCGCGATGATCAGCACCTGTACGATCATGCGGATGCGTTTGGGAATATGATTGCGCAACAGCGAAATGGTGAGGTTGGACAGCGATGTGACGAAAATCACCCCGAAGCACATAAAGAGCGTGTTGGCCAGGAGGTTGGTCACGGCGAGGGCGGAGCAGATACCCAGCACCTGACGGTAGATGGGGTTCTCCGCCCAGATGCCCTTGGAGAGTACGCTTTTCGATGTTTCCGCCATCTTCGTTTTCTCTTGCTGCGCGAATCTCCGATCACTCAGGCCGGATCAGTCGATTCGCTCTTCGTACACCTTCCTGAACGCCGCCAGCTCGCTGTTGAGCATGTTCATCAGCGCCATTGACGTTTGCGTGGCGCCCGTGATTGCATCCACTCGATTGGTCGCATCGGGGTCCTTCGAAGCGCCGACAACGATGTGCCGGTCGGGCGGGTTTTCCCACGCGATTTCCAGCCCGCGGAACTGCGCGCGGAATGCCTCTTCTTCGATACGCCCCCCCAGCCCCGGCGTCTCTTTCTGGTCAAGAATGACCAGATTTCGTATTTC
>CAZNDN010000235.1:0-4485 GCA_964571815.1 uncultured Fibrobacterota bacterium | reverse complement strand
GACGGTCCTGCTCGTTTCTCTTCTCCGTCGACTCCTTCTATATCCGCTCCACTGAGCCGGGAGCCGCCAACAGCATACGTGCCGACGAAAAGCCCGGGCCCGCGACACTACCCGATTCCGGTATCTGGCAATTGAACGACGAAACCATCCGCTTTTTCGGTGCCAACGACCGAACAACCTTTTCCGCATCGTTCGGCGCCACGCTCGATACGCTCGTTCTTCGGGATGACGACGGCATGCAGTTGGTGCTCTCGCGCCGGTAGCTGCCGCGCGGAGATACCGTAGCTCGCCGTAACGCCCTTACCCCCCCGATGAAGGCAAACTCGGCCGGTTGTGCGACGGTTGCCGAACCGACAAGCACCCGGGCGGCCCCGCCACGTTTTCTCCAGGCAGGAATACCACCGGTACGTTCGCGGCCCGGCCCCCTCCGCCAACCGACTGCGCCGCATGCATAGCTCGGCCTGAGGTACTGATGTCATTAGGGAAAGCAGTTTCGCCGTCTTTCAGCCATTTCACTGAATTCGAGATTTTCAGAATTCTAACTTGAAATCCTGGAATTCTCTGGTATAATATGCATGGGTTCTCCGGTTTCGACGCACATAATCAGGCTCCGAGCGCGTCCGCGAGCCGGGTGACCTCACAACCTTTCAGTTTCTGTATTCTTCGCGCGCAATGCGCACCGACGGGGAGACGACAATGACTGGAGCACTCTGCCGACTGCTACGCATGGTGAAAATTTCCATCGGCATTGCGGCGGTGTACCTGTGGGCCATGCCGTCCGGAACCGGCAACCAGGCGCCACTGGAGCAGCAGACGCCGATCGTGGAAATCCCGCCCGACACGTCGGCTGCCCGCGACTCGACTCCGCACGCTTCCTCGTCACCGCTTCTGCCGCCCGATCCGACATACACTCAGATCGACAGCGTGTTCCAGCATGCCCTGGATCTCTACGGCCGGCGGCAATGGCAAGCCGCAAAGGGATACTTCGATACGCTCGCGGTTTGTCATTCCGCACGACGATGGTACGCTCGATCGCACCTTATGGCGGCACTCTGCCGGATGGAACTCCACGAGTACGCCTCCGCTGCCGACTACCTCCAGAAAGCCATGCCTTCTTATCGCCTGATCAGCGATCACCTTCGCTTTCTCCCGGCAACGTGCCGCATGTCGCAGGAGGAATACGGCAAGGCGTTGTACAGCTACGAACTCCTGATGCAGAAATACCCGGAGAGTGCCCTTTACGGGCGCGCGTTGCTCGGCGCGCTTCGCTGCCGTCTGGAGAAGGGTCACGCGTGGCGTGTCCACAAGCAGATCGACAGTCTCGAAAAGGCCGGATTCCAGGAAGACGCCCGGTTCTCCGGCATGTACAAGGATCTGTTGTGGATACAGGCGAACGCTTGTCGAAAACTCAAGCGATACCGGAGTGAAGCCCGTATCCTGTCGCATCTGCTCCTTGACGGCTCCGCAATCGGTATCCACGATTCGTGTCGGAGTCGTCTCCGCCAACTCCGGGAGCGGGGAATCACCCGGGAGCCCCGGGGAAAGAATGCGTTCAAAGCCTATATCGTCGGACTGCGGAGAATCCAGGCATATCCGGAGGTTATCGATCTGATCGAGCAGCGACGCCGACAAGGAAACCTTGCACCGGGAGACCCTTACAGCGACTGGCTTGCTTTCAATACGGCGTACGCGCACTATCGAATGCAGCACTACAAACGTGCGGATTCACTCTTCCGGAAGACCGCCGAACAGACCGGTGATGCCGAGACCGCTCGGAAATGCCGGTGGTATGTTGCCCGCTGCAGACTTCGTGCAGGACAGACCGAGGCGGCAATCGCCGTTTTTCAGTCCATTATCGCGGCGTTCCCGGGATCGAAGTATGCCCGCCTGGCCCCCTTTGAAATCGTCTGGACTCACTGCCATTCCCGGGAGTATCAACGTGCGCTCCAGGCAATCGAAACATACCAAACGAGCGGCCGGCTGCGAGGACGGTATCGCCGACGAGTGCAGTGGATGAAAGCATTGGTTACGTATCTCAACGGCGAGTATGCCGATGCGTTGCCCCTGTTCGAACGCCTCGCCCGGACACGAACGTCGTACCGCGACGAAGCACGCTACTGGGCCGCGCGCTGTCTGGGCAGGATGAAGCGTATCGATGAAGCGCGCGAGCGGTACGAAAAAATGGCGGAGACAGACCAATTCACCTGGCACCGCCTTGCCGCATCGCAGCACCTGGCCCACCTTGAGACAACGCGTCCGCAACCGCCAATACTCACCCCCGCGGCCCCGCTGTCTTTCAGTCCGACACAGGGCCATTCGTCGACAGCGAATCCTGCTACCACCCATGAGCATGGCGTGAATCCTCCGGACACATCGTTTCTTCGTGCCGCCGGTCGGGCCGGTGTGCACACCCCGACCGATACGAACGTATCCATGCCGATATCTCTCCAAGCCGGTCCGCATGCGGCAGGAGACAACGCAGCGGAAGAGATACGCGATTCCAGCCACCGGACCGGTATTTGTCCCGCGGCAAACCACGCGGACTGCTTCGATGAGCGAACCATGATTCCCGACAGCATCCACGGGAGGAGCAGACCGGGGGCGTTGCAGGAAATATGCGAACGTCTGGAACGTGAGGAGAGCGGGCTTGTGGATGATTTCCCATCGCTGAAGAAAGCAATCGTGTGGGCACTGCTCAATGAACGCAACCGTGCCGGCCTGGAGCTGAAAGCATTTGTTGCGCGGCTGTCGATGCTGGACACGATGGTTCTTGATACCTCCGCGTTTGCCGAGGAAAAACCACCGGAAGAGACCCGCCGGCCGGTTTCGACCAACGACACCGCACAATCCGATTCCGCAATCGGCATCATGCGACTGCTCGCTTCCGGGCGGGAAGCTGTTGATGAAGTAGACACGATTGAAGCGAAGATGGACAGTAGAAAGGAAGATTCATTGCGCACGGAGGTGGAGATTCTGCGACGGAGGAAGGCAACGGCCGACGCACTCGACTACGAACAGGCAATGCTGCTTACCGATTTTCTCACGGAAACCGGCTGCTGCTACGCGGCGTATACGTTCTTCGGACGATATCTGAGGAATGCGCCCGAAGAGATTGTTTCGCGCGAATATCGCCGCCGTGTGTTGTATCCGCTTGCCCACTATCACACGGTGCGACACCTGGCCGATTCCATGGGCGTGCCCCTTGAGCTGGTACTCGCGGTCATGCGAACGGAGAGCAGGTTCAATCCCGAGGCGGTGAGTCCGGTAGGAGCGAGGGGACTGATGCAGATCATGCCTCTGACAGCCGAGCGCATTGCCCGGCATATCGGCGACATCTCCCCCGACCGACGCCGGCTGTACGATCCCCGCACCAACATCCGCTACGGCATCTGGTATCTGAAACAGCTTCTTGACAAATTCGACGGCAGCATCCCCCTCGCGGTAGCCTCCTATAACGGCGGGCCGTTCAATGTCGAGCGATGGGTGGCGTTGAGTGACGGGAGGGCGTGGGATGAGATAATCGCCTGCATGAAATTCTCCCAGACACGGCACTACACCAGAAAAGTGCTGCTGACCATCGCGGTGTACCGGCGGCTCTACGCCGACACGTTCACGAGCTGGAATGTCGCGCGACCGGCCGAGTTTGTCGTGTGTGAGGGTATCGACTGGTAGGGCCGTCGGATGCATCCCGGTATCGTGAGGAATGTGCGTCACAGCTACTCGAGAGCCCCCTTGCTCCGCTTCCATTCGCCCCGGGACTGTGATGATCCTTGACGAACCGAGCGGCGTTGCATCGGCGCGTACATCCTCAGGCTGCAATCCGCCGGACACCGGTGTTGTCCGACCACGGTACTCCGGTGAAAAACGCTTACGCAACGAGCCTACCGTCACCGTGCCGCGACAACTCGAATGCGGGATGAGAACATTTGGAAAGCCGGGCTCCTCGAACGTCTGAAAGGATCTCGAGGAGCCCCGCGCCTGTGATGGGAAATCGAAAGCAGCGTTCGTGCCCCGAAGCTGCTCAGCTACTTGACCTGTTGATTCTCCCGCACCGAAGCGCTGAGTTCTTCAACAGTACTCCGGACAAGCGCAGAATCAACCCCGGCTGCCTTGCGTAGTGACACAACGGCCGGTCAGCCATCGGCATCGTGTGCCCGCGTTCGGTCATTTCCCCTGCATCTGCAAGGCGTGCATGAGGTGGCCGCTCTACTACGTGACCCTCTACCTCCCCGAACGTCCAGTCGAGATATACACTCCTTTTTGCAGATTCCGGAGTGCTTCCCCGCTCCCGGAGACAGTGCGACCGCGCATGTCGTAGATGCGTGCGGCGCCGCCGATACTCCGCGAAGCGTCCCTGTCCATGATCGGCATGATCCGGGTGCGGGTTCCAATCTCGGAGCGCAGCCGGTTGCCGCTCAGGCGCACTTCCGTACCGCCTTCACATTCGCAGTCAAACTCATCGACACTGGAGCCGGTTGAGAAGTA
>CAZNDN010000234.1:1883-4688 GCA_964571815.1 uncultured Fibrobacterota bacterium | reverse complement strand
TTCAGAATATCTATGAAACCTACCCGGTACCATGGCCCGAAGGTGTGGTTGAGGAGAAGAAAATCAAGTGGTTGCGAATCATACAGTTGATTCCAAAAACCACACCGGGAAAGAACACTCCCAAGGTCGGCGCCTATAGTATGGCCACCAGTCGAATGTCTCTGGGTATTGTTCCTGTTGAAGCCGATGGAAGCGTCTACTGCGATGCGCCGGTAAACACACCCATCTATTTTCAGGCTCTGGATGAAAACCAGATGGCATTGCAGTCGATGAAGGCGGTGACCTACGTTCACGCGGGCGAACAGTTGAGTTGTGTGGGATGTCATGAGAGTAAATGGAAAGCGATTCCGCCGCTCAAATCGACCCCTGTTGCCTTTACGCGCGGCCCGTCTCAATTGCAGGAAGAGTTTCCCGGCCATCATACCGATCCGACCAAAGGAGCAATGCCGTTTAACTATCACCTGCTGGCAAAACCGGCACTGCAGCGAGCAGGCTATGGCGGGGAGTACAAGAGTTACTGGTCTCCGGGAGGCGGGTCTCGTTCAATTCCGGGATATGTGGGAACACATCAGTCAACAATCGGTGATGATTTGGTGCAGAAGTACACGAGCGGTTCAATCAACAGAGAAGATTTCCACCGTATCGTCATGTGGATAGACCTTAATTGCAACGAACTTGGATGGGATCATGATGTCGATGCACAGAGAGCCGGCCAGGTGGTATGGCCTGAAATCGATGTCGATCGTGACAATGTTCTGGCGACTGAAAACCGGCAGGAACCACCCGGAACTCACCATTTTCTGGATTCCAGTGGGTCGACGTTCGCGCACCGGAATCGGGGCGGCCGTGCAAATCCCCCGGGTGCCGACGGTATCAGCCGCGTGAGAATTCTCCACCACGGAGCAACGTTGACAATTTCCAATATTTCGAGAGGGCCCGCCCTGGTTCAACTATGGAACTCGCAAGGTGATGCGGTTTTTCATGAATCATGTTCGGTTACCAATCGACGCATACAGGTACCATTTGCGGAGTTTTCGGCCGGGGTCTATGTCGTAAGGGTACAAACGCCGTCCGGATTGTTTCACAAGACCTTATCAGCGGTACGATAATGAAGGGGAGGTAGTACGCTTTCCATCTGAGTTTGTGTCGTTGGCGCGGGTGCGCGGATGGGGACCTCGAAATACAAAGGTGCTGCGGAATTGCAATTATGCTGCTCGTTTTTTTTCAACATAACCTGGAGGGTATAGCGTGACTTCTTTCAAGATTGCAGTTGGTATCGGCCTGATTCCCCTGGCAGGAGTTGTTCTTTTGTTACATGCTGCTGATGATCCGGTTCCGACAAATGCCGAAGAGGCAGCCTTGCAGAGCCTGCCGGAGGGCTTCATTGTGTATGGAACCGGTGAGAAGAGCGGTGATGACGGTAAGGCGTACGGCATTTTCAAAATCGATATGCAGGAGACAACGCCGGTACAAATCGCCGAACTCGGACGTGCCCCGATGATTCACCCATCCGATCCAAGTAAGATTGTCTATTCCGAACCTGTTGCACCGGGGTCGGATCAGTACAATGTCGTCGTCATGGATTTCGAGGGAGACAACCGGCAGGAGATCACCAAATCTCCGATGCCCAATATCATGTTCGTGTCCTGGACCGACCGGGGGGAGTTTCTTTTTACCTCAAGCGACCTGCTGCCGGTTTACAACGATCCTCTGAAGATGTATCACCTGGATCCGGAGGGCACCGTCACCCATATACCAACTTCCGCGGTTTTCACGACCAGCGATGCGGGAGGTGGAGGTATCGACGGGGCTTTCATGTTTAGAAACCGTGTTCTTCTTCGCCATAACTACAAGGTAGGCTTATACTCGATTGATCAGGATAACCTCACTACCGGCATCACCGATCTGGTAGACTATGCCGATGCCTGGACCTGCGGTGCGGCCATAGGCCCGAACTGGGAACACTTTGCGTACAATGCCACCCATCATGTCGCATTTGTCGAGAAACAAACCGATGACGATTTGATGCCGGTGGCGCGACACGATGCGCCGCCGGGGTGGGCGAACGATTTTGCGTGGTCCAACGAGTATGAATGGGCCGTGTTTACTCTGGAAAAAACGGACGATTGTTCGGAAGATCTGTATGTGTACAACCTGGAGAACAAGCAGGTAATCCGTCATTCCTGGTTGGCGTGTGGAACCTACCCGCACAATCCGGATATGTGGATCGGGGCCTCCGATTTGTCAAGTGTCGCGAAACCGGCTATCGATGCCGAACCATATCTGATTGGCGATTCAACCACCGTGCCGGTGTCGTGTCGAACCGAAGGCGCGAGCATCTTCTATACCCTCGACGGTACCGAGCCGACACAGGAGGCGACGCCGTATACCGAACCTATTGTGGTTCGGGAGGATTCCACCACCCTGACCGTCCGCGGATTCAAGGAGGGCCTCGATCCCAGTCGCCTCGCGTCTCTGACTTTCTATCGAAGGTTGGCACGAAAGCCTGAAAACCCTTCGAATACCGTGCCTGGTATATCCTACGCCTATTACGAAGGCTTGGGCGAAAACGGTGGTTTTGACGCACTGACACCGAAAAAAACCGGCGTGCTTGATTCAGTGTCGTTGGCTATTCCCGATAGGGCAGCAGACAAATTCGGTGCCGTATTTACCGGTTTTCTATCTATCCCCTCCTCGGGATTTGTCGAGTTTTCTCTCACTTCGGACGATGGTTCACGGCTTTTCATCGGTGATTCCCTGCTCATTGATAATTGGGGGTGGCACGCTGCCGAAACAAAAACGGGA
>CAZNDN010000234.1:0-1783 GCA_964571815.1 uncultured Fibrobacterota bacterium | reverse complement strand
TCGACCGACGACGGGAAACCGGATACGTGGGAGCGGCTCTCCCGCGTCACGAGTACCGCCGGTACGACACACTTTGAATGGACTGTCCCCAACGATTCGGGATACGTGACGGAAAAGGCCCGAATACACCTCTTCGACTACAACAAAATAATGGTCGAAACGGTGTCGCCGGCATTCACAATCAGCTCATCAAATTTGTCGCTCCGCGAAAAGGTGGAACAATCACGAGAAAAGCATCTGAGGGTATCGAACGAGAAATTGCTGTTTCAGGTGCCGTCAGTCGGGAACACGGCGCCACGGGTAAGAGTCTTGACGGTTGACGGTCGAACCGTCTATTTGCCGGTGCGGCTCTATGCCGGGAAGAGCTACGCCTGTGACCTCTCTGCACTTGAGAGCGGCGTATTCTTTGTAACGATTCTGCACGGGAATACGACGCTTACCAGGCAGTATGTGAGGCTTCGCTGAGATATGCATCGCTCAGAATTGTAGAATCGGACGGACACGGACTATTTTCTTTCTCCACCCAAGGAGCACGCACATGAAACGTTATTTCGCGGCCGGTATTCTCCTGATGAGTATTGTCGCAGCCGTTTCCGCAAAACCAGCCGAACTTGACACATCTCTGCTGCCCTCGCCCGTATTCGATGCGGAGCCGGGGTATGTTGACCTGTACTGGAAAGCCTGGGAGCTGGCCTTCGATCATATTGCCGTCGATGAGGGCGCGGTCCAGTCTCCCTATATGGACGAAGGACGTCGTGAAGGCCACATAAGCCTGTGGGAGTCGGCTTTTACGGCGCAGTTCACCAAGTATGCACCGGATGTTTTCCCCGGTATCGAGAGTCTCAACGAATACTACGCCCAGATACACGATAACGCCGCAAGTTCCCAGACCATTGAGCATAGAAACAACCCGCCCATTCTTGCATGGGCGGAGTGGGAACATTTCCTGCTGACCGGTGATACAGCCCGGGTGAAGTGGCTCCTGGAAGAAAAGGAGTATTTGCAGAAACACTTCGCGTGGTTTCACGACAATCAGCAGCGGCAGTGGAATCAGTGGGGAAAGGGGTACGGCTGGACCCACGAGGCGAGTGGAATGGTCAATTCTCCGCGAGGGCGTTATGCACCGGGCACGCAGGAATTTTGCGAAGGCGCGGAGCATTCCTGGACCTGCACGGAGCCGTCGCTAACGTATGTTTCGGGCGAGAGCTTCAATTGGCTTGATGCCATTGCACAACAATCTCTTTCGGCACAATGCATATATCTCCTTGCCCGGTCGATCGGCAATGAAACGCTCGAAAATGAATGGAAAGCGACATGGGAAGAGTATAAACCAATCATCAACGAACAGTACTTTCACAAGGAACTGGGGAAGTATAAGGACACAAGTCCAACCACGCTCACCAGTCCCCAGGTAGCACGAACACCAGTTTCATTCTGGACCCTCACCGCCGAAGCAGCGTCCACCGAATATGCAGAGAAGACCATAACCAATATGGTCACGAACCCGGGTTTTTTCGGAGAAGCGGCTCCATTCCCGTCACTGGTACTCGGTGACATTGACTCGGACATGAGTGGTGGCGGGTGGCGCGGCAGCGTCTATGCACCAATAGTCTATATGGCAATTCGTGGATTGCAGAAGTACGGCTATACCGATGAGGCTGCACGCCTCGCCCGGAATATGGTAGAGCACATGTACCGTACCTATGTCGATTTCGAACCCCATACCATCTGGCAGGCATACAGCCCGAGCGAGCGCAAGCCCGCTACCGATACCGGTGGGGTG
>CAZNDN010000233.1:0-4696 GCA_964571815.1 uncultured Fibrobacterota bacterium | reverse complement strand
CCCCCCCCAGAACCCCGTCCTTCCTTTTCCCGTGGTAGGTGGTTGACAACCGCAAGTAGTGTATCACCACTCCCCACGCGCGCGCGGGTTGCGACGGACAGAGAGGAGGACGGGTAAACGGCGTCCGCGATCACCACTCCCCACGCGCGCGCGGGTTGCGACAGGAGATGCGGGACATGATTGGAGATGACGCATGGTATCACCACTCCCCACGCGCGCGCGGGTTGCGACAGGACCTGCTGGTCGGAGACGTGTTCCGGTGGGCATCACCACTCCCCACGCGCGCGCGGGTTGCGACCTGGAAAACCTTCAATGGGGCCCGGCCCGAAGGCCGGGAATGACGCTGAGATTGCCAGGCGATCGGCCATGGAAGATGAACCTTCAATGGGGCCCGGCCCGAAGGCCGGGAATGACCTGGCCCAGGCGATCCACCACCAGCACCCGGAATCCCTTCAATGGGGCCCGGCCCGAAGGCCGGGAATGACTCTTTCGAGGGCCGTGAATCCCACTCGGTTTCTCTGGCCTTCAATGGGGCCCGGCCCGAAGGCCGGGAATGACAGCCGAATTACTCGATGAGCTGGACGCGCAGATCACCCCTTCAATGGGGCCCGGCCCGAAGGCCGGGAATGACAATGAGTCTTGGCGGGATTTGGGCCTAGTTATGGCGCCTTCAATGGGGCCCGGCCCGAAGGCCGGGAATGACTCGTCATGGGCGCCTTGGAACCGCTCCCAGTTTTCCCACCTTCAATGGGGCCCGGCCCGAAGGCCGGGAATGACCCCGTGCTGGCTGACAATGCAGACCCCTATGCGTCCCTTCAATGGGGCCCGGCCCGAAGGCCGGGAATGACATTGCCAACGGAGCGACGGCTACCATGATGGCACCCCCCTTCAATGGGGCCCGGCCCGAAGGCCGGGAATGACGGGCGCAGGCTACTCCCTTACGTTGTCCGACCCCCTGCCCTTCAATGGGGCCCGGCCCGAAGGCCGGGAATGACGGTGCCGGCAGCCTGGTAGACGTTCGGCGGGTCGTACCTTCAATGGGGCCCGGCCCGAAGGCCGGGAATGACCATCGGACGCACGTGGAGGGCCGTCTAGAGCTGGATCCCTTCAATGGGGCCCGGCCCGAAGGCCGGGAATGACGTCTATGAAATCTTGCTCCGGGATGCGGGAGGAATCCTTCAATGGGGCCCGGCCCGAAGGCCGGGAATGACACGGAAAGCCTTGAAGGTCGAGCAAACCCCTTCGATCCTTCAATGGGGCCCGGCCCGAAGGCCGGGAATGACACCCCTCCTCCGGACGCTCTATCACCTCATTGTGGACCTTCAATGGGGCCCGGCCCGAAGGCCGGGAATGACAGGCTACGAGGGCTTCACGGCGAGGAGGCAGGAATACCTTCAATGGGGCCCGGCCCGAAGGCCGGGAATGACACCGCGTCCCGCTCGTGGAGGTTTCGGCGGCGGCGCTCCTTCAATGGGGCCCGGCCCGAAGGCCGGGAATGACCTGGCGCTTGACATCGCTTTGGCTGGCAATTCGGATCTCCTTCAATGGGGCCCGGCCCGAAGGCCGGGAATGACTCGGTACCGGGGGAGGAGCCGGTCGCTCCTTCGGGGCCTTCAATGGGGCCCGGCCCGAAGGCCGGGAATGACGGGGCGCGTCGATCCAGGACTGGGTGTCGGCGCGGAGCCTTCAATGGGGCCCGGCCCGAAGGCCGGGAATGACGGTCCGGAGGCTGGGGGATGGTGACCACGCCGTGGCCCTTCAATGGGGCCCGGCCCGAAGGCCGGGAATGACCTGGCGCTTGACATCGCTTTGGCTGGCAATTCGGATCTCCTTCAATGGGGCCCGGCCCGAAGGCCGGGAATGACTCGGTACCGGGGGAGGAGCCGGTCGCTCCTTCGGGGCCTTCAATGGGGCCCGGCCCGAAGGCCGGGAATGACGGGGCGCGTCGATCCAGGACTGGGTGTCGGCGCGGAGCCTTCAATGGGGCCCGGCCCGAAGGCCGGGAATGACGGTCCGGAGGCTGGGGGATGGTGACCACGCCGTGGCCCTTCAATGGGGCCCGGCCCGAAGGCCGGGAATGACGCCGTCTCGGCGTCGAGCACCTGATTTGTTCCATCGCCCCTTCAATGGGGCCCGGCCCGAAGGCCGGGAATGACCCCGGTCACCGGTCCCCGAGCTGGCCACGGCCACCGCCTTCAATGGGGCCCGGCCCGAAGGCCGGTAATGACGTCTGTCTGGTTCCTGGCATTGATCGCGGCTTTCGGGACCTTCAATGGGGCCCGGCCCGAAGGCCGGGAATGACTGGCCAGAGACATCAGCCCCTCGGACCAGTATCTCTTCCTTCAATGGGGCCCGGCCCGAAGGCCGGGAATGACGGACCCACAGCATCCCAGCAACACGTTCTCCGACTTCCTTCAATGGGGCCCGGCCCGAAGGCCGGGAATGACGCGACGTCGCCATGGACGATCTCGGCGGATGGATCGCCTTCAATGGGGCCCGGCCCGAAGGCCGGGAATGACTTCACGGTGTCCTCGATCCGGTCGCGGTCGAGGGACCTTCAATGGGGCCCGGCCCGAAGGCCGGGAATGACACTATCGTGTCGGTCTCCGTTGCGCCCGTGGTGGACCCCCTTCAATGGGGCCCGGCCCGAAGGCCGGGAATGACCCGATGGTGGAAGACTGGAGAGCCCTCCTTTCTGACCTTCAATGGGGCCCGGCCCGAAGGCCGGGAATGACACCAGCGCATCCAGCTGGGCGTTCACCCGTTCCACGCCTTCAATGGGGCCCGGCCCGAAGGCCGGGAATGACACTCGCCGACCAGCCCGAGGAGGGCCTGGACCTGCTGCCTTCAATGGGGCCCGGCCCGAAGGCCGGGAATGACAGCGAGCCTGAGCGCGGCAGACCCAGGAGCATGCAAACCTTCAATGGGGCCCGGCCCGAAGGCCGGGAATGACCTCCTGGAGCTGCCGGAGACGATCCAGCTCCTCATCCCTTCAATGGGGCCCGGCCCGAAGGCCGGGAATGACCTCCAGTCTCTTCATGCACTCTGCAGCTCCCGTGTCTGCCTTCAATGGGGCCCGGCCCGAAGGCCGGGAATGACGTGTCGTAGGCGCAGGCAAACACCTCCTCTTCTTGGCACCTTCAATGGGGCCCGGCCCGAAGGCCGGGAATGACACTGAAGGACCCATCGAAGTGAAGGAAGTGCTTCCTCCTTCAATGGGGCCCGGCCCGAAGGCCGGGAATGACTTCCTCGTCGATGGCGACAACCTCAACGGGGACTTCCCTTCAATGGGGCCCGGCCCGAAGGCCGGGAATGACTCGTAATGTTGTCCGGTGTGGATCAGGCCTTGGTACCCTTCAATGGGGCCCGGCCCGAAGGCCGGGAATGACCACCAAGAAGACCGCTGGCCTCGCCATTCGTGAGATCCTTCAATGGGGCCCGGCCCGAAGGCCGGGAATGACACCGCGCCCAATGGTTCTTGGCGGCCTGGACCAGATCCTTCAATGGGGCCCGGCCCGAAGGCCGGGAATGACGCCCTGGCTGCGGCGAGGCCGCCAATGGGGGCGTGCTCCTTCAATGGGGCCCGGCCCGAAGGCCGGGAATGACGGGTCGGCGGAATTTGTCACGCCCGCCGAGATGATGACCTTCAATGGGGCCCGGCCCGAAGGCCGGGAATGACAGGCCAAACTCCGGAGGTACGTGGACCGCGAGGCCGGCCTTCAATGGGGCCCGGCCCGAAGGCCGGGAATGACATTCAGCTCCGAGTAGCCGCGTCCATCCGAACCGATCCTTCAATGGGGCCCGGCCCGAAGGCCGGGAATGACCCGGCGATATCTCCGGGGATGGCTGCGGGAAAAAGAGCCTTCAATGGGGCCCGGCCCGAAGGCCGGGAATGACAGGAGCGACACACGAGATGGCGAAACTAGAGATCATCCTTCAATGGGGCCCGGCCCGAAGGCCGGGAATGACGAGAATCCGTGACCCTCAGAGCACCCGCACCGCCGGCCTTCAATGGGGCCCGGCCCGAAGGCCGGGAATGACTCGTAGAGCTGAATCCGCAGTGTGTCCCGGAGACACATCCTTCAATGGGGCCCGGCCCGAAGGCCGGGAATGACCGACGACCTAATCCAGTATGCGTACTCTTTGGAGGCCCTTCAATGGGGCCCGGCCCGAAGGCCGGGAATGACGAGCAGCAGGAGGCGGAGTGGGCCCGGGTCGTGGACCTTCAATGGGGCCCGGCCCGAAGGCCGGGAATGACACCTGATTACTGACGGCGGAGGAGCCGACCTTCGCCTCCTTCAATGGGGCCCGGCCCGAAGGCCGGGAATGACGTGCGCTGTCCGAGCTCATCTCCACGACGGGTGACTACCTTCAATGGGGCCCGGCCCGAAGGCCGGGAATGACGATGCCGGGGAAGAGGGCCCCGCGTCCTACTACGACCTCCTTCAATGGGGCCCGGCCCGAAGGCCGGGAATGACTCCCAGGGAAAGGAGATCTAGTACCGCACCTCCTT
This sequence comes from uncultured Fibrobacterota bacterium, assembly GCA_964571815.1. GTDB lineage: Bacteria > Fibrobacterota > Chitinivibrionia > Chitinivibrionales > WJKA01 > CAZNDN01. The sequence goes on along the minus strand of CAZNDN010000233.1, from coordinate 183 downwards.
CACCTTCAATGGGGCCCGGCCCGAAGGCCGGGAATGACAAGCCGGCCAGGCGCGGCTGAAGGATCAGCTCTCACCTTCAATGGGGCCCGGCCCGAAGGCCGGGAATGACACTGGATCCGGCGCGGATTGCTCGAGGTGCTGAACCTCCCTTCAATGGGGCCCGGCCCGAAGGCCGGGAATGAC
>CAZNDN010000232.1:0-4705 GCA_964571815.1 uncultured Fibrobacterota bacterium | reverse complement strand
ACGGTCAGGAAATCGAAAATCGATTTAAGAATACGGTCGTATTCCTGCTGAAAATGAACCTCGTCGAGAAGAAGAAGCGCAATCTTATAATGCGTGGAGAGGATACGCGCGACCTCGAACAGATCGTCGTTTTCGAGAGTGTCGCACGATATATAGCAGCAATCGGGAACATGCGCGGCGACCTGTTTGAGAATCACCGTCTTGCCCACACCGCGGGGTCCCACAATTCCGGTGAAATGACGTCCCCGGCCGGTAAGGATCGTTTCAAACAGCTCCCTTTTATTCTCGAACCGTTTCCCGTCCTCTGCCGCAAGATCGTTCAGGCGAAGGTATTTTCCGATATCCATGTGGGCACTCCTGTTTTCAGTCCTTCCTTAAGTATACAACAAACCCATCATTTCAGCAAATCATTCGCCGGAACAACATACATTTTGTTCAACCATTTGTCAAAAAGCACATATTTTGCCCTGAAATCGCTCTTTTTGCAGTGATCGCGGTAGAAAAGGGACATCCCGAACTCCGTTACGGGGCCGATGTCCCGGCCGGGATGCTGCCGTACAGCAGCTCGGGTTCTCGCCACGCCGGTTTTCAAACCTCGTTTCCTCCATGAAGCGACTGCGCCGCGGGCGGCTGTGCGCGGAGTGGTATCGAAGAGGCAAAAGACATCCCGCCTTGCCCACGGCACCGGAACCGGAAAAACACGGGATATCCGCACTGCCGTTATCGAAATACTCGAATGCATTCGCGGTCCACGTGAAACGCAAGTGCCATTCACTCAACCCACTTGCCGTCACTCTCGCCCTCGTCCTCGTCCTCGGCTCTTCCTTGCCCACAAGTCTCCACCACCCAAATACCGAAATTTCTCCCACAAGCCAACCACTGAAAACCATTGCCGACAACACGCTCAAACTCCTGAAACACATCCCCGGACCGCGAATCAGAAGCAATACACGACGAAAATACGAGGACGAGGACGACGGATGAGGACGAAGTCTATCTCAGTCCATCTCCGATACCGCGCACTCGCGGTTCTCACATGCAGGGGCCGGGTAACGAGCGAGGACGGACGGTACACCCCTTTTGTGGCCGCATGCGCTTCACCTCCGGCGCGTTGTATCTTTTTCTGCAACTCACAACGAGGTGGATTGCAGGGAAAGGACGCTTCATGGCCGAGGAAAACCTGAGAAGATCGCTTGAGCAGTTGCGCACGAGACTGGGTGAAGTTGAGACTGAAGAGCAGGCGACGCAGCAGAAAGTCGACTCACTCACCGACCATATCCAGGATCTGCTGACCCACCACGAAGGAGATGTACCTCCCGAGAAACATCGGCGGCTGCTCGATGCGCTTCGCGGGTCGGTCGAGCACTTCGAGATCAATCACCCCGTGGTCACGGGGATGATCAACAATGTCATTCAAACGATGACCAACCTCGGCATCTGAGCGCCTGCCGGTCTGCTCAGGGTATGATATCCAGGCGACGTTCAAACCGCGCCATTCGTCCGCCGGCTTCATCGTAGACACTCATACGCACTACGTAGATACCCGCGCCCGGTGTGCTTTCGCCCTCAGCCCGCGCGTCCCGGACGAGCACATGACGGCCGCCCCGGGCGGGGCGGCTTGCGTGGCTCCACAGTGCACGGCCCCGAAGGTCGAACGCTTCAAAACGCACCATGGATACCCCCGACCACGGGAGCGTGTAGCGCAGTTCCACACGTGCCCCGACCCGCTTGAACCTGCATCCGACCAGCTTCGCGGGCGTACGCCCCGATGTTGCGCCGAATGAAGCGCAGTACTGTTCGGTGCCCACAAGAAGGAATCGATCTTCCCGGCGCCCCGCGTCGACCCGCACCGCCCATTGCCCGTCGGAGTCCTTCATCGCGCCCCCGTCCGGATTCACCATCCGTACCACCGCACCCGAAGGCGGTCTCACCGCCTGCTCCGGGCGACACACGATCGTCTGCGCCCGCGCGCCGTCGTTGCAGAACGCCACAAGGAAGGCACATCCTTCGCCGGCCGTCTCATGGTGCACCGCATGTCCGTACAACGTTCCGGTTTCGGGGTCACGGACCTTGATCGACTGCTCGGCAAAGGTGGGGGCGAACCCGTAGTAAGTCGTGCCTTCACCGGCCTGCCGGTACCCGCAGTATACCGTGTTCAGGGGCACTCCCGACCCGCTCTTCGCCGGCAGCCTCACACTCCATTGCGTCACATCCGCCTCAGCCCCTGTTGCGCCCCGGCGCTTCCCGGCCCCGAAAGCTCGAACGCCCGCCGGCAGCGGGGGAATTCGCAGCACGATATCGGCCGCGGCGGGATTGAAGATGGAGTGGCCCCGAAGCGGAGCGGAAACCAGTTTTGCGCCGGGATCGTCCAGGCTGGGGATACCGGCTACGTAAACCGGTACGGTACGAAAGAACACCGCTGTTTTGCCGAATTCGGAGGTCTCCCGGCGTTCCCAGCGATAGAACTGCAGATTCCGGCCCGCCTCGCCCGTTGCCCCGACCACATCCGCCACCGCCACATCAAAGCCGAAGGGGACGGCCATGTCGGTCCACTCCTGTGCCGCGAGCGATATCGCGAACGGGTCTTTCAAGGAAAGTGTGGTACCCGGGCCGAGCCCGACCGGAACACGTTTTCTCGTTTTCAACCACATAAGCCTCCCGGGCTCAAACGTGAACAGGGCCCTGTTCTCCTCGGAGTACTCCACCCATCGATCGTCGGAGGTCCCGGCATTGGCCGCGGTGCGCACCCATCGAAACAGCCTGAACGCGCGCGTGTCGTAATCCCAGACGCCGTCGTCGCCGGCAAGCCCCGAAAGCGCCTCCGTGACCCCGGGCTTCTCCAAACGTGACGTGGCGAACACCGGCACCCACTCCATCTTCTCGGTAGTGACCGGATCGGAATTCCCGCGACGCGCCCGGTGAGACACGTTGACCGTATCCCGATACACGCCGTCGGAGACAACCAGGTGTGCCCGAACACCCACGCGCTCGGTGACATGCGAAGCGGGGAAGGTCCACGACGCGCCGGCGGCACTGTCGCAGGAGCCGCACAGTACGCCCTTGAATGTCTTCTCCTCCGAAAACGCCTCACCGTCGCGGGCATAGTGAACCATCCATTCTACATTGCCGCAGTTGTCCCGCACCGAAAGACTCCCGGAAAGGCCCTTTCCCCCGTCGGCAACCCGCCCCGTGTCGGGCAGACTGATCGAGGGCGCCACCGTGTCAACCATGGCCACGAAGGGAATCGGTGTCCCGGTGTCGAGGAACCGCGAGGTCTCGACCCACACATAGCCGTCCCGCGCAAACGACTCGTGTTCCACCTCCCAGGTTCCCCCACGCGGACGAAACAGCGCCAAATGAGCAGTTGTTCGTCCCGGGGGCAGCGCCGGATTGTAGCGAATACCCACAAAGAACTTCTGTCGATCGCTGTAGGAGCCCTTGCGCAGCGACACGCCGATACTTGCGGGAATCAACCCCGGCGGCATGCCCGTGGGTACGAAATAGTCAACGGTATCCTCGACCGGAAACGCATCTCCGTAGCCGGGCCCCTTCCGGAGGATAACGTTGTTGTTGAAAGCGAAGACCGTGTCGCCCCCGGTGAAGTAGGTGACCGCTTCCCAGGTGAAACTCGGACTTCGTACCGCGCACAGGGATGAATCCGTGGGAAGCGACCAGGGGCCGTCGAGCCCCCGCAGCCAGATTCCCACGTGGTAGGTTGTGTCGAACAGCATATCCTCAAGCATCACCAGGGTGGTCTCCCGCACCGACTGCACCTCCCGGCCTCGTGGCGGATCGAAGGGAACAAGGAGTTGCGCCCGGCTGAGCCCGGAGCGAATTCCCCACTCCATGCGCACACCGGGAATCGTATCGACCCTCCAGGCAATCCGGATGCCGTTGCTCCCGGTCTCGAACCATGCCGTATCGATCGCAACCGTATTGGGAACCGAATCGTTGTTGGTAAACGAGGGAGTAGAGTCGTTCGCCGAGGCTTCCACGGTAAGGGGCGACCACAGGAGATTTTTTCGGACCTGAAGCGCGAAGTAGTAGCGTGTCTCCTTGTTCAGCCCTTCCACCAGATAGGTCGTATCGCTCACCTGCAGTGTCTCGGGCGTAAAGGCCGCGCCGGGCGTGGTCGAGCCGGCGAGCAGGGGTTTGGTGTCCTGCCACAACAGGACGCGGTCGACACCGGTCGTTGGTCCCACCCAGCGCCAGTTGAGGCGCACCTGGCTCGAAAGCGCGGCCTGCGCCCGCATTGCCCCCGCCGGGTTTGTCGGCCGCGGCCATCCCACGTAGAACCGCGCCTCCACGGGATCGCTGGTGAGCCCGTTGCGGGCAACCTGCACCGCGCGAGCGACGACCTGCTGGGTATCGGCGAAAAAGCCCTTGTTCCAGACGGCCCACGTGTACGGCAACGTGCCGAGACCAGCAGCGGGTATGGTGTCCACACGAAGGATGTCGCCGCCCGCATACCCGTACGAAAGAACAATGCCGCCCACGCCCACGGTATCCACCGTGGCGGTCGCCTTCACCAGCACGCGCGCCCACTCAAGGGAATCGGTGTTGAGCGCGATTGTATCGGGAGTGCCGGGACATCCCGCAAATTCTCCCTCCAGTTGCAGGGCGTTGAGTGGTTTCATCACTACTTCAGCGGCATTCCTGGCGCTGTACGCCGAAAGTCCCTGATCCCACAGGGGCGAGGCCCAGA
>CAZNDN010000231.1:0-4722 GCA_964571815.1 uncultured Fibrobacterota bacterium | reverse complement strand
AGAACCCGGTTTGCGCCGCACTGGCCGGATCGCCCGCCACGGCAATCCGCATTCGCCGATGGGTTCGGCCATCCCACCCGAATGACACATCCATTGATCGGAATTAACCGACCATTCCGGTCGGTCCGCAAGCTCGCTCATGCGGATATTCGATACCATGCCAATCCATTCTGTTTTGGTACTTCCAACCCATTGGCGAATGGACTAGGCGTGCCTATCACCTTGAAATCACCATCTCCGCATAAGCCAAGTCTCCAACCTTCAGTCTCACGACATACACTCTACCGGAGCCTCGGATCCTCTTCGGCAGGTGCAGCCGATGCATACCGGTCTGCATGGTCCGTCGGGCAAGGCGGGCCACGTGCCGACCTGAGAGGTCTATGATATCCACGGTGGTCATGCCGCTTTGGGGCAGGGAGAGCACCAGTCCGGTACGCGTGTGGCGCAGGATGTTCCCGGCGTGGAAATTCGATTGCGGCGCCTCTGTTCGGTTTGCCGCGTTGGCGGCCGAATCGAGGGTAAGTACTTCGACATAATCCATGGAGAAGTAGTTCACGCTTGCCCGCTGCACACTCACCGTATTGGTTTCTTCGGTGAGAGGAACGTCGTGCAGCAGCAGATACTGCCATTCGCCGCCGTAGCCCTCATGCGTGGAGTGGTGCTCACCGTTGACATGAACAGACCATTTCACGGGATTGTCGGGGCTTCCTCCGTAGGCGAGGCGAAACAGCAGGGCATTCCCCCGCGGCATCGGCGGAAGATCCATGTTGTCAACCCATATCTTCCAGCCCTGCGAGCATTCGCAGATAAATCGCCAGGGCCATTCGCAAAGATGTTCGTAAGAGCTGGTTTCGGTATTGACCGGGTATTCCACTACGCCTTCGGCCTCCACACGAATCCCCTCGCCCACCGGATAGCGCACCAGCGGTGGAAGCGTTTCCGGCGCCGCAGGTGCTCCCACGTCAATCGTCACCGGATCGCCGGCGGGAATCTCATGCTCTTCCCCGTTGATCGCCAGGGTGTACGCTTCGTTGGTAGTTGCGGTAACCGCACCGTTCTCGTAGAGAATATCGGTTACTACCGGGCCGAATGTCAGCCGTTTGATACCGTGTTTGTCGGGCCAGTGAAGTCGCCACGACACCCGGCGGTTCGAGGCGTCGATTTCGTGAAATCCCAGGACATGCTCGATAAAAAGGGAGATGGGACCCACGCCCGACCAGCCGCAGTAGTCGGCATTGACCAGGTCCACACCGCTGGTGTCGGTGGCGGGCATGCGCCGTGTCGGGCTGTAGGCTTCCCAGATCGTATGGGGCTGGAAATCGACAAACGTGCGATACATGTGGTGCACGATACGGCGCGCGTACTCGTCGGCGCGCCGGCCTGAGCCGTATTTCTCCACGGCCTTGACTCCCATGTAGGCCATGGCCGGAAACATGCTTCCACGCCACAGCCGGCCGTCGAAATCCGCATCGATATCGGCGAGGTTCACCGAAGGAAACGGTACGGGTCCGCCGAGAATGTGAGGAAGTGTCAGGGTATGCATGAGTTTCGGTCCACGCGTGCTGTCGGGAGCCTCAGAGAGAAACACCCAGAACCGGTCGACCGTGCGGGGTTTGACGGGTGACGTACCGCCCCCATTAACCAGCGCGCCGCGGGTGTCCCAGTAGTCGGAACCATTGAACTTGTAGTTGCCCGAATTCATGGCATCAACCCATTCAGCGTGTTTCTCTTCGTACTCGGTCTCGAGTGCGGTTGCGCCGATTGCTCCGGCAATCCGCCTGATACACAGCGCGGAGAGACACTGCTGCATGGTGGCATCGGCCCAGCGGAAATTCGTACCGTCGGTCCACTCGGGTTCCGGAGGTTCTTCACAGGTCCAGGCGTGTCCGCCTCCCTCGCAGATCTCCCTGTAACTTACCGGCATCGACCTCAAACGCGGTGTATTGATCATGCCGCTTGCCTCCGCCGTCCATCCGTACGTGCGCTGCCACTCATCCCAGACCGCATGCAGATCGTGGAAATACTGAAAATGCTTCTGCAGATATTCATTCTCCCGCACGAGCCACTTCAGGCGTGCCGTATCGCCGGTCATCTTGAAATGCTCCCACTCGGCCCAGGCGAGAATCGGTGGGTTATCCGGGTGTTCCACCGGCAGGCTGCCTTCCTCGCCGTCGTGAATCATGGCGTAGAAATTGTCGAGGGTCTGGATTCCGGGAAAGAGATCGGGTGCGTACCTGGTGAAAAGCGCGGTGAAGCAGCTCTCCCACAGGCTGATCTTCGAAGGTTCGCGGCCCGAATGCATAAACGGCGATTGCGGCATGCCGTCGTCTTCGCGGATATGCTCCCCGGCAAGCTCCCAGGCTTTCCAGTACAGATCGACATAGCCCGGTTCGGATTCGAATACGGGAGCGGGAATCCGTGAGGTGTCAAGCTCGGCGTGCACCTGCATGATACCGAACACCAGCACAAGAGACATCGCGGCCGGCAGATGGTGATGAAGTCGGCGAAAATCGGGAAAAGCCATCATTGACTCCTTCGGAAGGTGGTGAAAGTAGCGAAACGACAGTCAGCGGGCGACGACACAGCGGCGTATCGCACGGACTGTTCCCACACGATCGACAATCTGGACAACAAACACTCCCCTGCCCTGCGCGGGCAATGACAGTTTCACGCGTGCGCCGGCGCCCGTGAGCCGCCGGCGAGCGGCGATACGGCCGTCGGGAAGAACGATGCGAACCGAGCCGCCGAAAAGTGCCCGTGACGGATCCACGTGCAGCACACCCTCGGAATACCACACCGACGGCGCGCGGGCGGGCGGCCCCGCATGGGTAAAGGTTTTTCGGGGTCGCGCCGCCGATGGGTCGCCGGCCTCCCAGACCGGAAGTATTCTCTCCTGAGGCGGCGGCACCAGGCTGTCGGGCGGCACGCCGAACCCGCCTTCGTCTGAGTAAGGAGAATAGAGTCCATCTTCGGTAAACGTCCTGATACGGTATGCAGCGTCCCGGGTTTCATCCGTGTAGTCGGAGAACGGCGACACGTAGCGGGTCCGGTCCGGCCCGAGCGTATCGATAACATCCCATTCGTTGTTCCAGTCATGCGGCGTGAAAAACTCCACGTAGTACCCGTCCTCCCCCTCCGCGACATCGTCCCAGGTAAGCTCCGGGTATGCAAAGGAGTCGCTCGTATTGACATGAAAGACCACGAAGTTTTCGGGCGGGGGAAGCATGGTGTTGTCGGTGTGGACCGAAAAAGAGACGCTGTTTCGCGCCGACTCGGCACTGATTGTCACCTCGGCGCTCTGATGCTCTTCGGTGAGCGCGGCGGGTTCGACGTTCAGGGTGACGGTAATCAAGGAATTGGTTGTTTTCTCGGCCGCGGCTTCGAGCCATACGGTTGCACTCTGAGGCTCGACCGCTGCCGACACCCCTTCAAGTGCGGCATCGTCGATATTCCCGATTCCGACCTCTTTGCGCATGGGGCTCTGTTTCCGGGCCGTGTAGAAGGTCACGTTTTCGCGGTACGGCACAAGAAAGGCACTGCTTTCGTCGACCGCCGGCAGATCGTAGCCTTTCCAGATACCGGCGCACTGAACGGCAGTGTGCGAGCGGCATCGCGGCATCCAGGCGCCGTCTTCCGGACCGCGGATTTTGATGCGTTCGTTGGTTCGCCAATTCCACACAGACTGCATGAAACAGCGATGTTCGGCGCTGTAAAGCTGCGGGTGACCGATAATATGTGGGCGGTAGTACATGTAAACCCACACATTGCTGTTGGTAATACTCTTGATATTGTCGCCTTGCGGGGTCACCCTCCCATCATCGATGCACACCGTTCCATAGTCCGGTTCGAAATCCGGGAGTTTCCTATACCGGATGTCGCCGATATGCTGCCCATCGCGGAACCGGACCACCCACATTCCGTTGTGAGCAAAATTCTGAAAGAGCATGTGCGATCCATCGAGGGTGATTGTCTCGCCGTGTCCCCAGAAGTTGCGGGAGAACATGCGCGCCGGTCTCCCCTGCTCGTCCATGGAATAGTAGGTCTGGCTTTTCGGCGGGTTGTAATTTTTCGGACCCCAGGAGAGGATCGGCTGCCCGGCTCTCGTCCAAACCCTGGTCCCGTCGCCCGATGCATAGCAGTAGTGCGGTATATTGACCCCGCCGTCCATCAGCGGCGGGAAATCAAGCTCTTCGTACTCTCCGGTGTGCACATCGTAGCGCCTGAGCCGTTCGCCGTGCACCGTGTAGTACCCGAATTTCGGCCAGAAGATATCGTTTCCCGGAGGATACATGACCAGGGGCAGGGTTGCGGGAAGCTTCTTGTACCCGGAGCCGTCGTTGTTGACAATACCATTGCCGATACTTATGCCGCTGAAAATGAGCTGCTTACCGTGATAGCTGAGTGCACATTTTTCGATCAGATAGCGCCCGCTGTTGTTGCCGAATATCTGCTCTTCTTCGCCCGTTACCAGATCGACCCGCCAGATACCGTCGCGGGAATGACAACCGGTTGAATCGTTGTAGGAGTCTTTGTAATAGTAGAAGCCGTATCCTTCGAAAGTGTACTCCTCGTAGGCAGTCGCGGCGCATGTTGCCAGACACAACAGGACAAGGGTGCGTTTGACGGCGGATTGTGCGGGCATGTGAACCATGCGGATGCGAACCCTTTCATCAGGGGATGATCGTGTCACTTCATGACCGGCCGGTGCCGCGAATCAGGCGT
>CAZNDN010000230.1:0-4738 GCA_964571815.1 uncultured Fibrobacterota bacterium | reverse complement strand
CACTCCCCGCCTCAACCAGCGACAGGAAAAACCGATCCCCGGCGGCAAACAGGTCCCTGCCCATACCGACTTCCTGCGAACCCTGACCCGGAAAGAGAAATGCTGTTTTATTCATAACGGTTTTGATTGCGGATCCCGGAATGCGGCACTGTCATCGCTGAGAGTTCTTGATGCCACTGCTTTTCTTGTTCTTTGTCCTTTGAACTTCGTACTTTGCACGTCACGTCTCTCACGCCGTCGCGCTCAAGCCGCCGTCGACCACCAGGGTCTGGCCCGCGATGTAGGATGATTCCGGGGAGGCGAGGAACGCCACGGCCGCGGCGATTTCTTCGGCCCTTCCGAGCCGTTTCAGCAGCACGCGACGGAGATACTCCCGCTTTATTTCCCGCGGCATGCGGGCGGTCATATCGGTGTCGATAAAGCCGGGGACAACCGCATTGACGCGCACGCCTCGCGGGCCCAGCTCCGCGGCCAGCACCCTGGTCATTGCCAGGATCGCTCCCTTTGACGCCGCGTAGTTTGCCTGACCCGCAATCCCGATCAGGCCCGAAACCGAGGCCACGTTCACGATCGCACCCGACCCGGCACCGGCCATGGCCCGGCTTACGGCCTTGCACCACCGAAACGTCCCGTCGGCGTTGGTATCCATCACCTTCCGCCACGACTCAAACGGCATCATCATGACAAACCGATCGTCGGCAACCCCGGCGTTATTGACCAGGATGTCGATACCGCCCCTCTCGCGCACGACCCTCTCGACCGTCTGCTCTACGGCGTCGCCGTCCCCCTGCGGGCATCGTACGGCCGCGGCCCCATGAATCACCGCCGTCTCCCCGGCCGCATCCTCCCGGCGGTAATACGTGAAATAGACGCACGCCCCGCCGGCGGCAAGCCGCGCCACGACCGCCCTCCCGATTCCACGGGACCCACCCGTGACAACCGCGGTTTTATTGGAGAAATCCGCCACCGCGCATCCCCGCCAATTACATTTCGTCCAGTTTGACGGTGAGGCTGCGGGGCTGGATCGGGGGCATGGATATCGTGGTCGCCTTCGGACCCTCCGAATCAACCAGCGAAAAGTCGAGGCCCGAAAACGCCAGCTCCGTGGGGAACAGCGCAAGCGCAACCCCGGCGTTGAGCGCGTATGACCTGCACGATGCCACGACTTCGGCGACCGCCTCCGTGCCGTGGAAAATCGAAGCGCCGACCGGGATAGTTTCGTCGGAGCGAACGCCGACAATTTTGCGGGTAATGCCGCCGGAACGACGAGCCAGGATCGGTTCCCTGCCCACGAAGGTCTCTTTGTCGAAATCGATCATCCACTGCAATCCCAGCGCAAGGGGGTCCCGCACCCGGGCCCCTTCGGCGAATATGTTGAAAAACCGGCCCTCGAGCCGCAGACAGTCGTGTACGTCAACTCCGCACAGGCCGCCCTCCACTCCCTGGAGTTCGGAGCGCACCCGCTCGAAGAAACGGCGGGCCGAGCCGTGGGGTACCACGAAAAGGTAGCCGAACTCCGAGGTCTTCCCCGCCCTGATCAGGCGAATCGTATCCTGCTCAAACGGATACATTTCAATACCCAGATACGGTATCCCGACCACATCGGCCCCGCATATCTTCCGGGCCACTTCCCACGCCCGAAACCCGTCGACCCCCAGCACCACGTGCGTATCGGTCAGGGGCTCGAGGCCCGCCTCGGCGGCGCCGGCGGCGGCGAAGATTGCACCCGGCTCCGAGTCATCCACCAGACTCTCGCACAGCAGCACGAACTCTTCATCGTTGTTGGCAACGTAGCAGTCGGCCACCAGCATCCCCTCCGGGTCGGCAAGAAACGTATGAAGTACCCGCCCAAACCGCGTACGCGCCACGTTCCCGGCCACCAGAGCGTCCAGAAAATCAATCGCGTTTTCTTCGGGAATGCGATACGCCCGCATGTGCGAGAAATCGGTGAGACCGGCGCTGTCGCGCATTAGGCGATACTCGCCTTCCTCCCCGCTCACCGCCGCGGGCACTTCGACTCCGAGCCGCTCGCGAAAAGCGGCACCGGCTTCTTCCCACTGCCGGCGAAGGAAAACCTCTCTCATGGACTCCCCCCTTCGGCATCCTGCCGGCTGACTACATAGTCGACAATGGTATTGATCGACCGAAGGACATAGACGTTGTCGTCGGGGATCTTGATCCCGAAACAGCTCTCCACGCACAAGACAATCTCGAGGGCATCCAGGGAATCAAGTCCCAGCCCCGCGCCCAGCAGCGAGACATCTTCGTGCAGATCCTCGGGGGTATACGGAAGGTTGAGCCTTCGGATAAGCTCTTCCTTGAGGGTTTGGATAATCGTACGCCGACGATCGACTGCCGCGGTAAGTGCTTCCTGATTCATGCTGGGATCAATCCCCCGGCTCCCCGATACGAGTGTTTATGAAGTATTGCCCGGGCCGACACAAGACTTATAAAAATAGTATCGGCGCCACGTATGGTGAATCGCACCGAACGTGCGCCGCCGAACCACACGTCCGGGATCAACCCCGGCAGTCGGCACGAAGGCACACACGAAGCACGTGAGTTCATCTTCGCCGCGCCGCGACATTCCTCCTCCGCGGGGCCGGAACTAGTCGGCTTGCCGAGAAGTGTCGGGCCGTGACCCGCCGACCCCGTCTTCCCCGCTCCCGGCTCCACGAGGCTGGAGCGCATCGGTGATATGCCAGGCGTAGTATCGCCGTAACGTCGCGCTCAATCCCGACCCCTCCAGCAGCTTCAGTGCCTTCTCTTCAAGGTCGCGAACCACCGCGGCCCCGGATGTATCACCCGCCGCGCTGTCGGACATCAGCCCCGTAGAGGCATGGTGGTGCTTCACCGCACGCAGAAATACCGGGTACCAGGCAAAAGACCCCAGCACATCACGGTCCCTGTCTCTGAGCCGTAATGCGGGTCCGGGGAAAGAATTCATGAGCCAGTACTGCCACTTCGTCAAGACACAGTAACGCTTTGCTTGAAAAGAAGTTGTATCAAACGATTCTACCGCTTTCTCAACCTTGTCCCGCAGCCGGATAGCATAGAAACGCTCGGGGTGGAAGCATAGAAGCTCATCGAGTTCCAGGAAAAGATAATATGGATTGGCCGGGAACCGTTGCTGGAGCCCCTGAAGTACCTCGCGTTTTTCCACGGTCAGATGTCCGTAGTACGGCGAAAGAAACCTCACCAGGTAGAGTGCGGAAACGGTGCGTGCATATCGACCTCGCTCGGCGGTGATACGCAGGTAGTCCAGGCCCGCCTCCCGGTCTCCGGCCAGCCCGAACAGTGCCAGCGCGCCGCGAACCATCCGCGGTGCCCTGGATGCCGTGCAGTGGAATATCCCCAGCCCCAGCCACGCATCGGCAACCGTGGAGTCCAACGCCAGAGCCCGCTTCAGAGACCGCATCGCCTTCAACCCCTCACCCAGCGCCTCCAGCGGGTGGTTGTCCAGCTTCAGTGCCGCCGCGTACCCCCGCAGGCCGCCGTCGATGAACAAATACGTTGCCGTGAGGCTGTCTGCTCCCGTCTGTTGGGGCAGCACCCGCTCGTAACGCCGCCTGAGCAGATCCACTTCCCGCCGAAGACGCCGCTGGTGAGCCGGGCCCCTGGTGTGACCGTTTCGAACCATGAGGACGCGGCGAGACACCGCCAGGAGGAAGCTCAGGGGGGGAAGCGAATCGCGCTGCTCCAGCTCCCGCAGCGTCTCGACACCCTTTTCCGCCTCGTCGTCCTTGAAAGCATGGGTGAGCCGGACAATCCTGCGCGCAAGGGAGTCCTGGAGGGGCGTAATGCCGTAGTAACGATCGCAGAGTCGGGGCTTTGCCGCCGATGAATCCCGGTCGGCTACCGCCGTGTCCACGTCCGCGGAGTCTACCGCGACCGCCGTGGAGCCCTCCTCGCGACCGGCCCCGAAGCAGGGCATGAAGAGCAGGGCGGCGGCGCTCAGCCCGGCAGTAAAAAGGTGTGCAACCCCGGCCATACGCTCAACGAAGGTTCAGTGATGGGTTCCCGGTAGTGAAGATACATCACAGGGCCGGCGTGTAGACGGGCCGGATGAACCGCAGCCGCGGCTTCCTCGCCGGGAGACCCGGGGGAAATGCACGCACCGGTGGACGGGCTCGTTACATTTTCTCGATGAAAAGGCTGCTGTCGGGGCAGGTTTCCAGATCGATACGCAGGTTGGTGATATCGTCCCTGCTGATTTCGGCCCTGGCAATGTCTCTGGCCCATTTCGGCGGGGTACCCCAACGGGCCTGTTTTTTCGCCGACGATGCCGCGGGGACGCTGCGCATGCGGCTTCTCACGATCTTTTCGAGCATCCGATGCAGAGCGAACTCTCCCGGCGCCGATTCGAGCTGCTTGACCTGACGGCGATTGAGCATGAAACAACGATGTTTGTGGTAGATAAGAGGCTTGAGACAGCCGGGACAGTTCAGCAGTATCATCGATGCGCCGGTGGAGAGCATGATTTCCGATTGCTGGCCGCAGTAGGGACACTTCAAACTGATCGGTTTCACCATCAGGCGCTCCCTTTCGCTTGTTTACGTATGGTGCTGCTACGCCTGTGTCCCCTGCCGGAGCAACGCGGGTCATGAGGACGCTGATGAGTATATTTTACCATGACCAGTGCACCGGTGTCAAGATACGTTTTGTGACCCTGTTTTTGGATCAGCCTCTCCACGGAACCCGACTGCATCATGGACAAGCACCAACGAAGCGCTCGCCC
>CAZNDN010000229.1:0-4746 GCA_964571815.1 uncultured Fibrobacterota bacterium | reverse complement strand
CCTCCGCCTTCGGGTTCCTTCCCCCTACTCCTCCGGCGAGAACTCTTCCTTGCCCACACCGCACTCGGGACAGGTCCAATCGTCCGGCACATCATCAAAAGCGGTTCCCGGCTCCACACCGTTGTCCGGATCACCCTTCGCGGGATCGTACACGTACCCGCAAGCGTCACATACGTACTTCTTCATGATACACCTCCCTGATCGTTGATAAAGTCACCTTGTTCGGGGCGCACGGAGACAAGCTCGCGTTGTGACACGGAACACGTGCCGTCACCTGCACATCCACTCGGCCAACTGTGTGTGAAAATACTCTCTGCCGGCTCGTCGACACGCCCTCGGCAAGCGATAGAAACGCCGTACTCCCCGCATCCGGACCGCTAACGTGAAAGACCGCAATGACGTTGCGCATTGAAACGCGGCTGCGTTTCACAACGGCACGCGTGTCGCCCGATGGGATCGGCCGGCTCCGTGTCCGCGGAGCGGCCGTCTCGTATGGCGACCAGGCCCCGATGCCGACAAACCACATCCACAATGTGTCGTAACACACAATTCTCCGGGGCATTGCAAAGTTTCGTCATATCAACGACAGGACTCGCCGGGATCGTCAAACCCGCCAGAACCTGGATTGCGGCGGCCGGGTGGCATGAAAGTTGCTTCCTCATACGCTCGGAAGGCAGAAGCAGAAAAGGAAACTCAAAAAATCCGAAAGGAGGTTGGTTATGAACACGCTGATCAGGTACGAGACGCCGTTTGAGAGCTTGGCGGACGTGCTCGATGAAGTCCTGGGTGAGTCGTTTTTCGATCGTCCGGGTCGGGAGATTTCATCCACGCGGTGGCCGTCGGTGGATATCACCGAAGAGGAAGGGGCGTACACGCTTCGGGCCGATCTGCCGGGAGTTGAGAAGAAAGACGTGAATATCTCGGTGGACAACGGAACGCTCACCATCGAAGGCGAAAAGAAACAGGAGCACGAGAAACGGGAGAAGGACCGGTACTACCATTTCGAGCGCTCCTACGGCAGCTTTCGCAGAGCGTTCAGCCTTCCCGAGAGCGTCGACTCCGGGAAGATCAAGGCGAGCTTCCGTAACGGGCTGCTTGAGCTGACGCTGCCGAAGACCGAAGCGGCGAAGCCCGGGAAGATCGACGTCAAGATCGACTGACATCCCCGAACATGCCGGGGGGGGTGAGAGGGGCCGACACGATGTGTCGGCCTTTTTTCCTAATGCCGCGCGGGAAATGCGTCCTTTCCACGGCGGCTTCGCTGAGGCCTTTCAAGCCGGCAGTGCAATGCTGTTGCCCGGTATACGTTTCGCCGGCGGCTTGCACATGCAACCCCATGCTATTATAATAACTATATTATGAGTCGACAGCCGCGGGTAAGCTGCCGGCGGGTGAATGAATCACGAAAAATATCGCCGCACGCTCACTGCGGCAGAGTACACCCAAGCAGAAACGTACGCAAATCCCTGGGTGCGCCGTCGGACTCGTTCCAGCGGGTATCCCGCGGTGCCGGCGGATGGATTCGATATCACGGGATCCATCGCTTTACAACCAGGGCGGCCATGCTGCGCATCGCTGCGGCAGCGGAAAGGAACTTCTCATGGCGGAACCGGGCGATCTCACGGTGACGTACGAAGAAGAAGGGGTGGTGGTGGTTGAAGAGCTGGACAAACGCATTCTTTCCAAGGGCGCCTGGACCACGATTCTCTTCAAGTACCGCCAGTGGAACCGGGGCAAGGAGGAATACGGGCCGGTCCGTTACTCTATCCGGCGCTACCAGAAGACCGGAGACAGCTATCGCCAGCGGGCCAAGTTCAATATCTCCAGCAACGAGCAGGCGGCGAAGATCATACAGGCACTGAAAGAGTGGGGTGTCGAAGCCTGAGATGCGGCTCATCGCGTGCCGGCTCTCCTCCGGGGCCGGTTCGTCGCGCCGGTATTTCACTCTCTTTGTGTGCGTGCGCCGGGTGTCGTGCCGCACCGGGGTTTCGGTGCGCGAGAACAGGCTTCCAGAGACATCCAGGCCCTCACGACGCACCTCTGTGGATCCTTATTCGGCCCATGATTCGAACCACTGAAGAGCCGGGACGTACCGCCCGGTGGGTACTTATCATGAGCGTGGCATTCCCGATCCTGCTCGCTCAGCGTCCCTGCCGCGCACTTGGTGTGCAGCGATCGGTCGGGGTGCATGAAGTCTACGCCGAGATTGTCGATCCCTACTATTGCGCCGGCGGCATCTACTTTTCCCTCACGCGGGAGCCGATGCCGGAGTTGACCACGGGCTCGGAAGCCGAAATTTACGGTCGACTGCTTTCACGGGCGTGGCGACCGCGTTTCTTCCTGATCGAAGCCGGGCTGTATCCCATGCAGATTGCCGGCGCCGCACTCCGTCGCTATGCACCGTCGGCCTACCAGCGCTCACGGGTAGGCGATGTCAACATGGTTGCTGTGGTGACCGAATCGATCAATTTCCCCGAACCATGGTCCGTGTCCGTTTTCATCGGCAATGCCGTGAAGTTTGCCCGCGATGGAGAATCGGTTGCCGGACGAGGCAATGTCGGTCTTCTCGCAAGCTACGGCAACTATCATCTTCACGACAACCTCCCCGTGCGGGATCACTGGAGCGAAGTCGAGCTGAAACTGAAAGTGGATCGCGACGCCGAGCAGCGCACGTACGCAACCAGCTACCGTGTAGGCGGACGAATACATCTGCATCCCGATATCAAAGACCTTGTCTACGTGGGAATTACCAGAGATCGCACCGATCTTGACAAAACGAAAATTTCGCTTCTGACCAACTCCGCTCTCGAACTTCGCGGGGACTGGTCGGTACGCCCGGCTCAGTTCGTCCGTCTTGCGGCTCTGGCAGGCAAAAAATTCCCGTTCAAGACAAGAAAACGCACGATAGCTCTGGGGTTGTCGCTTGGCGTCTTCTGGGAGCGCCGGGACCTGTACCGGGGCGGCCTTGCGCGCGACAATACCCGGGGAAACATCTCGCCGATTATTCGCCCACTGGTGTGTTTCTGAAATGACCGCCCGACCCGGACGCTCCCCAACCGCTCGAAGGCGCCGGCTTCCGGACAACCGCGCTCCGCACGGTCAGCGGCCGCGGATTGATCATTCCTGGAATGTCGACACCCGCGAAGCGGTGCGTATCCAGAATCACCTTCGTTCCAGGCTGATCCTCCGGGACCGTTTCGGCACGCCGCGTACCGTGGCCGGGGTCGATGCCTCATTCTCCCGCACGGGATGGACTCGTGCGGCAGCGGTCGTGCTCGCGCTGCCTTCCCTGGAAATCCTCGACCACGCCCGGGCGGTGAGGCGAACCTCGTTTCCCTACCGGACCGGCCTCCTGACGTTCCGGGAAGCTCCGGCGGTGCTCGAAGCCCTCCGCCGACTTCGGCGCCCTCCCGACCTGCTCATCTGCGACGGTCAGGGAATCGCCCACCCGAGGCGCATGGGACTCGCGGCGCATATCGGCCTGCTGACCGACATCCCCTCGATCGGCGCGGCAAAAAGCCGCCTGACCGGAACCCACTCGACCGTCCCGGATGGCCGGGGGGAGTGGGTTCCACTGCTTGACAAAGGTGAACCAATCGGCGCGGTGCTCCGCACCCGTGAGGGCGTGCGGCCGCTGTACATCTCGCCCGGACACAGAGTATCGATTGGAAGTGCCGTAGAACTGGTCATGCGCTGCGTCACACGCTATCGCCTCCCGGAGACGACCCGCGCGGCCCACGCTCTGGCGGGCCGCGGCCGGGAACGATCGCACCGGCACGAGGAGGACGTCTCGTGAAGGCATCGCGTCATGCCGCACTGTCGGTTCCGGTTTCCGCGGCGGTCTTTGCCCTGTCGCGATCGATTCCCGCCGCTATTGCCGTCATGCTTGGAGGGGTCCTGATCGATCTTGACCACGTGATCGACTATGTCAGGGAATACGGCTTCCGTATCGATGTCGCACATTTTTTCGAGACGTTCTATCATACGCGGTACCGGCGAATTGTGTTGCTATTCCATGCGTGGGAGCTGATGATCGCGCTTGCGCTGATTGCATGGGCAACCGGGTGGAACCCCTGGCTGTGGGGCCTCACTATCGGGGCATCGACCCACCTCGCCCTGGATCAGACATTCAACTACACCCGGCCGGGGACCTACTTTTTCGTGTGGCGCCTGGCAAAGAGATTTCAACGAGACAAGATCATTCGTTAATATCCGTATCAAGAAGTAGAATTTGATGACTCAGACGGAAACCGATGCGCTTCGTGAGGAGCTGCTGCGCTTTCAAACCGAACAGGAGCAGATCAGAAGAGTACTCGGCCCGGCGCGACCGGACCGTGACAATCGTGTTCATCGTAGCCATTTCGGCACTCTTCGTCGTTGACATGTGCAGACACGTCCTAAGATTCACCGTGCCCCTGCCCCGCCTCTTCTCGCTTCAACTCGGCGTGCTGCTGGTGTCGTTGAAAATCGTATGGATGATGCGGAATCAGTCACGGGTGGAGCATTTTCAGTTCTGGATGCTCAACTCGATCGAGTTTCGGCCGACCTCCTTGACAAAAACCATTCAGGGTATTGAGGACAGGCTGGGGGAAGAAGAAAGAGAGGGGATGAAGTCCAATGTATGAAGAACAAGAGGGGAAAAACACTCTGTGAGACACATTGCTTCAGCATTCACCGCGTATGGCACCGACGTCCCCGTCGGTGATTTGCGCAGCGCACTCCACGTACTCCTCCAGTAGTGGTTCA
>CAZNDN010000228.1:0-4754 GCA_964571815.1 uncultured Fibrobacterota bacterium | reverse complement strand
TGAAATCGAGGTGTACCCCGGTCCCCCGTGAGCCACGACTTCCTCCACTGACTATACTTCCATTCCGCATTCCACATTCAACATTCTGCATTCAACATTCTGCATTCCGCATTCCGCATTCCTCAATGGGTAAGTATCATCACCCGTGCTTTGCGGTATTTGCCTTTGTTGGTGACGATTCGGTAGATGTAGGGTCCCGCGGCTACGCCGCGGCCGTAGCGGTCGGTGCCGTCCCATATCGTGCGGTAGTAGCCCGGCTTGTGCTTTTCGTCGGGTACGACCAGTTGCCGTACAAGCCGTCCTTGGGCGGTGTAGATGTTCAGGGCTACGCGTGAGGCTGTTGGGAGCTGGTAGCTGATCGTGGTGCGGCGGCGGAACGGGTTGGGAAAATTGGGCCTCAGCAGGAACCGCGTGGGCGGCAGCAGGCGGGGCATGATCTCCACCAGCTCCGGATACGGATCGTGATTGTTGTTGAAATCCACGGCCACCAGTTTGTACTCGTAGAGCACATTGTTGACCACCTGGAGGTCCACCACGGCATAGTCGCGCGGGCCGTGTGAGGTGCCCCCCTCGGCGCCGGGGATCAGCCGGTCGGGATTCACCCGCACCCAGGCCGTGTCGGCATCGTGGATCACCCGCCGCTTGTACAGCCGCGCCGGGGCGCCTTCCAGCGAGTCCACATGCGTTGAGGAGTCGACTTTGGTCCGCACGCTGTCCAGGAACGCCGGTTTTACGCGGCGGTAGAGGATGAACCCGAGATTCTCCTGCTCGCTTTCGGTGCGCCACAGCAACGTGTCGCAACGGTGCCCGGGCCTGCCGTTGAAAGTACTCATCTGTACCGCCAGGGTGGGATCCACCGCCATGTAGAGGTATGCCGAGTCGCGCAAGGTGGTGTCAAGCTGCATGATCAGTTGGTTGTTGGCCTTGTCGTGGTACATGGTGTACTGGTAGTCTTCCTGCAGCCGCACCGTGTCGGGGCTGCCGGCATCGGCGTGCGTGTACAGAAAGAGGTATTGCGGCTTGTACGAACTGCGGTAGTCGGTGATCTTGAATACGGGGCTCGGGTGCGCCGGGGCGTCGGCACTGATTCCCAGGCCGACATGGGCGGCGTTATTGGTGGCGTCCACCACCCAGCACCCCTCGGCTTCGTTGAACCCGCTGCTGTCCAGGTCGCCGAAATCAAGGGTGTCTTTGACACCTGCCTTGAAGCTCAGTTGGTCGGTGTGGACCATTGCGTTGACTATGGTATCGATCTCGGCGCCGCTTGCGTAGTCGCGCGAGATGTCGTAGTAGAGCGCGAGGTGGTAGGCGGTATCGCCGGCTTCGTAGCGCGATGAGGTGGTGTCCTGGAAGAAGAGTTTCTTCTCGGCCGATCCACCTCCGGCCGAGGTGTAGACCACGTTGAGCTTGGGACGCTCGGACGTGGTCTCATGCTCGCTGGAGGCAAAAACTTTGGTTCCGTTGCTGGTGCTTTCGCTTCCGTCCCTTTCCTTCAGATACACGCCATAATTGCTTGCGCTTCCGTCAACCCAGTCCTGCACAAGGTCAGTCATGGCCCACGAGTACCAACCCGGCGTGGAACCAATGGTATTGCTGTCAAGCGACGTACTGCTTGCGCTGGGTTTGGGATAATCTCCGCTCCAATCGACCCCGTCAACCGACTGCCCGTCAATGCCGGTCCCCTCCCCCTCAACCCACGATCCGGTAATCTGAAAGGCATGCACCTTCTTGTCGGCCGTGCCGCTGCGTGTCGAATCCAGGTACATGGAAAGGGTTGCGCTGGTGACCGTGGCATCGGACGAAATCGACGAAACGTCAAAAGATACCAGAACCCATTTTTCATCAGTGGTATCAGTGCCGGTGTACCTGCAACACTCGTTCTGCCGGTGACCCCCTGTGTTTTTTCCGCTGTGGTCGACGTATTCCATGACATGCGCATCCTTTGTCCCGGAATAGCTGTCCACACCCTCCTGGAAGGTAACGTCCGTCTCACTTGATCCGCTGAGAGTGTATTTCACCGTATCATCCACCAGCGAGGACGAGGTGACCCCGGTTGCGCCCAGGCTCTGATAGCCCAGGAATCCCATGCCCACACCGTGGACGCTGTCGCTGGGGGCGTGCCAATAGCCGCCGGCGCGTTTCCCGGTCCCGTCCCACCAGGGAGTCAACGTGTCGCCGTCGTAGTTTGCCAGCGAGAGCCCCGGCCATATCGTGTCGACTGCCGTGGTGGTGTCGACCATAAACAGGGTCATGATCTTGCCGTCGGGGTAGATCGTGTACTGGCGGCGGAAGCTGAGGGAGTCGCCGGCGTTTTTGACCTTGACCGTTCCCAGGGCGAATTTCGTACGCACCGTGGTTGTCTCGATGCTGGTGACGGCCAGGGTATCGTCATTCTGCACCGCGCCGCCCCAGCAGGAATCAAGAGTGCCGCTCGTATGCCGCCATTTCACCGGATTGAGTACACTCGACGAAGCAACCAGCGATCCGCTCCCGTACCCGTTGTCCCATGCTTCGCTCGGATTGGTCTCCGAACTGGTATACCACGTGATCCCCCCGCACCCGTGATCCGGATCGCTGCTGCACCGACGGTCGATTACCACGGCCCACTGGTTGGAGCCCGAGGCGCCGAAGGTGCTGCCGGAGAAGTTCTTCACCACGATTGAATCGTCGGTTGCGCCGAATCCACCGTGGGTGATCGACGACGCGGCGCCTTCAAGCAGGCGACCGCTCGGGTCATTGTCGTCCAGGTAGAACTTCACGCTGTCGCCAAGAAGCGTGTCCAGTGCGACGAACAGCTCGTTGTTGGGATCGTCCAGCGACACATAGAAGTGCGTGTCCCTGGTGAGCTTATCGGTTCCCAGGTACACCTCCGCGGGCGGGCTCTCCGCCCAGTAGTTGGCGATCTGGAACACCGGCTGATTCCGGCCGATATCGCCGCCGTCGAGGTAGAACTGCATGGTGTTGTTGTCATCGGCCCGCACCATGTACAGCCCCTGCGCGCTGCGATACCCCTGCTGCATGATCGCCTTGATCGTCTCCTCCGATATCGCCTCCTGGTACAGGCGAACATCGTCGATCTTCCCATCGTACCCGCTCCCGATCACCAGGTCCTGACTCACCGAGGTTACCCCAACTGACGAGCCCGCTGTCTTGTCAAGGACGCCGTCGAGGTACAGCTTCACCGTATCGGTGTGGTTGACAAACGTAGCGGCCACGTGGTGCCAGCCGTCGCCGGTGCCCACGGCCGTAGCCCCGGTCACCGTCCCGCCGTCGAGGAAAAGCTTCAACTTGCCCGCGCCCTCAAGCTCCAGCTTGTAGCCCTGGTTGCTGTTGAAATGGCTGAGGATCGTCCCGGATGTGTTGACATCCGGATCGACCCAGGCCATGATGGTCAGCTCATTCTCGCAGTTGAATCCGGCGCGGTGCCCCACGGTTACGTTGTCGTTGGTGCCGTCAAGATCAAGCGCCGCACCCCACTTGCCGGAGCTTGTCCAGGCGCCGTCGCCGTCCAGTGTCACCACTCCGTTGCAGTTGTCGGCCGAGAAGTCGTAGGCGGTATCGCCCTGGCCCTTGTCCAGGGTCCAGTGTCCGCGAATATGGTGTTCCCAGGCGCGCTGCATGCCGATCGTGCCGTCCAGCACGTCGATTTCATCGTACTGGCGGTAATCCGCCACATGTGAGCCCAGGCCCGTGGTGTCGTGGCGATTTTGATACGCGAAATCGATCATGAACTCCCACACGTCCTTCTCCCCCGCCGCAAGCTGCCAGGCGTCGTCCTTGATCCCCACGTGCGCGGTGGCGTCGGTTACCGGGTCGTCGGCCGCGGCCCAGTCTTCAAACAGGGCCAGGAGCAGGTCGAACTTGTTGGCCGAAGAGTCCACGTGCAGGAGGTAGTCGCACTCGGATTCGGTGTCGCTCTGCTGGAAATTGGCGGTACTGCCCGTTGCGTTGTTTGCCACGCGAAATTCCAGGGTATCGGGGCCGATTCCCGCCGCGGAATAGGCAGAGGCGCGCACATAGATCCTGCCCGAGCCGTGGACGGTGTAGTCGAACACAAACGGCTGCGTGCCCACGGTCTTTTCCTGACGCAGCACGGCGAGCACGTTGCTGGAGTCGCGCAGCGTGAGCGTACCGGTTCCCGAGTAGCTGTAGTTGCTGCCGCCCACGACATTGTAAAACAGGTTCTTGTTGCTCTCCACCTGGTCGGAGCCGCCTTCGGAAGGATCGCCCACGGCCAGCGTGCGGATCCCGCCCCCGTACTGCTCGTCGAATACCACGTGCCAATCATCCGTATAGATTGTGCACGTGTCGTAGTCGCCGGTCTTCACCCCGCGATTGATGCTCAGGGGAAGGAAAGGGATGTCTTCGACCGTGGTGAAATTCCACGTGGTCTTATCGCTGATCCCGCTGAAACTGTTGTTGGCCAAGTCCTCGATACAGGTCGCGGCAATTTCCACGTAATAGCCGGTACCCGGCGCGAAGGTACCCGAGGGATTGATGGTCACCTCGGCGCCGCTGATACTCACCTGGCCGCTTGTCACATCGATGGTCTCGAACGTGGCGTCGCCCGAGGTTTCCTTGATAACGATATTGCCCGTGCCTTTTTGTACGTTCTCGTCGAATGTCACCACGAGGTTGGATGAGACGGGCACGTTGACCGCGTTGTCCAGCGGGCTGAAACTGGAGACCGTGGGGGCCGTAGCATCCTTCGCAGCGGCCGTGCCGAACACCACCACGCTCGCATCGCTCTTCTG
>CAZNDN010000227.1:0-4759 GCA_964571815.1 uncultured Fibrobacterota bacterium | reverse complement strand
GCGAGCCGGCCTGTATCGACAGTTTCGCTTCGTACGCCGAGGCCCTGGAAACGCTTCTGCATGCCGTGGATACGCTTGCGCCTCGTCTCTGGTACGTGATCGGCCACAGCACCGGCGCATCGGCGATCATTGAGCACCTCTATCGTCACGATACCGGGCGGTTTGAGCGAATCGTTTTCCTGGCTCCGCTGGTGAGGGGGATTCTCTACACGCCGTCGCGGGCCGGCGCATGGCTCCTGCGGCCGTTCGTGCGGCATACCCCCCGATGGCACCGGAAGTTCACATCGGATACGGCGTTTCTGAATCTCGTGCGCAACGATCCGCTTCAGGCGGAGAAATTCCCCCTGCAATGGGGACGGGCCTGTTTTTCGTGGAACGAGCGCATGCACTCGCGACCGTCCTTGCCGCATCAGATTGAGATTGTCCAGGGTACCAGGGATGCGGTCGTCGCGTGGAAGTACAATATCGCCTTTCTCAAGGAGAAGTTTCCCAACGCCCGCGTTCATCTGATCGATGGCGCGCGCCATCATCTGCACAACGAACGTGCGGAGATCAGGGGGGAGGTGGTGGGGGTGCTTGACGGGATACTGGAGGAAGAATCCGGTCCGGAACCAGGAAAGTGAACCCATCGTGTCCTTTGCTGGGAATGGATGAAACGATACTTTTTGCCTTCGGGACCTGCGCGAGATGGCTGGGTCTTTCTTTGCTTTCGCTTCGTCAGCTTTGGAAGGCCTAACGAGGCCTCTGCGGAAGCACTTGTCCTTCACTTTGCCGTGGCCGTTTCCCTCTCACGAAGTCTATAATAAGTACCAATGAACAAGGAGACCGCAATGCCTGGTCCAGACTGCGGTATCCCGGAGTGCTTTCACCCAGTGACGGAGGTCTTCTCATGGGCGCGAAAAACGTGATCTTCCTCGAAAACATCGAGTGGTTCGACAGCACGGGCGAGTCCATGGCAGTGCGGATGCCCGAGGAGGGCTCGGCCGAGATTAAATGGGGCGCCCAGTTGACCGTGCGGGAGAGTCAGGCCGGGGTGTTTTTCTACAAGGGACGAGCGGTGCACGTGTTCGGCGCCGGCAGGCATACGCTTCAGACGGGCAACATCCCCGTGCTCAACAAGATAATGAGCATTCCCTGGGGTCTGCAGAGCCCCTTGAGAGCGGAGATCTACTTCTGTAATCTCAAGATGTTCGTCAACCGGAAGTGGGGCACTCGCGACCCGGTGGCGTTCAAAGACTCGGAGCTGGGGCTCGTGCGCTTGCGGGCCTACGGCATGTTCACCGTGCAGATCGTGCAGCCCCTTCTCTTCATCAACTCCCTAGTCGGCACGGTAAGTCATTTCGATGCGCGGAGTATCGACGATTATCTGGGCAGCGTGATCGTCTCGCGGTTCAACGACTATATCGGGGAAAACCTCGATTCCATACTGAATCTGCCCAGTCGGTACGACGAAATGGGAGAGGCGCTGAGGACACGAATCCAGGCCGATTTCGCTCGCATCGGTCTCATGCTGTCGCAGTTTTTTATCAATTCGATTACGCCGCCCCCCGAAGTGCAGCAGGCTATCGACGACCGCAGCAAGCTGGGGGTGCTTCGTGACCTCGACAAGCTTACGAAGATGAAAGCCGCCATGGCCATGGAGAAAGCCGCGGGGAATCCCGGCGGGGCGGGCGCGGGCATGGGCATGGGGGTGGGGATGATGATGCCGGGGATGCTGGCGCAGCAAATGGGCATGGCGGCGGGCGGGGCCTCCGCCCAATCGAAACATCAGCAATGTCCCGATTGCGGAGGAGAGATCCCGGTGGATGCGCGGTTCTGTCCGTTGTGCGGTCATCATATCGTGGTTGTCGACAAGTGCCCGCATTGCGAGAAGAACCTGCCGCCCTCGGCGCGCTTCTGCCCGCGGTGCGGAAAGGCAGTCGAGAAGAAACGGACGAAAACGAAGTGCACGGCCTGCGGTGCGGAAGTGCTCGCCGATGCGAAGTTCTGCCTGGAGTGCGGCGAGAAGTTGTGAGACACGGGCGATTCCGGCGGGGCCGGCGCGAAACGTGACCGGCCCGTGCCGGCGGATGAACAATGACCCGCAACCAGTCATATTCAATCGAATTCCAATGTCCGCAGTGCGGCGCGCCGCTTGACCTGGGGGAGGAAGAGTCGTTTTTCTCCTGCGGGTTTTGTCACGTGCGCCTGTATTTCTTCCGGGGCGAGCACAGCCGTTTCTACGTTCCCGCCAACGACTGTCCCGGTGAGAGCCTGTTCTATGCTCCCTACTGGCGATTCAAGGGCATGGAGCTGAAATTCACCTGCCCGAAAGCAAGCGGCAATCTGGTGAATACCACCATGCAGTGCTCGGCGGTCGAAACGCTTCCTCCAACGCTGGGCTACCGGGATATCGGCCAACGGCTCCGTATTCTGGAGCCGGATACACCGGGAACGTTCCTTCCCATAGCATTCGATCGCGGCAGTTTTCTCAAGAGAATGAAGTACGGAATCGAAGAATCCCGGTGTCGCACCGACGGCCTGGCCGGCGGTGTCGGCGGCTACGCTGCGATGAGTCAGGCTGCGTGGAGTGTGCTGTCGAGCCGAAGCAGCGGCGCGGGCATGAACGAACCGTCATCGATGACCGACCTCACGGCTTCATTCCGCAGGCGCGACGAGGAGCGCCGACGCTCGGTGGTCGCTACGCCGGTTTCCGTCTATGTCGGCGAAGTCATTTCGCTGGTTTACATTCCGTATTTCGTGAGGAACGGGTACGTGCACGACGGCGTCTCGCACTACCGGCTCGGCGAGTTTCATGGATCGCACCATGCGCTGCGGGAGTCGGATGCTACGCGATGGAAGCCCGATTTTGTGGCCGCGCTCTGTCCGTGGTGCGGATGGGACCTTCAGGGGACAAGCGACAGTCTCATCCTGCTGTGCCCCCACTGCGGTTCGGTGTCGGAGGTGGGGCCGGGCGGGTGGCGCCGCATGCCGTGCACGGTTCTGGGCAGCAGGGCCGATATCCATATTCCCTTCTGGCGCTTTGCCGTGACGTTTCGAGACCTCGAGATTGACACGGTCGCCACGTTCGTTCGTGAGGCGAGAATCGCGCGGGTGGTTACGGCCTCCATGGCCGAGGCGCCGTTTCACTTCTGGATACCGGCATTCAAGGCCGCACCGACCCAGTTTCTTCGCTACGGGAGACTGCTTTCGGTCAACCAGCCCCGGTTCGACCAGAGGGACACGGTCGAGGTGGACGAAGCCTATCCGGTGACGCTGTCCAGGGATGAGGCGCGGGAGAGTTTGCCGGTTGTGTTCGGATCCCTGTTCTCCCGCCGCAAAGACTTGACCTCGAAGTTCGGCGAGAGTGATTTCACGACCCGCTCGGCCGAGCTTGCATTCCTTCCTTTTGTGAAGCAGGGGTATGAGTATGTCATGCCCGACAACTCGATGAGCATTCACCGCAATGTGCTGAAATGGGGGAGAAGGATTTAGGCGCGCGTTTCTGCCCGCCTCGACAATCGAGGTCGGGGCGCGGACATGCCCGAATTGTCCCCCTTTTCGGGCAGAGCCGTCCCATCGAGCTTCCAGGCGGCCGGCCGACCGGCACTGCACTACCCTGGATGCCGGCGCCGAATGGTATAGCGCTATTTAGCGCCATAATATATACTTTATGGTATAGCGCTAATCGGTGTCAAGGAGGCTGCATGAATCCGTTCAAGTATGGTCAGGTCGTGCTGCGGGACAACTACTGCCACAGGCCTGCTTTGGAGAAGACGTTGCGATCGAAATTGAAATCGGGTCAGAATGTCTGCATCGAAGGAGAGCGTCGTACCGGGAAGACATCGCTGGTTACCGAGACGGTGCGCGGCATGCGGGGCAGGAAGCTGCTCTATGCCGATCTGCTCGAGGTGAAGACGGTCGAGGATATTCACAAGAGGGTGCTGACCGCTCTGGTTCAGGCGGAGAAGGATGCGAAATCCGTGCACGGCCTTCTGCGCGGGATAGCTTCGCTGCGGCCCGCCCTGTCGTTTGATCCATACACGGGGGCGCCTACGGTGACGGTGGACAGCTCGCGAGACTACCGTCCGGATTCGCTCGAGGGCCTGATTGACATGCTCAGCCGCGCGCGCTCGGGAAGGGTGGTGGTGCTGGATGAATTCCAGGATATTCTGAATCTCAAAGAGAGCCGACAGACGTTGGCGGTCATGCGCGGCAGGATACAGTTTATGGAAACGGTTCCTTTCGTGTTCTGCGGGAGCATTCGACGCCGGATGCATGAGATTTTCACCGACCCGGAGAGCCCTTTTTTCAAATCGGCTTTGTCCCTTGAAGTAGGAAGCATCGATCGAGGCTCATTCGAGAAGTTCCTCGGCGACAAGTTTCGGTCTTCGGGACGACGGGTGGGCGGGGAAGTGCTGGATCGGATTCTGCACATAGCGCGGGAGAATCCCGGCGACACGCAACAGATGTGCGCGGCGTTGTACGATGTTTCCAGTCGGGGAGACACGATCGGCGAAAAGGAAATTCGCGAGGCGCTGCTGCGCATTTTCGGGGAAGAGCACAAGGGGTACGAATCCGCGCTCGCCCGGATTTCCGGCCTTCAGCTCAAATGCCTCACCACCGTGGCGCGCCTGGGAGGAAAAGGCACATCGTCCAGGGAGTTTATCTCCTCGGTCGGCGCCACCCAACCATCATCGATCCGCAAGGCCCTGAGCAGGCTGGAAGACCTGAAACTGCTTTTCAGAGTCGGCAGGGAGTACCGGTTCACCAATCCGTT
>CAZNDN010000226.1:0-4868 GCA_964571815.1 uncultured Fibrobacterota bacterium | reverse complement strand
TGGTACGTAGTTGAGACATGTTTTGATATTTTGGAAGGGGTGCGCCGCACCCCTTGGACCCCTGCTGAAAATGCTTTACCGGTATCCCCCCCGAGTTGTAGTAGTCCTATGAATTCGGGCTCCCCCCGGGGGGAGTGAACGTGCGCGATCAGGAGATGGGACGGGACTGGTGTCAGGTTTAGTTCGGCAGGCATCCTGCCGATGTATTGGTTTACAAACGATTGGGGACGGAGTCGCATTTGCTGCGTTTGGCCACCCCTCGGAACCACTTCTCAAGCGTGCCCGGAAATAACCCGTTTGACTGCATGATGCGTGTCTCCTTCGACACCTTCCGGGGCGGCTGTGACCGCATCAGGAACGGCAATCGAAGGCGCGGCGGTCAGCAGGACCTTTTCAAGCAGCATGTGGGGCGATCAAAGCCACTCGCCCGCCCTCGACATTTCCGTGTCCGGACTTGAGGACGACCCTTCCGTCGCGCACGCCGTTGCCTGCATATATGCAATGCTCTGCATGACAGAAACCGCTTCGAACTGGTTCGCCATTTCGGGAGATGCTTCGTGCGCAGCATGCGTATCCGAAAGAAAGGACATGGACGAGCAGTGCCCGGCATGCTGCGGGGAATGGCACCAATTTCCGCGGTGAAAATCCCTCCTGCCGTGCCGAGCGGCGGCACACCTCTCCGCAAAGCTGCGAACGGGAATCGGGTATGGGGTTGCCCTTGTTGACTTAGCATCCGATGGGCATAGACGGTGTAACGCGGGACGATTATTACTTACTCACTCATATTCTCTCCCGCATAATACGGGTTGCCTGCGTCCAGGGGAGGACCGTTCCTGCCGATCGTTTTTGAGATTCGTTGCCACCATAGATGACAAAAGGACTGTGCTCCCCGGTAAGCGTGCGCCAGAAGGTCAGGCCGGAGAAGTAATCTGATGTGATGGTCGCGCCGGATTTGATTTCCACCGCGTGCAACTGTGCGCCGTGATCAACCAGGCAGTCTATTTCATGACCGGCTTTATCACGCCAGTAATACAGGTTTGAGGACCTTCCACGGTTGAGCCTGAATTTTATCAACTCCGAGAGAACAAGTGATTCGAACAGTTCGCCACGGAGATAATGGGTTGCACATTGGGCGGCATGTTCCATCCCAAGCAGCGAACAGGCAAGTCCCGTATCATGGAAGTACAGCTTGGGACTTTTCACCAAACGCTTGTTGAAATTTCTGTAGTAAGGCTTCAGGAAAAAAATGATGAAGCTTGCTTCAAGAACCGAAAGCCACGCGCGTGCCGTATTGTGAGTTATGCCGCAATCATTGGCAAGCTTTGATAAATTGACCTGGCTGCCAATCCTTCCTGCGCACAGTTTCAGAAAGCGATCGAAAAGGCTCAAATCAGTGATGTTTTTTATCAATCGAACATCACGTTCGACATACGTTGTGATATAGAAGGGGTAAAAATCCACCGGATCAATGTGTTTATCGAACAAGCGCGGGTAGCCGCCGGTGAACATGGTACGATCCAGCGAATCATCAAGCAGTCCCGCATTCTGAAGTTCTTCCAGACTGAACGGAAGAAGGTTCAGGAGAGCCGTTCTGCCGGCCAGTGACTGCGTTATGTGTTCGGACAAAAGAAAATTCTGTGAGCCGGTCAGAACGAATTGTCCGGATTGATTCGTCTGGTCAACATGCGTTTGGAGGTAGGAGAGGAGCGTGGGCACACGCTGAATCTCGTCCAGAATGCACTCGCGGGGGTAGGTTTGAAGAAAACGCCGGGCATCCTCCGATGCAAAATGGCGCAGGTCCGGATCTTCAAAAGAAAGGTATCGGAAGTGTGGAAAAGCCTGGCGACACAGAGTCGTTTTGCCCGACTGACGGGGTCCGGTGAGCGTTACCAGTGGATACTGACTCGCCAGGGTTGTGAGTTTATGCCGCATTTTTCGTGCAATCATACCAGAAATATACTACGTTGCGGGCAAATTGTCAATTCGGTTCTCAATTTGGACAAATCCGGGTAGGTCGTGATGCGGCAAGCACGTTTGGGGACGGAGTCGCATTTGTTGCGTTTGGCAACCCCTCGGAACCACTTCTCAAGCGTGCCCGGAAATAACCCGTTTGACTGCATGATGCGTGTCTCCTTCGACACCTTCCGGGGCGGCTGTGACCGCATCAGGAAACGGCAATCGCAGGCGCGAGCCGGCGCGTCGGTCGGCAGGGCCTTTTCAAGCAGCACTTGGGCCGATGAAAGCAGTTCGCCCGCCCTCGACATTTCCGTGCTTAGACTTCAGGACTTCGGACGGTTCCTCATCAGACTTGGGCGCCTGAATCAAGAACAGGTGAGGAGGATATGCGGCATGCCGCCGACGCAAGGTTGTATACTGTTTGGGGGACTATCGGAGAATAGCGGAAAGCAGCGGGCAATGATATCCAGCGTTACCGACGCGGGCGTACTCTTGCCGGCCGAGCTTTTGGGCCGGGCAAAGAGAGTGCAGATACGCAGGGAGGAGAACAGGGTCATTTCACTCCTCTGCCGGAGCGAGATCCGATCGAGGACCCGGGGGCCAGTCCGGTCGACTGCGGTCTCGCCAATGCTTCGGCCAACCATGACATGCGTATCTACGGGCCCCGGACATGACCTCGCTCTTCCTTGGATGCCTTCCCCCAGCAGCCTCCAGCCTGCAATGGCACCGTATTCCGAACCCCCCTCTCAAAGGGGGACTGTTTTTCCGGCACTGATACGTGCTTTTCGGTTCCAACAACATCCGGGTGCTATGTTCGTATTCAATCGGTATTGACAGAACTTGGAAGAGAAGGTATATTACTAATGACGACTCCCCGGCTTCGGCCGGTTCGGTAGCCTACACGGCTACCTTTTTTTTGTCCCTCCAAAAGGCCCCCATGCCCAAATCCAGCATTGTCTACATCGACGGATTCAACTTCTACTACGGCGCGGTCAAGGACACGAAATGCAAATGGCTCAACCTTGAACGTTTCTTCGGCCTCCTTCGACCGGTTGAGACATGTTTTGATATTCTGGAAGGGGTGCGCCGCACCCCTTAGACCCCTGCTGAAAATGCTTTGCCGGTATCCCCCCCGAGTTATTGTAGTCCTTTGAGTTCGGGCTCCCCCCGGGGGGAGTGAACGTGCGCGATCAGGCAATCCGTGTCGTTTTTGCGCAAACGTGCGTATTCTCGCCGCCATCTATTCAGCCCATTCCGATCTGCGCACGCTTCGGCGCTACGCTGTTGGAGCCGGGCCGGCTCGGGCAGGAATGCACCATCGTAGTCGGCGGGGAGCCGGTTGTCCGGTTCCTTGCGCTGAAGTATGGCGCAGGATGAGGGGAATTTGTCCGTGTTGACAAGGGGCAGGACGGGAAGTTGCCTCAGGGCCTCATGTGAGTCTGCCGAAAGGGTGTCGGCCACCTCATGGTGAACGAGAATTGGGACCCGGGGGTGACGACAATTGGAATTGAGGAGTCCACGAGCGTCTGAAGCCGTTTTGGGGCTCCCATTGGAATGACTGACCTGATAAGGAATGCTTCGGGCAACAGCCCTTGCCGGCAAGGCCGCTGGGTGTGTGTGTCGAGCATGTCGATCAGCAGACCCTGCGTCGATACCGCCTGACGCCCTTTATATGCCCTCACTATGGCGCTCAAGCCGCTTTTCCGCAGACAATCAATGCGCTTGCCGGGCGGGTTTCAGTTCAGGCCCGCGATATTTTCGATCTTTTTCTTCCTGGTCCGCTCGTGGCGCCCGGCCCTGAGGCTCTTCGTGTCGATGCATCGCTTGCACACAGCCGTGTCATACGGACACGCATCGGGAACATCTCCATCCATAGAATTGCCCCCCGGTTTCTTGTTTGGATTCCACTGGTACAAGAAACGCAGGTGAGTTTCTCATTTTTCCACAATTGACGGCGCTATTTATCTTTTTCCAGCTTATCAAGAAAATCATTGAACTGCTGTTTAAATAATCCGGCGGATTCAAGAGTGAGGAAGGAAATTTCGCGGGTTTTG
Organism: uncultured Fibrobacterota bacterium; assembly: GCA_964571815.1. GTDB lineage: Bacteria > Fibrobacterota > Chitinivibrionia > Chitinivibrionales > WJKA01 > CAZNDN01. Next base: position 858 of record CAZNDN010000226.1, on the reverse strand, counting down.
CTGGAATCCAGCATTACGCCGTAGCTGTTGCGCACCAGATGCCGGAATTTAAGGCATTTTTCCAATCTGTCGAAAAGCTCTTCGGATATTACAGCGTCTCTCTCGCCGGGAAATGAGTTTTTCATTTCAAGAAGCAGCTTCTTATGCCACATTTCTCCGCGGGGAATCCCGCTGTTCAATTCCTCCGCGACTTCCCGGAAAATGTTTTCGATAGAACTGAAAATATCATGACTATAAGAAGCTTCCGCTCGCAACTCATGTTTGGCGCTGCCGTGCGGGTTGTTTTTTATCAGGTCATCAAGCAGGGCAAGTGTCTGGTCCATAAGACCTCTTTCCTGCTCGAAAAAAGCCTTGAGCGAGGCATAAGCGGCGTGTCTTCTTTTTTCAGGTCTCAAGCGCAACACTCCTGCTTAAGAGATAATTACGCTTTGCCTCAGGGACAGCCTTGAGCGGGATAACGTCGATATGCCACGGATAAAAGCGGTCCATTATTTCGCTGCTGTCAAATGCCTCGGGCATGCCAAAATTGCTGACAAGCAAATCTATATCCGATTCTTCATGAAAACGTTCTCTCCTCAAGAGCGAACCCGCTAATCTCACTTCTTCGGCATGGCACACGGCGCGAAGCAGTTTTGCCGCCTGAAACGCGACTTCCCACGCATTCTTGAAACGATCTTCAAGACCGTCATCGATATGCTCATGCCGGGGTATTGAATAAACCGGCTTTGATCGTGGCGATTGATTCTTTTTTTCCTGCATGCCCTATTCCTTCTGTCTGCCGGTAAAATACATTATCCGTTGCAGGATCACAGAAAAGCGGAGATAACACGGCGAGTTTCTCATCGCATCCCCCGAGAA
>CAZNDN010000225.1:0-4871 GCA_964571815.1 uncultured Fibrobacterota bacterium | reverse complement strand
AGAGGGGTGATACGTTTTGGTTGTGGGGCAAACACGGCTGAGGGCGACGGTGCGACACGAGGTGGAGGGGGGGACGAAGGACAAGAATGGGCGCGGTGGAGTGCTGTGGCGAGGACAAGGGAAAAAGGCCCGGGGGGAAACCAGAGAGGTGGATAATTTATGCAGGGATGTTCGGCGCAGGGACGGGTGAGGTCCGCGGGGCTGGTCGTTTGTGCGGCGGCGGCGTTGTGTTTCGTGTCGGCCGCGCCGCGGGTCGTGTCGAGCGTTGCGGCGGGGGATGAGGGTATCGAGTGGACGGCAACCGGCAGGGGTATCGGGACCATTCGATCTCTTCAAATGGTCCTCTCCTACGATCCCTCGGAGGTGGCTGTCATGGATGCCCTGATATCCTCGCCCACGCCCGAAACGGCATTCAGCGCGATGGTGGATACCGCGGCCAACGAGCTGACGGTCATGGTGGTTGCCGCTTCGACCGTGGACATCGGCGACAATGCCGTAATTGTGTGGATGTCGATTCCGCTGCACCAGGCCGGAGGGAGTGCGCAGGGGCCGGTGATTCGGGAAGCGTCGCTGGTTGACGCCGACGGGAACGTACTTGAAATCGAAATCGGACCGACACGAGCCGGGCGGCGAGCGACACTTCGCTCGATGCGTGCTTACCGGGCAGCTACAAGGGGCGGTGGACAGGCGATCTTTTCGCCGCTGGGGCGACGGGTGCCCATGGAATCGGTCGGGGTTCGCGCGGGAGTCTATTTCCGTCCCGCCCATGCGATCGGTCCCGCGGCCAGACAGGTACAGCCGGCTCCGGGCCGCTGAGGCAGGCGTGGTATGCCCACCATCTACGCATACAGCGACTACCGGAGTTTTATCCGGGACGTGCTTGAGGAGAAGCGCAGGGGCAATCCGCATTTTTCCCTTCGGGCCGCGGCGGCAAAACTGGGTGTCAACTCAGGCACTCTGACCCGTATCATGAACGGCACCCGCCACCTGGGTCCCTCGCTTCTTCCCCGGTTTATCGATTTCCTCGGTCTGCGCCAACGCCAGAGCGAGTATTTCACGCTGCTGGTGAAACTGGCCCGCACCAGCGATGAATCCGCCAAGCGAGCCTGCTACGAAGAGATTCTTCGTCTTCGCAGCCGTCAACGGGCGGTCATCGGTCGCGAGCACTACCGTTTCTTCGAGAAGTGGTACTATCCCGCGCTTCACCAGCTTATTCGAACCGTGCCCGATATCGACGATCCCGCGGAGCTTGGTCGCCTGCTCAACCCACCGATCACTGCATTCAAGGCAAAGAAGGCCCTCGAGCTGCTGGAGAGCAACGGATTCATTCGCCGCCGCGGCGGCCGTGGCTACGAGACAATCGATCCTTCGCTGACCACCGGCGAAACATGGCGGGGCGCGGCGATACAGTCGTTTCAGGCGACCATGGCGGGGATGGGCAAGGACGCCGTGGAGCGCATACCTCAGAACGAGCGCGACGTGTCGACGCTGACGTTGAGTTTGTCGGCCGGTTCGTACCGGAAGGTCCGTCGGATTATCCAGCGCACGCGCCGGGAGATCCTGGCCCTGGATGAGTCGGACCGGACGCCGGAGCAGGTGTTTCAGCTCAATCTGCAGCTCTTTCCCCTCTCACGCCGCATCGCCCGGGAGGATGGTACCGATGAAAGCCGTTGACATTGTTCAGTTGGGTAGTGTTGTGGCGTGTGCCGCGGGCCTTGCGCTTCCGGGCTGCGGCAGCGGCGGGATTTCGGGTATTGAGACGACCAACGGCGACGGCTCGGTGAGCGCATCGGCGAACCGCATCCAAGGCACGGCGCCGTCGTTTTCGCGCATCTATCTCAGCACCGACACGTACACGCCGGTTGCGGGGGAAGGCACGGCTCGGAGTACCGCGGCCGATGCCGACGGGGATTTTGGCTTCGACTCTCTCGCACCGGATACCTACACCCTCGTGGTATCGTCGCCGGACAGCCGATTCGGAGCAGTGGTGAAGAACATCGCGGTGAGCGAGACGGCCGGTGATTCCTCCCGTGCCTTCAGCCTGATCGCCTCGGGGACAATCACGGGCACGGTCGAAAGTACGCAGGGCGACTCAACCCCGGTTCTTGTCTATCTTCCGGGCACGGCGTTGTATACGGTAGTTCCCTCATCGGGAGCATTTTCCCTCAGCCCCGTTCCCCCGGGCGAGTACTCGATACAGGCCTCCGCCCTGAGCCCGTCATCGGACCTGCAAACGCCTCAGGTGCTCTCGTCAAGCAACCGCACCAGTGTGACCGTTCGCGCGGGCAGGACAGCCGGTGCCGGGAACCTGCGGATTCCATAGATCCTACCGTTTCGGACCGTTGCCGGGCGCAACGTCCGATGGGTTCCGCCGCCGGCGAACCCCCGTGTCCTTCGACGGTGTGAGTAGCCAACAGCGGCACTCAGTAGACGATTGGCACGGTTTCTTTGTCCAGGGCCCGCACGACCGCATCGAGGGCGATCATGGTTCTCAGGCTTTCGTCTATGCGGGTAGGCAGCAGGTAAGCGGGGTCTTCGCACCGGCATTGCAGGGCGGCCATGGTCCCGCGAAACGCCTCCGGAAACCATGCACCCTCAACCGGAATCGATTCCGCCTTCTCCAGAGAGCAGTTCCCGGGCCGATGCTCGAGCGTGTCCGGGCCGGTATTGGGATAGCTGACGGGGAACGAGAGGCGAATTCGTCCGCGTTGTCCTATGATGGTGAAGAAGTGGCCCGGCGTATCTCCCAGCGCCCATCCGACCGTAGCCTCCTTCCCCGCGTCGAACGTAAGCCGCAGTTGGCGGCAGTGAAGCGAGAGCAGCTTGTCGGGGACCGTCTCCGGTGAGGAGGCAATCGTGCGCGGGTCGCCGAGGAAGGCGCGCAGGAGATCGAGAAGGTGGACAAATGAGTAGTACAGGTGGGGGTGTGGATGCGTCCGGGTGAACTCCCAGCGGTACCGTGATGTGTCGTAGCCGCCGGCTTCCTGCGTGCCCCATTCGTCGGGCGGGGGATAGTTCACCTGCACTTCGATACGCCGCGGCGTACCGATTCTCCCTTCCGCGATCAGTGCGTTCGCACCGAGCACCGCGGGGGCGTAGCGGAGCTGAAAATTCACCGCGGCCTGGAGAGCTTTGTGTTTGCACAGTGCCGCGATTGTGCGCGCCGTCTCCAGGTTTTCGCCCATGGGTTTCTGGATCAGCACCGCGCGGCCGTCGGGAATGTCACGGAGCATCCCGGTGAAGGCGGCCGGGGGAGTTGCGATATCGATCACGGCGTTCTCCGGCGCGGCGCGCAGCAGCTCGTGTGTCGAGGCAAAGACACGATCGTGGCCGATAGCGAACCGCTCGGCAACCTCCCGTGCCCTGCCGTAGTCACGGTCGGTGATACCGGCAATATCCAGTCCCAACTGCCGGTACGCCGGCAGGTGTCCGTCTTCGACCACCGTCCCGGCGCCGATAATCGCCACCGGCCGCGTGCGCGGCGGGAGTTCGATGTGCAGTGGAAGCCGCTCCCGGTTGTCGGCACGGTGCATATTCACGGCCGCTTGTCTGAGGGGTGCGTCCAACTTCTGCGGGGTGGTATCGTTGTTTTGGGGCAGAGCATTGTTCTCCGGATCGCGGGTATGTGCCGGCAAGCTCACGGCACTCAGTCCAGACCGAGAATGAAGCCCGAACGGGTCGAATCACCTGAAAGGGACGCGGCTTTTTCCCTGTCGGCACGGGCCTTCTCCGTGCTGTCCAGAGCTTCATACGAATCGGCCCGGAGCCGAAAGGCCCGGGCATTGGTGGAATCGAGCCTGATTGCTTCAGTGAGGTCCTCTCGCGCCTGCTCGTGCCGCTGAAGGCCCTGGAACAGGATTGCCCTGAATATCCGGGGCTCGGGCAGCGATGGGGCCATTGAAAGCGCGGTATCGTAGTCGGCCATTGCCCGGGCGATATTCCCCTGGTTGTAGTACGCCGCTCCGCGGTAGCAGTGTACCAGCGCGGGATTGATATGCTGCGCCAGTGCTCGATCGAAATCCTCAACTGCTTTGTCGTATGTACCGGTATTGAAATGGGCGATACCCCGGTACATGTGTGTCAGTGCATGGTTGGGTTCCAGGGAGAGCGCCGTGCGGAAATCGGACAAGGCTTGTTCGTGCAGCCCCATTGACAGCCGGGAAGCTCCGCGGAGTGCGTAGGCCGTGACCGCCCGGGAGTCGATAGCGAGCGCCTTGCTGCATTCCCGGGCCGCATCCCGGTGCCGCCCCGCGTAGAAGAAGGCCTCGGCGCGCCCCACGTACGGCCAGGCCTGCTGCGGTCGCAGCGAAACCACTCGTCCCCAGTCTTTCAGTGCCTGCTCGTGTCGGCCCACTGCCGAGAGCGCGGTTGCACGAAGCTGCAGCAGGTCGGCGTCGTCTTCGTTTGCCGAAAGAGCGACGGAGAGGTCATGCACGGCCGCCTGGTTGTCGCCCGCGGCAACCTGTATTCGGCCCCGCATGGCATACGCCGCGGCGTGATTCGGCCTGCAGTCAAGCGCGCTGTCGCAATCCTTGAGCGCTTTGTCCAGCTCGCCAAGATTGAACCACGCCCCGCTCCGATTCACATACGCATCGGCGTAGCAGCCGTACAACTCGATTGCCCGGGTGTTGAGCTCGACGCATTCCCGGAAATTGCCTTCACGGAACGCCCGCACACCCTGGTTGAACAGCAATTTGGCTCGCGTATCGCGATCCGGTCCGCACACGACAAGCAGAGTGATCAAGAGTACGGCGCCCCGGGCGCATGTCGGCGTTTTCGCCATTGACCCCACCTCGTACTGCTGAGAAGCAACCTGGAGTTTGATCGACCAACAGAAAAAATAGTGGAAGGTCAAGGATCAAGTTTGAAAG
>CAZNDN010000224.1:0-4881 GCA_964571815.1 uncultured Fibrobacterota bacterium | reverse complement strand
CGATCAGTTCTCGCTGCGGCTTCGTTCGGCCGCGTACCTTGCCCTCGCGCATTGCCTTGCAGAGTGCGGCGGCCTCACCATTTGCCAGAAACGCCAGCGACTGAAGCGGAAAGTAGATCACCCAGGTATCGTCCCGGCCCGGTACGTCCACGATATGGCACTCTGCCCGCAGCGCCACGCCCTTGCCGGTCGCGGCTCCGGATGTCGCCGTGGTGCGTGGCTGTCGAGGGGTAGTTACGCTCATGACTACATGCCCCGGTCGTTTGTCCCGGATTCCTCGCTGATATAGGTATCCAGGGTGTCGGAAGCCACGTGGAGTCCGTATGAGTTGAATACTTCCAGTCGCCATTTCACCATCAGCGCATCCTGTGCAAGCGGGTACTCGATATAGACATCATCTCCACCCGCTTCGGTGACAACGAAGTGCTCGGTGGTCATGTAGAGAAGATAGAGATACGACTGCGACGGGACATTGTAGACCCCCCGGTACAGCTTGACGTATACCGAATCCCATGTCGTGTCGGTTCCGGCTGCCTCGATATCGACATCCCGGGCAACCTGATAGGCGCTGTATTTCTCGTCTCTGTCGTTGTCGGTCGGAGACTGAACAGCAAAGTTCTTCACCGTCCAGAGCGCATCGTGCAGCCTGCTTTCCATGCGAATCGTTGCCGGGACCGTATCCAACAGCGTGTTCCCGCCGGAATTCATAACAACCAGGCGAAGTTCGCCCTGCTCCCGGAAATCATCGCGGCCGCCGGCATGAATCGTCTCCGTCCTGCGATCATCCGCGGTGGACCCCGTCACTTCGAAGGTATCGGCCAGGAAGGAGGTGCCCCATGAAGCATTCCCTGAGCTTCGGTAGAAAAGATTGAGGATTACCGTATCGCTCCCCGGTGATAGAATTCAATGCGTTCGCTTGCCCCGTCGGAATTGTACACCACGCGGTACGCCCCTTCACCGTCGTGGTACCCCACTCGTCCCGAAAGCGTATCCACGGGCTTGCCGACAGCCCTGGAAACCGCGCCTCGTTTCATGCCCAGGTACAGCGTTTCCGTTCCGTACCCGGGTTCAACGCTCACTTCGGTTACCGACGGCTCCGTGGGGGTGGAACGGAAGATGTCGCAGGCTGCCAGGAGACAGAGCAGCACCGGAAAGATTCGCATGGGCAGGGCTCCCTGTTCGTGTATGGTGCGGCCGGTGTGGCTGCACACCAATATAGGTAATAGTATCCGGGAAGGCAAGCGGGTCGAAACCGGAGCCGGGGCGTTTCGTCCGATGCGACAACCCGGCTTCGGAGACCCGGGAGCCCTTGCCGGGAGAGCAGGTGCGGTACGGAATCTCGCATATTCTCTCCGGGGGGGCAGGCGGGGAAGTCCGCCGGTGGCACTTGGGCAGGCATAACCTCGCCGCCGGGTGAAGTATTTTGTGGCAAAGCTATACGGAGGTTTTTTTTGTCGGCTGCGCACGGGTCGGTTCGATTGCGGCTGGATCCGCATTGCAGTAACGCAATGTTGATGTCCAACTTCGGGCAGCGTGCGGCCGTGTGAAATCCGGCATGGAGACTATCCCGGTGGAATCCGACCGTTGACAATGAAATCAATCGAAGAGACTGTCGTAACTGCCATGGATGGTTCCGACATCCGGCTCTTCCCCTACCTGCCTTACATTCTCCAGGATCTGTGGGAGATCGGCGCGGACCCCGAAGTAATAATCAGACTGATCGAAGGACACGCACCGAATCGCGGAGGCTTGAAGGCGCTGGACCTGGGCTGCGGGAAGGGTGCGGTGTCGGTGAGGGTGGCCCAACGCCTGGGATACGAATGTTACGGGATTGATGCGATCCCCGCCTTCATTGAAGATGCACGCCGGAAAGCGCGGGAATACGGGGTCGAGCATCTCTGCACATTTGAAACCGGCGATATCAGGGAAAAGGTGAAATCCCTGTCGGGATATGATATCGTAATCCTCGGCGCGATCGGACCTGTTTTCGGTGATTACTATACGACCCTGACAACGTTGTCGGCATGCGTCAAGGCGAGCGGGCTTTTCGTTGTGGACGACGGCTACATCGAGGACGACAGCGACTACCGTCATCCGATGATGACGACGCGGAGCAGGGTTGTGGAGCAGATCGATGCGGCCGGGATGCGGTTGATCGAGGAATATATCACTGCGCCCGGGAACATCAGGGATTCGGATGACTACATCTTCGACAAACTGAGCAGGCGGTGTCGGGAACTGATCCGGAAGTACCCCGAAAAGGAGAGACTCTTCCAGGATTATATTGAGAGCCAGGAGAGTGAGAACGACATTCTTGAAAACAAGACGGTGTGTTCAACGATGGTTATCGGGCGGAAGTGATGAATATCGTACTTATCGGCATGCCTGCCGCGGGGAAGAGTACTGTCGGGGTGCTGCTTGCGAAGAAGCTTGCCATGGAGTTTGTCGATACCGACATTCTGATTCAGCAACGCAGGCGATCGGGATTGCAGGAGATCGTGGACACGCTTGGATACCGGGCGCTGCGGAAAATCGAAGAAGATGTCATTTTGTCTCTTGATGCGGGCAATGCGGTGATCGCCACCGGGGGGAGCGCAGCCTACAGTGAGAAAGCCATGATGCACCTGCGCGAGAATGGAACGATCATATATCTCAGGGCTGATCGAGCAACGCTTCTTCGGCGTATCGATAACTACGACAAACGGGGGATTGCCGCGCCGCCGGATCAGACGTTTGACAGTCTGTTCCTGGAGAGAACAAAGCTTTACGAGCGGTATTGCGAGATAACCATAGATAGCGGATCCGGCACGCACGATGAAGTGGTTTCGCGGATAGTGAGGGAAACGGATCGCGAGGTAATCGGGTGATGCCGGCCTGAGACCCTGTTCTCGATGACCGCGACCGCGCACACGTCGTACCCGGCCAACCGGAGCGCGGCGGGATTTTTTCCTTGGGGAGAGGCGTAGCGAACATGGCGATGTGCATGCGGCAACTCTGTTTCACAGATAAACACTGGAGGACAACAATCGCGGATCGAATCGAGGTAGTCATGCATTCTACATTTCAGCTCCCGACCAGTAAAGAGAATGTGCCATGAAAACGGAAGCAGGGCGTGCCGGGGATATCGAGATCATCGACCTTGCCCCCGAGAACATCGCTGACTACGGGGTGTGCGGGTACAAGGATGTCGAAAAGCACCTGGAGTTGCGAAGGAAGATCGAATGGTTCGGGAAGTACTACCCGAAGGGTTTGCGGATCAAGGTGCTTGTTTCCACAACCGGCGGGTATCAGGGCATGCTGGAGTACGTTCCGGGCGAGTACGCCCACCGTCCCGTGGACGCCGCCGGCTATCTGTTCATACACTGTATCTTCGTGGGTTTCAAGAAGGCGTTCAAAGGAAAGGGGTTCGCTTCGGCACTGCTCGATGAGTGCATAGGGGAAGCACGGGACGCAAAGAAATACGGTGTCGCGGTTGTCACGCGAAAAGGGTCTTTCATGGCGAAGAAGGATATCTTTGTCAAAAAGGGATTTGCGGTAGTCGATCGGGCAAACCCCGATTTTGAGCTGTTGGCGCTGAAATTCGACCACACATCCCGCGATCCCGCGTTTAAAGAGATGTCAACCGGGGAGTATGCGAACGGATTGACCGTGATCCGCTCGGCCCAGTGCCCCTATTCGGTCAAGAATGTCGATGCGATCATGAAGACGGCACGGGAGATGGGACTCAAGCCCGCACTGGTGGAGCTTCCCGATGCCGAATCGGCGCAGCGCAGCCCGTGCGCGTTCGGTACGTTTTGTATCGTGCACAACGGAAACATTGTCAGTCATCATCCGATCAGCAACACGCGGTTTGTCAATATCATGAAGACTCGGTAATGACCGGTGAAATCGGGCACATAGCCTACCAACAAGGAGGGAAGCATGCAGAGCATACGAAGCAGGATCGTGATATGGCTTCTGCGAAACCGGCACCTGCTGAAACTGAAACTCAAGCCGGAGGTGGTGGACGAGAGCTTCTCGGTGGAACGGTTTCGCGAAGACGTTGACAGGGCTACCGCGAAGATGAAAATGCCCAAGGGGGTCACTGCGGAACCGACGGAGATTGCGGGAATCAACGCCGAGTGGATTGTACCCGAGGGAGCAATCGACAAGAGGATACTGGTGTATGTCCATGGAGGCGAATTTATCTCCGGTTCATGTACGACCCACAGAATGCATGTGGCGAAGTTTGCGAAGCAGACGCGGATGCGGTCGCTGGTGTTCGACTACCGGCTTGCTCCCGAACACCCGCACCCCGCTGCCCTGGAGGATTGCGTTTCAATATACGGGGCGCTTGTGGAGCAGGGGTACGATGCGGAAGATATTGTCGTGGGCGGCGAGTCGGCCGGCGGTACGCTTACGCTCTCTCTGCTTCTTGCGCTGAAAGCGAGGAACATGAAACTGCCCCGGGCGGCGTTTTCCATTTCCCCGGTCACGGATTTGCGGTGCGGAGCGGATTCGTTCCGGCGCAATGCCCCGAAGGATATCGCGCCCATGGGCTCCTGGGACACATGGACCCGAATGTACATTGCCGACAATGATGCTTCACGGGCGCCGCTTTCTCCCCTGATGGGTGATTTCAGGAATATGCCGCCGATTCTGATCTGTGTCGGCTCACACGAAATCCACCTGGATGATTGCCGAAACATGGCGGCAAAGATCAGGCGAGACGGATCGGAGGTGCTATTGAGGGAGTGGCCCGGGATGGTACACGCATTTCCGATACTCTCGCCGCTGTTTACCGAGGCACGGCAGGCGTTTGATGAGATTTGTGCGTTTGTGTCGGATCAGACCCGGGTTGTCTGAGTGCGCGGGGACCGGGTCGTCGAAGGTTTCCGCGGA
>CAZNDN010000223.1:0-4887 GCA_964571815.1 uncultured Fibrobacterota bacterium | reverse complement strand
CTAGTATTTTCAGGGCAAGCATGTGGGAATTACTAGAAGCATTAGAATGCCGGAGGTGGTGGATAGATCTGTAATTCAGCGAAGCATTCGAACAAATCTCAGTGGGTATGAGGCAAGAAATGTTTCAACTATCCGCTATGCGAAACTGGTTGAAGGCGCGATCGGCGGCTGTTTCAGGACGAGGGATGGTTGTGGTGTTGGCCATGGCAGGGCTGACCTGCCAGAAACCGACATCGATCGAGAGGCTGGAGCCGACCGTGGCCCTACCTGCCAGAGCTCTGATGATCCGGCCTGAATGGTTTCGGCTGGGGGCACTTGTACTGATTGATATGATAAACGATACCGAGATCACGATCGATACGGGACTTTGTATGGGGCCGGTCTTTTCACCGGACGGGAAGAGGGTTGCCTACTCAAAGCAGGACGAAATTTACATTGCCGGATGCAATGGATCCAACCCAAGAAGCACTGGGGTCCCCTGAGCGACTTGGCGACAACCCAGACTCAATTGGATCCGCCTCGGCGGCGTTGAATATCTCTACTGGTCTGAGAACACTTTGCCCTATATATTCAGAAGCAAACTGGGGACTGCTACGCGAGAAGTCGTGCATGCGTCGAGCAAGCGTATCTTCATGGCGTCAATATCGGCCGATGGGAAGCGGGCGGCGTGCTCCATGGATAGCGGCAGAGTCACAGGCTTCACCGCATGGGCAATTGAAATTGGAGGCGAAGAGCGGTGCTTGGGCGAGGGCTGTCAAGGTACAGTTTCTCCCGACGGCATGGCCTGTACAAGGAATCACGCCGACCACACGAGATACAGCCTCCACGATTTCGGAACGGGAAAGCAACTGATGGAAGTGCGGTACCCCTTCGAAGGTGAGTTCTCGATGCAGTGTTTTACCCATCAGTACGGACAATGGATCATGCTTACCGGGGATGGGAGACAGGGGTGGCTTCACGACATACTAAGCCATACAAATGTTTATATTGGGGAAGGTGCGTTGTGGGACATATACCCGGCAAAGTTAAGGGTTTCGCCGAATAGAACGGGAAAGCCGATCATCAAACCGTACAGCACTACTTTCAGCAATGATACGGCAATTGCAGTTAGTATGCGTTCCATGACACCGGGGGCGACAATACGGTACACGCTTGACGGTTCGACTCCTGGTAGGGCGTCGGACCTTTTCGAGGATTCACTGATTTTATATGTGGATCGTTTCGTGAGCATTCATGCCCAGGCGTTCTCGTCGTCGGCACGTCCCAGCCTTACCGCTGTGGTTACGTACGAATACAACCCCGAAGTCACATCGACAGAAACCCTGGATGTCAAGCTGGTATCTCCGGTCGGGGGAGAAGCGTATGCCGTCAGCGACACAATCAGCGTCGCCTGGACTTCAAGAAAGGCTTCGACAAAGAATGTTGTGCTTTCAGCTTCAACGGATTACGGTAAGAACTGGACACCGATCGCCGACAGCTCCATAGGGTGGGACGATGCTGCATGGGGCTTGTATCGTTGGGTGCCGACCGGCTTGGTCTGGGTCTCTGAATGCGTATTCGTGAGGGTGTGCGAGTACATGCGTCCGGACCAATGCGATCATTCGGATTCCTGCTTCACCATCACAGCACGCCCGTGAGTTTGGCTCTCATATTGCGCGCAAAAAGACTGCTACGCCGTGTCCGGTGTATTGGCATCAGGGCAGTTCAAGCAGAGGCGAGTGTAATGGTATGGTATTGAATTGCGCGAGGGGGCAGTTTGACTTCTTCATGGCCGAAGGTAGATTTGCCAATACTCATGATTTATTTTGCTGCTCGGCGAGGGGAATTCCTTTTTTCGCACATAGAGTTTTTTTTCATTCAAAGGTATGGTTTTGGTTTTGAACTTCCATAGGCATTTCCCGTCGGTACTTCTCTTTGCAGTGCTTCTACTAACGCCTCAGCTTCTGCTTGGCCAACCGGGGGACTTGTCAAGCCTCAAGAAGCAGCTAAGGGCAGTCAGTTCGCAGAATCCGTTAGAGAAGGCAGAGAAAACAGGATTCTCAGAGGGGTTTTCAGTTGACCCGGATCGATATTTGATCGGGCCCGGGGACGAATTTGAGATAACTATGGCCGATGTTCCTTCCTTGGACTACTGTGGCACAGTCAATCAGAACGGGGAAATGTTTATTCCGGCTGTGGGCTTGGTCGAGATTGGCAAACGAGTTCCCCTGAGCCATGGCATAGACTCAATCTCTGAATTCATCCGAGTTCGTACGGGTAGTACGGGTGAGATATTCGTTGCGTTGACCCGAGTAAAGAGCGTAGGCGTCAATGTCAGTGGCGGTGCAATTACCCCCGGTACCTATCAAGTCCCGGGGAATCTCCGACTCTTGGATGTGATAAAGCAAGCGAATGGAGACAAACTGCCGGATTTCCACAATGTGGACTTGCGCGATGTGCACGTTCGAAATGGAGAAGTAACTCACCGCTACGATCTTCTCAGTTTCATCCTTGCAGATTCGCTTGATCAGAACCCATACCTTTATCCGGGAGATAACATATCAATTCGGCTTGCCGCGATGAGGGTAAGTATTTTAGGCGCGATCAGGTCTCCGATACGCGGTGTTGTCCCCATCCGGAGAGGCGAGACGCTGGCAGAGTTTCTCCGCCTTTTCCCTTACGACGCTTCGGCCGATACGAACCACATTCTTGTCAGGAAGAACAGCGGAGCAGTCAAGACGCTGACCCGCTTCGGACAGATGTCTGGGACAGTTCTTGCCGACAAGGATGTGATTGTCGTTTGTCCGCGCCCAAACTATGCGGAATACCACTATGCGTGGATTTCCGGTGAGGTGGCCAGGCCAGGCCAGTATCCTATCCTGAAGGGAGAGACCACTGTCAGCGAACTTCTCCACCTTGCTGGGGGGATTGGGCACAATGCTGACAGCGCGGCCATATTTGCCATACGGTCGGATATGGTTGTCGGGGATGGGCGTGGTCAAAGAAGAGGCATCTCACCAGATCTGACAGGGGTCTTGGGGCCGCAAGGAGTTTCGATTCGTCCCGGAATAGGTGCTTCACTCTATCGTGTGGGAGTACTTGGTGATCACGCTGTCATTCCTGTTTCTAAAGAGAAGGGCGACATCATGGTCAGGAATGGGGATCATATCGTGGTGCCATTGCGAAGAACTCGGATTTATATCAGCGGCAATGTCGCGAGTCCCGGTTCCTACCCCTACGAGGAGGGTCTTAGCCCCCATAGCTATATCAGGCAGGCTGGTGGCTATACCAGCAAAGCTGATCGGTTGAATGTGTTCGTTATCAGAAAGTTTGGTAATAAGTCTCAACTAAGAGAAATAGAGACACTTGAAGCGGGTGATATCATTGTTGTTCCCGAGAGGGAGCAGTTCCGCCGTTGGACGTTTTTCAAAGATACCGTGGTTCTTCTTTCCAGCATTGCAAGCGTGGTTTGGACTATCGTGCTCGTATCAACATCTGTGGCCAAGTAGTTATCAGTCCTTTGTGTGCAGAAGAGCTCAGAGGCTAACCTCCATTCCCTCAAAAATGGCCCCTGTTTTCGGGCCGTATACCGGTGTGCTGCCGGATTCCATAGATTTCTTGGAGGTTTGTCGGAAGCCACCAAAGGACATTGTGCACTCCCCTGCAAGTGGACCAAGCTGAGTATTCAGTTGGAAGCGATTACCTGTTGATATACACGCATTGTGGCGTCAGCCGCTCGCTTCCAGTCAAACTCTTGAGCGTGAGTGTGTCCATCCCGCTTCATTCTCTCCTGTAATTCTTTGTCCGATTCCAGAAGTGACATTTTCCCTGCCAGATCATGCTCATCGTGAGTTTTAAAGAACAGGGCAGCTTTGCCTCCCGCTTCGATAATCCCGGAATTCCGGGCTGCGATCACGGGACAGCCATGCCACATAGCTTCAACGACGGGCAATCCGAATCCTTCATACGTGGATGCAAAAATCAAGGCAAGTGAGGTGCAATACTTCGTTGCAAGATCACGGTCCGAAAGATATCCCAGAAAATGAACGGATCTCCTCAGGTCAAGTTTTTCAATCAGGGTCGGCAGATGCGATTGACCCCATCCCTCCGCTCCGACCACATGGAGCGATCTCTTCCCGCCTCTGCGGTATTCGCTAAAAGCCCGAAGAACGCATTCAAGGTCTTTCCCGGGCTCCAGTGTTCCGACGAACAGGAATGGTCTTTCGTGGTCCTCAACCTCTCTGGAGTAGGGTGGGGCGGTACATGGTACCCCGTTGTATATCACCTCAGTCTTGGACGAGAGATGAGCATAATACTTCTTGATGTCTATTGCAGTGTTCCGGGATACAGCGATGATTCTCTTGGCCTTCTTCCCGCTTGAGGAGACAAGGTATCTGAGAAGAATTCGTTTAGCTAATCCGAACCGTTCCGGAGAGACCCTTTCATAAGTGTCGTGGATTGTCACAACTTGCCGTAAACTTGACAGAAGTAACCCCGAGTTTGCAATGCAGTGGATCAAATCAAATTCTCTCCCCAGAGACCAGGGAAAAATGAAATGCCAGTAGACCTGCCTCACCACGAAATTCCGCAAGGGGCAAACAATCACCTTGCAGGAATCGGGAACAGAACGGAAGTGGGAAGCCGCCCCTTTGTGAACGTAGACGGTGATACGGGGAGGATTCGGCAAAGACGCGAGATGGCAGATCAGGTGCTTGGCATAACTGACTATACCGTAGCTTCTCGCAAACAGACCTGCGATGCAAATCGAGTACATCAGGCTCCTTGTAAGCTTCTCGCCTTCAGGCCAAGACGATCGGGATACTTTCCCTGAAATTTCCAAACCTGCATATCGGTTTGCCCACAGGTACACCGCGTCCATGAATTACGGACGCCGATCTGATTATGTAG
>CAZNDN010000222.1:0-4889 GCA_964571815.1 uncultured Fibrobacterota bacterium | reverse complement strand
AGCATCGCAGGGGGCACGACAACCGAATCGAATTGCTGAGCCGCCGCGTATCCCGCGCCAAGGAGCACCATCGCAATAATCCCCGGTCTCATGTCGGCATCCTCCCTTCTTATCGGTACAGCGCAATTTTGTGTTTGACTTCGTTTGATCCGGTGTCCAGCGACACGAAATACATGCCCGCCGCCTGAGCGGATATGTCCCACATCACCGTTCCCTTCCCCTGGCTCACACCCAAACGAGCTACCAGTGAGCCGTCAATCGAGTGAATACACACCGATGCCGCCTCGGGCACCGAGTAGTGGATCGGCATGAGGTTGTTCCTCTCAATGCACGCTCCCGGACTGAGGGATACGGGCGCCGCCCGTGCCCGTCGCGCAACCGTCACCGAGCCCGGGAAAGAAAAGGCGGCGCTTTCGGCCTCAATCTGAACGCCGAAGACCAAAACAGACCCTGCGGTCATGATGATTCCGACCGCGCCGATAACACGATGCATGGGGTACTCCTTTCACCCGTTGGAGGTGGCCTCTTTGTCTTCATTTCTCTATTGAACAGTACTCTCCTGCAACTCCGTTTGATAGTCGGCACTTGTTCACAGGGGCACAGTTGCCAAATCGGCACAGCGATTCCGCGAGGCCGCCATGACGGTGCGCCCCGGCGGCATGCACCGCTCGTATGCACGCTGTGCCGGGGTTTTGCCTCAGTAGTCTCTTCGGCATCAGAGACGCGAAATGGACGCTATTTTTTAAAATATATTGCGAAGAATCTCCAGCGCGTTGGGTTTGAGGTATCTCTTGTGGCCGGTTGTGTTCTTTGAGTCGGACAGGCGGGACGTTGGTTTGTTGTTGCCTGCCATTGCGCCGGCGTGCTGTCCTATTCTTGTGCCACGGCGAGCACGAATCTCTGTTCCGGGTGCAATTCACCATGGAATCGCCCGCGGAATCGAGGGCGAGCAGATAGTTCGCAATAATGATAGAGAGAAGCTGCAGGGCCTGGTCGGAAAGGAAATCGGGAACAGCAAATTCTCTTCAGGAAGATCCCGCGGTTTTCCGGTCTTACCTCCGGTTCTGTTTCAAATATGCTGTCGAGAGGAGGGAGCAATTCGCGGAGATATCGAATTACGCGGTGGCAATGCGCTGTCCGGATGACTGGTTTGAGCCTTCCCGCGATGATGGCCGAAAAGCGTTGAAGACGGCGGAGGTAGTTATCGCGTTAGTAAAGGCGCAAATCGGAACAGCGGACAGACTCAATGAATAGTTGTCGCTGGTGCTCGACATTGCTTTCCGGCATGAGCCCGGCACCCGGTGGATGAGGTTGTGCTGCCGACGTTGTTGTCCGACGGCAGACACATGCAAACCTCATCACCCATCCCGTCACATCGAGCCTCCCACAGAGAAAGCGCGTGGCAACCCATGAGTCACCGAATCAGATTGGTTCTCACTGCATATTCAGTACCCTTCCCACTGAACCGCACAACGCATAATCCCGAAAATGTTTCCGGCAGCGTCAATTGCACGCGACCGCATGCCCGGTGAAGCTGCCCGCGGGCAATGACCGCCCCATCGAGTGAATACACGGCCGCATGTGCCGGTGTTTTCCCGTTTGGAAAGCCAACGGAAACGTCATTACCATGGAAACCGATCAAAGGACGCCGTGCTCCGGTTTTCAACGGTGACGTCTTGACACCCACGGCTGAGGTGTTTCTGATCAGTGCCGCCCACTCCGAGCTCATTGATCCTAAAGGCTCCAGTGAAACCGACGATCCGCCGTCAACCGCCCCTCCCGATTCGGTATCACCGCTCAGGGGATTGAGCCAGGTCACCTCGTAGGTGCCCGATGCGCCCGATAAGTCAATTGTCGTGTTGCCGCCTTCATGGTTGTACACGAAGTATTCGGCATTGTCATTGCCCGAGCAGATGCCTTTCCCGACAAGATTGTTTTTCATGGTGTAGGTGTACCACTGGGTGTTGTCGTACCAGAAATCCATGGCGATCTTGTTGTACTGGTCTCCTTCACCATCCCCGTTACCGCCGCACGGACCCGCTCCTTCACCTCCGTGCCGCCATTCCGAATACATGGTGTACACACCCGCCAGAAGTTCCCCCCACACACCGCGGCGTACTTCGTCGCCGTTCTTCGGATTGCCGTGCGAACCGCTGCACTGCTCCCACAGATCTTCGGCCCCGACAACCGCATACGGGTAATCCGACCATCCACCTCTTCCATCCGCATGCACGTTGCCGTCCTCGATGGTATTGCTCTCATGCTGCCGAAGCTGCAGTCGCTGCCAGTCCTTCCATTCGGTGCGTGTCGCGGAATGCGTGGTCGGGAACTTTTCCCACGGAGAATAGTCAATCACCAGTTTCTGGATTTCCTCCGTTCGTGCCGTCTCATCCTCAAGCTCCCACGTTTCCCAGGTCGGCGACCACCCGAAGTAGTTGTAGAAGGGACCATAACGTGCGACTTTATAGCGCATGAGCAGCTCACGATTATTGTAGAGATTGTCCCAGGTGTTCTCGCCGGTGAGCGCTTCCCCAGGCTGTGTCGTGTAAGCGGTCCAGTTCACGGCCCAGATTTTCTCCTCGGCAAGTTTTTCTACAATGAGATCCATGTTCTTGGCGCATCCCAGATGATACGATTTCCCGTCTTCGTGCATCAGGCCGACCGGGCCCGTTGCGCTGTTGATCGGCGATTCGAGCATGGTTGCGTTATACCCCTGCTTGACCATGTGATCGTCGATTGCCGCCAGCATGAAATCGGCACACTCCTGCTCGTAGAAATCGTGGCCCCCGTTGTTTGTTTTCCAGGCGGTGAAGGCCAGGGAATAGCTCTTCCACTTGACGGGATTACCCCGGCTGTCTTTGAAGAACCAGGAAGCCGGCGGAGTCTCGCCCATCAGCGCCGGCGGGCCCGGCAGATCGGATTCAACGACGGTGAATGAGCCGCTGTTGCCGGAAACGTCCGTACCATCGGAGAAAGAGAGTGAGTACTGATACGTTCCCGTCTCGGTCGGCATGAAACGGATCTTCCAGGTATCTCCCTCCTGCCCCCCGTTGCCGTCTCCGTCGTAGAAGCCGAAAAAGTCGGTCTTTTCCCCCGAGGGAGCGGTGAATTCACCCTGAAGTTCGACCTCATTGAAGTCAAATGGATTGGAATAGCTCCCGGTATTGGTAACGCTCTTCTGCCAGACTGCATACAGCGGCACCTCGTCGGTGTAGAATATTCCCGCGACAGCGACATGCGCGGCTCCCATGACGATGAGCATCAGACTGCCGAGAGTACGACGCCTGGCTCTTGACGTCATGGACCTCATGGTTTACCCCCTTCTCCAGTGATTAAGATGGAACGGAATATGCAGCAATACGCATTGACCGTTCCCCTGATTCTGTTCACGATTCACTTGATTTCTTGACTATTGGCAACTCCTTTCACGATTGTGAAGAGCTGTCTCCCGCGGGCCGATGTGCGCGGCACGATGTATATGCCGCCCGGTCCGTTCGAAATCGAGCTCCTCGTGCGGTGATCGCCGCGCGGACCGGCAATTTTGACCCCGCGTATGTCGAACAGCCCGCCGGACCGTGCGACTGAGCTTTTCGGGAGAATACTCGATGCAGCCGGGATAACGGTCCGCGAAGGCACGTGATCCGGATCGACCGCAATGACAATTCGCTTATAACTGAAGAGATTCGGCTCGCCGTCGTCGCGAACCCGGAGAATGATATGAATCGAATCCCCCTTTTCCGCGTCGTGCGGTATAGACACTGTTGCCTCTTTCGCATCAGCATTGCGGATTGAAACATCGCCCTGATACGTTCCCGCCTCTGCATAGCAGAACCACTCACAGGCAAGGGTGTTTCCGTCGGGATCCGACGACCCCTCCGCACTCAGCTCGATATCAGCACCCGGCTTGGCGGTCAGCATGACCACGTCCGGTGAGGTGTCGCCATGATAAGCCGCAACAGGATTGTGATTCGCCTCTTCGTACTCGCGGACACACCAGTCCATGCGCGCGGCGAAGTCGTTCTGAAACTCCTCGCGCCACCGGTAGATCGTCTCTCCCCGGTCGGCAACGCCCGGGTCGCCGTAACTCCAGTCCTCGGTGTCGGTGAACCAGCGCGAGCCCGTCGACGCAGGCTGGAACCGGCCGCCCCAGCTACCCCACGCAGGTTGCTCGAAGTCCCCCGGCAGCCCGTTCGGCAGGAGATAGAGGAAGGTGGGCGTGTCTCCCTCCTTGACGCCCCTCCCGCCCCTCGACGGGTAGAGGTCTCCCAGCGGACCGTGCCCGAGACGCACGTGGGCGTCCGACCAGGCGCCCTCGATCAAGGACTCGTCGTCCTCGGCGCCCCGCATCATACCGCGGAAGACCTCATTGTCCTCGATATAGAAGAGGTCCGAATGGACGTCCTTGAAGTATTGGACCGTGCAGTCCTGAGTGCAGATGTCGTGCACGCGCACCTTGGCCTCCTTGATGGCTTCGACGTCGTCGGCGCCATGCGTCTGCGTGAGCTTCCAGAGAGCCTGCGCGAGGTTGACCGGGCCGCCCCAGACGCAGAACCAGACGGGCCGCGGGTCATCGTCGGTGAGGATCTCGTAGATCAGCTCCGACGCATCCGTGTCCTTTCCGGCGCCGATGAACTGCCGGTAGTCCTCGTGGCCGCCTCGTCCGGTCCACTTCAACCCGGTCTGCCCTGGCTTGACGAGGCTCTCGAGCGTCGAAGCCGAGGGATAGCCGGACGCGTGCAGCGCCAGATTCGATCGCACATGGCCATACGCGTCGATGATCTCCTTGGCGAAGTTCACGGAGTTCTCGACCGAGGTGCTGAACGGGGAGCAGGCGATGCCCTCGATCTCCAGCTCGTTGGAATAGACGAGCAGCCGCACGAGGGATTGCT